>CAZUBB010000145.1:853-10375 GCA_964618485.1 uncultured Pirellulales bacterium
CCGGCGCCCCTTTCACTTCGACTTTCACGCTGCGATCGTCTGCGTTCGGTTGATACGGCATCGGCACGTACGTCAAACCATCACTGGCGAAGATCTCCAGGCCGATGCGGTCGCAAAGAATCGTGATCCGCTGCTTTCCGTCGCGCAACGGGGCCGGCGCTCGCTGGTCGTTCACGCGTAACTCTTGCGCCTTCGCGTCGTAAGCGATGACGGCGCCGCGCACGTTGAACAAGACCTCCGTCGCATCCCCCGGCGCGAAGTCCGCGCGCAACTCGACTAACTCCGCCTGCACGTTGGCAAGCGGATTCGCGTCGCCGGGCTTGAGCTTCAAGCGGTCGAACTCGTGAGCCGTTGCGCGGAGTACGGCGAGCTCCCGCGCCGGTGCGAACGTCATCCGCGGCCCGTCGGGCGTCTGGGTCAGATTCAATTCGAGCGGCACCGTCATCGATTGATTGAACGGCATCCCCTTCGTTTCGGTTTGAAACCAACCGATCTGAATGCGGCGTCCGTCGTCGGCGGGAATGTCGCTGAATGTCTGCGCAGCGTAGAATCCGCGGCCGCGATGGCCCGCCAATTTTGGTGTCTCGGGCTTGAAGGTCTTGCCATCGAAGCTGCCGAGCATGTACTCGCTGTTAGCTGCGGTGAGCGCCCATTTCTTGTTCGACGCGTCGCCGTCGACGGCCAGTTCAAAGAGATCAGGGCACTCGAAGAACCCATCGATGACGCTTTCACACGTCCACTCCTTGAGATCCTGGGCCGTGAAAAAATGAATCGTATGCTTGCCGTCCAACTCGACGTACAGCACCATCACCCAACGTGCGGTCGGTTCGTGCCAGAAGATTTTGGGATCGCGATTGCCGCCGGTGATCTGCTTCAGGATGGGGTTGCCGGCAAACTTTTCAAACGATCTGCCGTCAACGCTCGACGCCAGGCACTGCACCGTCGGATTGCCGGCCGCGGTGTAACTCAGTACGAGCGGCGGTTTACCGTCGCGCCCGAGGCCGCTGCTGTTTTTCCAGTCGACGACCGCGCAGCCGCTGAACATCGGCCCCATTTCATCCGGCGCGAGGACATCGCCGAGCTCGCGCCAGTGAACGAGGTCTTTGCTCACCGCATGGCCCCAGTGCATGTTGCCCCAGCCCCAGCCATAGGGATTGTGCTGGAAAAACAGATGGTACTCGCCATTGAAATACGCCAGGCCGTTGGGATCGTTGTTCCAACCGCGCTGCGGCGAAAAATGAAACTGCCCGCGCAACGGTTCGCGGTACAGCGCACCGTTGTCCCGCTGTTCGTCGCTCAGTTGAACGGCGCTCAGGCCCGCGCTGTTTTCCGGCAGCCGGTCGACTTGCAACGTGAGCGTCTTTCCTTTCCAAGGGCCGACGTCCATCGTCGCCCACCAATCAGGCTTGTCGGGCGCAAGCTCGATATCGTTCACGACGGCGACCGTCCCGTCCACCAGCAGCGTCACCTTGCGCTTCGGCGCGCCGTTCTTGATCGGAATGTTTAGATAGCGCGCCGTGGCGGGGAACTCGCGCTGCGCGTCGATCAACAACCCCGACGGCTTGCGATCGGTCTGCACAATGTGATCGACATTGATGTGCCCCCAGCCGCCGGTGGCCTCGTCGACAATGCGCAGCACCGCGGTCTTGCCGAGATACTCGCCGACGTCCCACGAATCGGGGACGAGCTCTTCGCTTCCGCCCGCCGCTTCGTTCGGCCCGGTCGCGCTGCGAGCGACGTCGCCGCCGATGAGCAATTGCAACGCCAGTTTTTCGGCGTCCTTACCGCCGCCGATCAGGAAGCCGAGGTACTTGCGCTCGATCTTGAACTCCGGCGAAGTCAACGTTCCGGTCGTGGCATCGCCTCGCAGAAACGAATTCACCAGGCCTTGCCCCAGGTAACCGCCCACGCTCATCTGACCCGGCAGCGCGCCGCGCGCCGGCCCCGTGCCGAACGCCTCGCCCGTGGCGGTCCAATCGCCGTATTGTGTACCTTCAAAGTCCGCAATCACGAGGTCGTCCGCGGCCTGGACTCGATTCGGTTGACCAGACCACGCTACGCCAACGAACGACGCCAGGATCAAGAAAATGGGGAATTCGCGCGAAGACATGGTTCGATCCGCCTGAAAGAAAAGAAAACCTGAGGCCGCGACGGGATGCAGCACCGATTGTCGCCGTCAGACGGGTGCGACGCCAGGGCGCAACAATCGCGCAGCCTCGGCGATGACAGCCAGCTTCCGTGTGGCGATTTCGCTGGCGGCGATGGGCGAATCCGCGAACGTGGCGAACCCGCAATCGGGATGCAGCCACACGCGATCGACGCCGAACAACTCGATCGCCAGTTCCACGCGCGCGACGACTGTCGGTAGATCTTCCACGACCGGCGACTTTTGGTTCACCACCCCCACGCCGATGCGAAACTCCGCCGGCAGCGACTGCAGCAGCGCCAGGTCGCCGGCGCGATGGGTGCAAGCTTCCAAGAGCAGCGCCCCGACCGGAAGGCGCGCAAGCAGCCCTAGCAACGGGGCATAATCGCCCGTCAACGCCGCGCTCTCATCCGGCGTCCAATTACCACGGCAGACGTGCAGGGCGATCCGTTCGCGCGGCAACCCGGTGAGCAATTGGTTCAGCAGCGACTCGGCGAAGGCCAACTCAGCGGCCGTTTCATTTTTGGCCGAAAGAGCCCCGCACATAAAGACGCGATTCCCCGCCGGGCGTCCATGCACGACTTCGGTGAGGACCGGCTCGTCAAATTGCACGATCGCCGCGCCGGCACGCAACAGCGCTTCGGCTTCGGCGCGGAGAATCGCGACGATGTCGGCCGCCAGCTCCTCGCGCGACGCGTAAGCGCGGTCGGAAACGCACTCCAGCCACATCGTCCGCGCCAGCAGGTACGGTCCCGGCAAGGCGACCTTCACCGGCTTCGCGGAGATCGTCAGCACGAATTGCAACTCGTGCACGGCGAGCGCCCGCGTGCGTGCGAGTCGACCGAACACCGCGGGATGCCGCACTTTCTCGGCCGGCACGTCGAGGCTGCGCAAGGCCTCGGCGAAATGCTCCGGATCGTCGACGTAGCTCAACAAATCGCTGATCGGAATGAGCTGACAGTTTTCCAAGAGCGCGCCGACGAAGCTGGCGTAGTTGTCGCGCCGCTGTTCGCCGTCGGTGACCAGGTCGACGCCGGCCTTCTCCTGCGCCGCGACCGCCAACCGTACCGCATCGTCTGCCGTCTGCTGGAACTCGGCGTCGCTTAAGCGCCCGCTCAGATGTTCGTGTAAAGCCCGCAACATCCACGGTGGCCGCGGCCAACTGCCCATGCCCATCACCGGCAACAGCGGAATCGACGGCGGCGTGCGTTCGGGACGTTCGCTGGAATCGTTCGCCGCAACAGGCGGACTCGGCGGCGCTGCTTGACGAGTCGCAGGCGCGTTACGGCCCTCGACAAACGGCCCGCGGGAAACGATGAAGCGATGCGTCCTGTCTTGCCGCTCATGCGCGACGAGCTCGTTGCCCGTGAGTCGACACCACGAAGGCAAATCCTCGGCAACCGAAGCCTCACGCGACGTGATTTCCAGGAGCTGCCCGTCAGCCAACGGATCGATGTGCCGCCGGATCAACAGCAACAATCCATTGCCGCAATCCAAGTCGCCGCCGTCGAAGCGCACGGCCGGCACGAGCGAGTTGAAATCGCGCCGAGTGCTCACGTCAACCGCTCCGAGACGCGTTGTGCCAACGAAGTCTGCTCAATAGCTGACGCAAGGCGATCCGCCGGCGAGGAACTCAACCAACTTGGCGCCGCCGACAATCTTCGCCCCGGCGATCAGGTTGTTCTCATCAAGGTTGCGCCGCTTGAAGCAGGGAGAGCAAACATAAATCACGCCGCCGGCCGCCGCGAAGTTGGCCATCAACTCGCGCAGGGGAGCAAACCCAGGCTCGGCAACATCGTCGGCGTTCCCCTTCACAGCGAGGCGGACCGCCTCTGTGCTTAGGAACACAATCGTCTCCTGTTCCGACCCCACGGCCGCGTTGGCCACGACGAACGCCACGGTGGCGCGATCGGGATCGTCTTTCGCGTGCGTCAACGATACGCAGAACTTGCCAGGCATGATGCTTCCTTTCGGGGTGAGCGCGTTTCAATCGCAGGGAACACGTCGGGCGAGGTTACAGTCGCCGCTCCAAATAATACTCGGGGTGCGCCGCTCGCCGCAGCGCGTGCCCGGTCAAACGACACCAGGCCGGAATGTCGAGGATAGCCCCCAGATCGCGCGTGATCAAACAGAGGATTTCTCCGGGCGCCAATCGCGACATCCGCGTGCGTAACTCCAACACCAATTCGCCGCAAGCCAGATCGCCGGCGTCCCACGTGTCGGCGACGGGCAAGGCCGTGTCAGATGAAGCGGTTGGTTCAGACATGAAATTCTGCCGCGGGTTGTCCGGCATGGCATTGTGACAACGTCAGCGATTGGGGCGGCGGATTCACGTGCTCCGCGGCGCGCCCCAGTGTTCACGGTATTCGCGCCCCAGCAGCGTATTGACTTCATCGTCGCCGATCGCCTGTTCGAGCACCGGATCGAATCGGAACGAGCGCCCCAGCCGGGCGACGATATTACCGAGATGGCACAGTGAGGTTGTCAGATGCGCGACCTCGGCGGGCGCATTCACGTTCGCGTCGCCTCGCACCGCCGCGCAGAAATTGGCGACATGCTTCGCGTCATTCTGGCCTTCCGGCTCGATGTTCAGTTCGATCAGCTTGTTCTGTTCGTCCCAGGCCTGCACTTTGCCGCGGCGGCTCAGGAACATCTGCCCCTTGGTGCCGTAGAACTCGGCGCCGCTGTCGCAATTGCGGGGGTAATTGGTGGACCACAACCGGCTCTCGTAGATGAGCATCCGCTTGCTGCCGGGGCGGCCATCGCCGGGATACTCGAACGCGACGAGATGCGTATCGGGAAACTGCTGATCGTCGTCGAAAAAGTACTTGCCGCCAATGGCCGTGACCAGGCTCGGATGCGTCTCCACGCCCAATCCCCAGCGGGCATACTCGACGTCGTGGACGCCATCGTTGCCGAGATCGCCTGTCCCAAAGTGATACCACCAATGCCAGCCGCCGTGGACGCGATTGTGCTGATAAGGCAGCATCGTCGCCGGACCGACCCAGGTGTCGTAGTCGAAGCCGGCGGGGGGCTCCGATGGCGAACCGTGGCCGATATCGCCGCGGCGCTGCACGTTCCACGCCTTGGCGACCAGCACGTCGCCAATCACGCCCGCGCGGAGCGCCTGCACCGCCTGGATCATCATGTCGGTGCTGCGCACCTGCGTGCCATGCTGCACCACGCGTTGACTGCGCGCCGCGGCTTCGACGAGCAACCGCCCCTCGCGCACGTTGTGGGAGCACGGCTTCTCCACGTACACGTGCTTACCGGCGTTGCAGGCCATGATGGCCGCCGGTGCATGCCAATGGTCGGGCGTGGCGACAACCACCGCGTCGACCGAGGGATCGTCGAGGATGTGCCGAAAATCGCCGACAGCTTTCTCGGCCGGCGTTTCGAACGCCTGCGCGGCGCGCTGCCGGCGCCCTTCGTCGCAATCGGCGACATACGCGATCTCGGCCTGGCCCTGGTCGCGAAAGAGCCCGCCGACATGGCTGCCACGCCCGCCGCACCCAATCAGGCCAATCCGCAGCCGGTCCGAAGCGTTTGCGTGCGCCACGCGCGTCTGCGCGACGGTCGCCGCGGCCACGACGCCGACCGCGGCCTGCTGCAGAAACTCACGGCGATGCGTTTCGGGCATGGAAGGTCTCCTGGAACTCGCCGACGCTATAGGTGCTGGGCCGACGCCGCCATTCTAAGGCCGCGAACGTCGGCAAACACCTGAAAATTCGCCTCCCGATGCTGCGCGTGACAACGGCTGGCCCTCCGCTATCGACTTGCGAAGCACGGTCGTCATACGGGACGATAGCGGGAAAGCCGCTTCGCAGCGTTACAATGACATGTCCGAGGCGGGACGCTACGGTTTGGTGGAGTGAGCCCTGCTTGATGCCGTAAGCGGTAAAGCGGCTTCGCGTCGTGACTCGCGTGGAGTTTGTCGGGATGAAAGTTAATCTTCGCTGTGAGTGCGGACGACAGGTCGCGGTCGATGCATCCCAGGCGGGACTATCGGCGACCTGCATTTGCGGGAAAAAGCTGTCAATACCGTCATTTCGTGAGCTCCGTACCGGCGGCGCGTCCAAAATGAGCATGCCGTCCAAGCCCACGCATGTGACGCGAAAGCCGGGGCTGCCGGCTTTTGATAGTCCCTTCGAGTATCTCCACATCTTCGTACCAGCGGAGGTGTTTTCGCGAGGTGTACACCATATCGCGTTCAAGAACTACGTGGGCGCTTGTTACCATTCGGTTCAGCAGCACGCCGAACGCAACGGCGGCGTCTCGGGCTATCTGCGCATTGCCATCGAGTTTCAACCGGGGGGCGCGCGGCGCGCGACCTTGTGGCCGTTTCCGGCCTTGTTCCCGCGTCGCTTGCTGGCGGAGGTGGCAAGCCTGCTCGTCGAATTGCCGACGCCGCCGATTTCCGGGCCGGTGACCTTCGCCATCCAAGTCATCGTGCATAACGGTTGCGAGGTGGCGCCGGTGTTCGATTCGTTGTCCCCCTGCGTGCAGATGGCCAGCGCCGATTTTCAAATCGCCGCGCCGGCGAATCAGGCGCAAGGTAACGTCAAGCCGAGTGAAGGTTCGCCCTGGAAGCGCGCCGTGCGCTGGCTGCGCGCACAGATTGGAAGGAAAGAACGCATGCCAGCGCCGCCGGACGCCGATTCGTCAGACGATCAACCGCCGACGAGCTCGCGCCGTTCGTACGAGGGGCTCGATTTCGCGCAACTTTCGCAGTTGATCAAAGATTTTCCCGACGAGCCCGGCCTCTACGAAGCCCGCGGCGTGCAGTTGTTGCAGCGCGGCGAGCCCGCGCAGGCGCTCGAGGATTTCGACCAACTGCTGCGGCTGCAGCCGGACGAGGAATCGACCTATATATGGCGCATGCAGGCGCAATGGCGTCTGCGCAATCTGTCAGGGGCATTGAAAGACGTCAACCAGGCCCTGCAAGTCTGCCCGCCCTCGGTCGTGCTGTTGGCAGCGCGGTCCGAAGTGTATTGCGAGCTGGGCGCCTGGGACGCCGCCCGCAACGACTTGGAACAAGCCATGGCGATCGAGCCGCGCGACTCGAATCTCTACGTCTGGCGCTCGCGGACCTATTTCGAACAGCAGAATCTCGACGCGGCCGTCGCCGACCTGCATATGGCGCTGCGCTACGATCCCTATGCGCTGAACGCCTTGAACGCGCTCGGCAAGCTCCTGTTAGGGCAATCGCAGTCGCCGACCGACCCCGTGCTCGACGAAGCGCTGGCGACGCTCAACCGCGCCGTGTGGCTCGCCCCAGGTGAAATTAACGCCCTCGCCACGCGGGCGCAGGTGTATGCCGCGCGTGGAGACCATGCACGGGCGCTGGCCGATTGCGAAACGGCGATCGAAGCTTCGCCGCAGAATGGTTACGCCTGGTTCCTGCGCGGCGCAGTGCGCCTGCGTTCCGGCAGCGCTGACTTGGCTTTGGCCGACCTAGATCGCGCGATCGAACTCGGACACGAATCGCCGGAAGCGCTCGTCGCGAGGGCCACGGCGCACTTCCTGTTGGGGAACCAGGCGTCCGCCCTGGCTGATGTCAACGCCGCTCTGAAAGCGGACTCGACGCACGTCGGCGCATTGGCCCTGCGCGGCCGCGTTCAATTGCTGCTCGGTTCGCCGCACGAGGCGCTGGACGATTTGAACGACGCGCTGGCCAGCGTCCCGGACAACGCGACATGGCTGCTCGATCGCGGCCACGCCTGGCGGGAGCTCGGCGATTTTTCCCGCGCGATGCTCGACTACAGCCGCGCCATCGAGCTCGACGAATCGCTCGCGTTGGCGTACGCCAACCGCGGTCTCTGCTGGCTCGATCAGCGGCGCATCGACGACGCGGCGTTTGACTTCGACCGCGCCATCACCCTGCAACCGGACGTTCCGCCGGGCGTTTACTTGCATCGCGGCAATCTCTTCATGGTGCAAGGCAAACTCGAACAGGCATATGTCGACTTTCAGCATGTCGTGACCGTCGCGCCCGAATGGGCCGCCGGTTACTACCAGCGCAGCCAGGTGCTGACCAAGATGGGCCGGCTTGCCGAAGCCCGCGCTGACCTGGACCGCGTGATCGAGCTCGATCCCCAAGGGGGCGCGTTCCTAAGCCGCGGCTCGCTTTTCATCCGCGGCGGTCAAGAAGCGCTGGCCGACGCCGATTTCGAAGCGGCCAAGGAGCAAAACCCTGAGGCCGCCGAGTACTACGCGCTCCACCGCGAACTAGTGGAAATCGATCGCGCTCAAGAGGAGGAACGGTACGAGGCCGGCATCGCGCAGGCCAGCGCGATTCTGGAGAACAGCCCCGACTGTATATCAGCGCGCCTGTTGCGGGCCTCCTGCTACTGGTGCGCCGAGCAGTTCAGCGAGGCCGCGGACGATCTCACGATCTGTCTGGAGCAATCGGAAGACCTGCTCCTGGCGATCGCCTCGCGCGGGCAGATCCTCGCGGACATGGGGGAATACGAGCAGGCGCTGCAAGACTTAGATCGCGCGCTCGAGCTGGCGGACGGCAACGAAACGCTGCCGATCGTGGCCTACGCGCATCGCGGTCGTGGCGTGGCGCTGCTCGGACTGGGGCGCCTCGACGAAGCCGTCCAAGAATTGGAACTGTCCATCGCAGCGTGTCCCGAAAACGGCTGGGCACAGTACAGCCTGGGACTTTACTACGCCACCACCGACCGCCCGCGCGAGGCCGCGCTCTGCTTTCGCCTGGCATTGACGCTCGACCGCCCTCGACTCACCTCGCGCCAGCGGACCCGCGCCAACGCGTTTCTGAAAAAGCACGACGCCTAGCCCCCTGCGTCAGCGCTATGAGCGACGGCAGCCGTAGGTCGGGCCGCGCGCCCAAGAAGAAGCACGCCTCTTGGAAGACGTGGGCACCATCACCAGGCCAGCAACCACACCACTTCAAGGCCCGCCATTGCAATACGGCGGGCCTCCGTCGAATCTCGGGTCAACCTGGTGCGCCGCGCGCCCTTTTTTACGCGTATACCGGCGCAACCGCCGCGCCGGCCCGCCCTACGGCCCGGTGAAATCCCAATAAAATCCACACATTTCACTTACATTCTTGTTAAACTCAGTTCTGGCCGCAGGCAGCCCTGCCGACGGCCGCGAGGAACTCGGTCCAGGCAAAACTGCGCGCAACCGGTCTCGGCGGCGCGGGCGTTACTCTACGCAACACGGGAAACTAGGCATGGTCAGGCGGAAACAGAGGCAGCGGGGATTCTTGCGCGAGAACCGCGTACATCGGCGTCCTTGGCAAGTGGAGCCGCTCGAAGCCCGCTTGTTCCTGGCGGGCGACCTGTTCATCAGCGAGTTTCTCGCCCAGAACGACGGCGGGCTCGAAGACGCCGACGGCGACGCCTCGG
>CAZUBB010000145.1:10385-12340 GCA_964618485.1 uncultured Pirellulales bacterium
TACAACGCTGGATCCTCAGACGCCAACCTGCTTGGCTGGCATTTAACCGACGAGGCGGACGACCTCGGCAAGTGGGATTTCCCCTCGACCGTCGTCCCCGCCGGCGGCTTCCTGGTGGTGTTCGCCTCCGGGAAAGACCGCGCCGTCGCTGGCAGCGAGCTGCACACCAATTTCTCGATCTCGAGCGAAGGCGAATACCTGGCGCTCGTCGAGCCCGATGGCGTCACACTCGCCTCGGAGTTCAACGCCCCCGTTCAGTACGAGAACATCTCCTACGGCATCGGGCTGGACGTTACCGTCGAAACACTGCTGGCGACCGGCGCGACGGGCAAGGTGCGGATTCCCAACGCTGGTGACGCGGCGCTCGGCACGACGTGGACGAGCCGCACCTTCAATGACGCCGCTTGGAGCAGCGCGCAAACAGGCATCGGCTACGAGACGACGGTGCCCGGCTTCGCCGTGAAGAACTATAAGGCGACCGTCACCGTCGGCGATTTGTCGACGGCCGAAGAAGTGATTGAGAACCCCAACAATTACTCGAGCGTCGTCAGCGAGAACGCTCCGACGATCAATTATCTCGGCAGCGCCGCAGGCGCGAACTTTGGCGGCGATCGCGCGTTTCCCGGTCAGGTGCTTGGCCAGGATGTCGATGATTTTGTCGTCGAAGCCACGGCGCAAATCACCATTCCCACGACGGGAACGTGGACCTTCGGCGTCAACAGCGACGACGGCTTCGGACTCACGCTCAGCCGCGGCGGCGTGCCGGCCTTCGTGATGTCCTTCGCCAGCCCGCGCGGCCCGGGCGATACGCTGCAGCAGTTCAACGTCACCTCCGCGGGCGTTTACGACCTGCGTCTCGTGTACTATGAGCGCGGCGGCGGCGCGGAAGTCGAGCTGTTTGCGGCGCAAGGCGCACAGGGCGGTTTCAATGGCAACTTCGATCTTGTTGGCGACACCGCCAACGGCGGTCTCGCCGTCGAGTCCACCATCGTCTCCGGCGGCAGCGGGCCGAGCCTCTCGACGTTCATCCAAACCGACCTCGAGGAGCAACTGCGCAACGTCAACACGTCGGCATATCTGCGCATGCCATTTAACGTCTCCGATCCGTCCAGCTACGAGTCGCTCACGCTGCGGATGCGTTACGACGACGGCTTCGTGGCCTACTTGAATGGACAGAAAATCGCCGAGCGCAACGCGCCTGCGTCGCTGGCGTGGAACTCCGCATCGCTGAACGATCGGCCCAACGCCCAGGCGATTGCCGTCGAAGAGATCAACATCACGCCGTTTCTGAGCCAACTCGTCACGGGCACGAACGTCCTGGCGATTCATGGCCTGAACGATGCGCCCAACAGCACCGGCTTCCTCATTCAGCCGGAATTGGTCGAAATCACCGTGCTGGGCGAACAACAGCGATACTTCGGCGAACCCACGCCCGGCGCGTTCAACTCCACTTCGTTCTTCGGCGTCGTGGCGGATACCGATTTCAGCGTCGATCGAGGATTCTTCACCGCGCCCGTCAACGTGGAGATCACGACGCCGACCGCCGGCGCGGTGATCCGCTACACGACCGACGGCAGCGCTCCGACGTTGACGAACGGCCAGGTTTACGTCGGCCCCGTCGCGGTAACGCGCACCACGACGCTCCGCGCCGCGGCCTTCAAGGATGATTATCTTTCCACCAACGTCGACACGCACACCTACATCTTCACGGCCGACGTCCGCAATCAAACCGGCGCAGGTTTTCCCAATACCTGGGGCAGCCCCGGCGCGGACTATGAAGTCGACCCCGATGTGACCAACAACCCGGCCTACAGCGCCACGTTCGAGCAGGATTTGTTGACCATCCCGACGATGTCGCTGGTGATGAATCGCGACGACTTGTTCCATCCCGCCACGGGCATTTACGCCAACGCCACGCAGTCGGGCGACGCCTGGGAGCGCCCCGGATCGCTGGA
>CAZUBB010000146.1:0-5812 GCA_964618485.1 uncultured Pirellulales bacterium
GCAGGAAACGCTCGAAACGAAGCGTGGATTTGCCGACCAAGTGATAGATAACTCTGCGAGCGTGGAGTATACTCGAACACAGGTGGAGCAATTCTGGCGTTTCTTCGTCGAGAATCCACCGCGTCTCGAAATCCCGCCGATGTCGCCTTTCAGCGAGTAATCAGTCACACCCGTCACGCTACGTGTCGGCCCGCGGCGAGCAAGCCCGCGACGCCGTCGCAGTTTGAGTTCGCGCCTCGTCCGAAGTTAAGCGTCCACCCAACCGGTCCACGACGCTCGCCCACATCCGTTCGCGCCCGCCGTTACGCTGTTTCTTTTGCGATTCACACCCTGGTTCTGACTTAACCGCCCACCGCGAGCGCCTTCCGCGCGCTGGCGCCGATTGCCATTCCGGAGCATTGCAGAGACATGTCGGACACGAAGAGCACCGAGCCCAAAGCGGGCGGCGAGGGCAAGGCGACGAAAGCGCGCAAGGCGGCGACGCCGCCGCCGCTCGATCGGGAACGCAACGAATATGACGACGAAGTCGATCCGCTTTCGTTGGCCGAGGAGTTGGCCGAGGAAGGTTTCGATCCCGAGACCGACGCCCATTATGAAAGCATCAAGCAGGGTGATATTCACATCGCCGAGCTGCAGAAGATGGGCATGCCGCAGTTGATCGAGTTGGCGCGAGCCGAAAACCTTAACGACATCATGGGGATCAAGAAGCAAGACTTGATCTTCAAGATTCTTAAGGAACGGGTCAAACTCAACGGCCTGATGTTCGGCGAGGGAACGCTGGAAGTGCTGCCGGATGGTTTCGGCTTCCTGCGCAGCCCGGATTATCACTACCTGTCGTGCCCCGACGACATCTACGTCTCGCCGAGCCAGATTCGCCGCTTCGGCCTGCGTACCGGCACCACCGTTTCCGGGCAGATTCGTCCGCCGAAGGAGAACGAGCGCTATTTTGCGCTGCTCCGCGTCGAGGCGATCAACTACCAGGATCCGAACGTCCTGACGCAGAAGATCTTCTTTGACGAATTGACGCCGATCCACCCCGACAAGCGGATCATGCTCGAGGCTGAGTCGAACGAGATCAACATGCGCGTGGTCGACATGATCGTGCCGATCGGCTTCGGCCAGCGCGGGTTGATCGTCAGCCCGCCGCGGGCCGGCAAGACGATTCTGCTGCAGAAGATGGCCAAGAGCGTGCTGCGGAATCATCCGGATTGCTACGTCATCATGCTGTTGATCGACGAGCGTCCGGAAGAAGTGACCGACATGGAGCGGAACGTCAAATGCGCGAACTGCGAGGTGATCAGTTCGACGTTCGACGAGCCGGCCTCGCGGCACATTCAGGTGGCCGAGATGGTGAGCGAGAAGGCCAAGCGGATGGTCGAGTACGGGCACGACGTGGTGATCTTCCTCGATTCGATCACGCGGCTGGCGCGGGCGTATAACTCCGAGTGCCCCAACTCAGGCAAAATCCTCTCCGGCGGCGTCGACGCCAATGCCTTGCAAAAGCCGAAGCGGTTTTTCGGCGCGGCTCGCCGCGTGGAAGAAGGAGGATCGCTCACGATCCTGGCGACGGCGTTGATTGACACCGGGAGCCGGATGGACGAAGTAATTTTCGAGGAGTTCAAAGGGACCGGCAACCTGGAGATCGTGCTGGATCGCAAGCTGGTCGACAAGCGCATCTGGCCCGCGATCGACATCAACCGCAGCGGAACGCGCCGCGAGGAGATGCTGCTCGACCAGGAAGAATACCGCCGCATCTGCATTCTGCGCCGCGTGCTGAACGACATGAATCCCGCAGATGCGATGGAATTCCTCACGACGCGGCTGGCGAAGACGAAGAGTAACGCGGAGTTCTTGATGAGTATGAATATGAAGTCGTAGGTTGGTTCAAGCCCGGAGGCATGGATATGAGTACGCCGATTGCGCGTGGCGTTGTGCAGGGAAACACGGTGTTACTTGATCGGAACACCGCCACGATCCCGGGCGGTACGGAAGTCGCGGTGACGCCCATCGAGCGACCTCGGCGCGGCTCGCCCGCGGCGGTGTTTGCTGCGTTGGCCAAGTATCGGCCATTGAGCGACGCCGAGGCGCAAAAGATGTTGGCGGATATTGAAGAAGCTTATGGGCGTCCAAGCCATGAATAAAGACACTTCGATCGTACTTGATACGAACGTCGCGATTGCGGCATTGAACGAAAACGATGCAGATTTGGCATGGTTGAGCACGTTTGCTGAGCTTCTGTTGCCGGTGATCGTGCTGGCGGAGTTGCGGTTTGGCGCAATAAACTCCGCGGCAATTGAGTATAATCTGGCTCGGCTCAGCGATTTTCGCGATGCGTGCATCGTCGTCGACGTTGATGAAGCTGTAGCGACGATTCAGGCGGAGCTACAGTTTCAATTGCACCGTCAAGGCAAGCCGATCGGCGACAATGACTTGTGGATCGCCGGTATCTGCTTGTCGCGCGGCCTGCCGCTTGCCACGCGGGACACGCATTTCCTACGATTCCCACAACTCAGCGTGCTGCATTGGTAGTCAGTCGACGCGTCGTCTCATAAGAGTTCGTCATGCCCCGCACCATTGAAGGCCAGCTCGCCGCCGTCCCCGGTCGTTACTCGATTGTCGTGGCGCGCTATAACGAGTCGATCACTTCGCGGCTCCTGTCCGGCGCTGTGGAAACCCTCATCGCTCATGGCGTGCCGGAGGAGGCAATTGACGTCGCCTGGGTGCCCGGGGCGTTTGAAATCCCCGTCGCCGCCGCCGCCTTGGCCCGGGCGGGCAGGTCGCGGGCAGTTCTTTGCCTGGGGGCGGTAATTCGCGGCGAGACGTCGCATGACGAGCACATCAATCGCGCCGTAAGCCTGGCGATCAGCGAGTTGAGCCTGGAAACCGGCGTGCCGGTGCTCTTCGGCGTGCTGACCTGCAACAACCTGGAGCAGGCAATTCACCGCGCTGGCGGAAATGTTGGCAACAAGGGGGTGGAGTGCGCCGAGGCGGCGCTCCGCATGGCGAGCCTGCTTCAGCAGCTTGCCCACCCGGCCGCCCCCCCGCGATCTTGAAGCAGGTTGCTATAATACTCCCAGGGGATCGGCGTTTCGCTCCCCGAGTCCGTTATTGATTCTCGCTAACGATCGGCGTCATGACGCGTCGCAGCCGTGCCCGGGAAGTCGCCTTGCAAGTTCTTTTTCAAGACGACCTGAACCCGGGCCATAACCCAGCCGATACCGATGCCTTCCTGGTGCGCCGTCTCCGCGCGCCGGAGTTGGTGGATTTGGCGCGCTCACTCGTGTCGGGCGTCCGCCGCAATCGCGGCGAGCTGGACGAGCTCCTCGGCAAAACGGCGGAGAACTGGAGCATCCCCCGGATGGCGGCGACTGATCGCAACGTATTGCGCCTCGGCGCCTACGAAATCCTCTTCGCCGACACCCCCGACCGCGTGGCGATTAACGAGGCAGTCGAACTCGCAAAGCGCTTCGGGAGCAGACATTCCGCGCAGTTTGTGAATGGAATCCTGGACCGATTTCTTGAGGGGCATCGGAAGGAGTGAAGTGGGAGGAGTGGAGTTCGAAGTACGGAGCACGGAGTACGAAGAATGATCCGGCGCGACCCACTGAATACTGAAAACTGAAAACGGAACCCTTCTTTTCTTCTTTTCTCCTATTCTTCGTTTCACCTCTCTCCATGGGCCTATTCGATCGTTTTCGTCGTGGAAGCAAGGAAGAGCCCGCCGAGGCGACGGAGAAGAAGGTTGCGCTTGAACCGCCTCCCGTAGATCTTGCGCAGCTTGCCGCGGCGGCGCAGGAGTTGAGTGCGCCGCCGGTCGCCGTGGCGCCCCCGAAGCCTGAGCCGCCGCGCCAGGTCGCGCCGCCGCCCGCACCGGAACCCCCGGCGCCGGAACCGCGCAAGGGGCTGTTTGCCAAGTTCAAGGACGGACTGCGCAAGACGGCGCAGTTGCTGAATACCGACGTTCGGGACCTCTTCAAGAGCGAAGGTCGGCTGGTTGACGACGCGTTTCTCGATGAGCTGCTCGAGGCGCTCATCAAGACCGACATGGGAGTCAAATCAGCGCAGGAGACCGTCGAGCAGGTCCGCAAGGACTTTCGCGGCCGCGTTGTGCAGATGACGGACGTGCTGGAAACGGTCAAGAATAAACTCAAGAGCTTGATGGCCCAGCCCGAGGCGCCAATCCGGTTTGCCGCCACCGGGCCAACGGTCATCATGGTCGCTGGCGTGAACGGGGCCGGGAAGACGACCTCGATTGCCAAGCTCACGCAGATGTTTAGGTCGCAAGGGAAAACCGTCCTCTTGGGGGCGGGCGATACCTTCCGTGCGGCGGCCGTCGAACAGCTCAGTATCTGGGCCGATCGCCTGGGAGCGCGGATCGTTAAGGTCGAACAGGGGCGCGATCCCGCGAGCGTCGCCTATAAGGCCGTAGAAACGGCACTGGCCGAGAAAATCGATGTCTGCATCGTCGATACCGCAGGGCGTTTGCAGACGCAGCAAAACCTGATGAAGGAACTGACGAAGATTCAGACTTCCATCAGCAAGCAGGTTCCCGAGGCGCCGCACGAGGTGCTGCTAGTCCTCGACGCCACGACGGGGCAAAACGGCATCAGCCAGGCGAAGCATTTTGCTGAAGCGGTGAAATGCTCCGGCATTGTGCTGGCCAAGCTCGACGGCACCGCCAAGGGGGGCGTTGTCGTGGCCATTCGCCAGCAGATGGGGCTGCCGGTGAAATATGTCGGCGTCGGCGAAAAGGCCGCCGACCTGGCCCTCTTCGATCCCGACGCGTTCGTCGACGCGCTCTTCGCGCCGATTGACGGCGGCCCAAATGGCTAGCCGACGCGGTAGGCGCTTGGTCGCTGGTGGGCGATAATCACGTCGGTCGACAGTTGGTACGTCGTTTCTAGCGAGGGTACACGGTCATGTATCGTTCGGCGCTCGTGGCCCTGCGGCCCGAGGGTTCCAATGACGTCCTGATTCAATTCGCGGTCGCGCTGGCGAAACGCTACGATCTCCATCTTTCGGGCGCGTCCATCCTCGATCGCGACCTGTCCACGCCACGCGAGTCTGTGCCGCTGGGCGGGATGGCTTTCAAGCAAGAGCGAGACAACGCGAAGCTTGCGGAACTGCGCCGCGATATCCTGGCGAGCGCCCAATTGTTTTGCGACGCCAGCCGCTCCGCAGGCGTTTCGTACGATGTCGAAGCCAGCGAACAACCTCTGATCCCCGAACTTGCGCGCGAGTCGCAGCGCCACGACGTGCTGCTGCTCGGCAGGTCAGCGCACGATTCGGGGGAGACGGAAAACTCCCGGCTGCATGCCATCCTGCGACGCTGCCCTGGCGCGGCGATCCTGACTGCCGTCCCTCTGACGGAATCTTCGAATTCCGTCGTCCTCGCGTACGACGGCAGCCTACAAGCCGCCCGGGCGATGAAATCGTTCGTCGCTTCAGGTTTCTTCGCGGACGGCCCAATCCACATCGTTGCTTTTGACGACGATCTTGAAGAGGCAAGAACGGCGGCAGGTTTTGCCGACAGTTACCTTGCACGACACGGCCGATGCACTCACGTAACCGTGGGACCGGGCAAGTCGTCTTCCGCGGCAGAGTCCATTCTGGAAGCGTGTTCTGAGCGCAAGGCGCAAATGCTCGTGATGGGCGCCTACGGCAAGACCTCGGTGCGCGACTTTTTTCTCGGTTCCGTGACCCGATCCGTTCTTAGCCGGGCGCAGCTTCCCGTTTTCGTCGATCATTAATTCGCTCGCCATGGCATCAGGCGATTGCCGAAGTGCGGATTGAGCCAACTCGGGGCGAAGCG
>CAZUBB010000146.1:5822-10572 GCA_964618485.1 uncultured Pirellulales bacterium
GTGTGTTCACCGTCGGCGTTGTCGTATTCTAATTCGGCGCCGAGAACATGCTCGGAGGCGCTGTCAGCATCGCCACGCCGATGGGCATCAGTCAATTCGCGATCGGGCTCATCCTCGTGGCCGTGATCAGTCCCGTGCCCGTTGCGTCCAGATCTCTCTACGTTGACCTGCCAGTCATGATTGCTTTCGTGGTCGCCCTGGTTCCCATCATGTTGTGGGGCATGGTCGTGACTCGGGGTGAAGGCATCTTCCTCGTCACCTGCATGTTCGTGTTTCTCGCCTGGCAGTTCGTCACTGCGGTGTATGGGAATCAACTCGGTCTTCACATTCCCTAAATTGCCCAATCCCGCGGGTTGGCGGCCGGGACATCCGTTTCCGACGACAAGACCGCAACCGGTCTGCGATGGGACACTTAGGGTTTTCGAAGAGAACCCGGACTCGGGCTGACCTCTACTCTCCGTGCCCGCGCCGCTTGAGTTAGCAAGAGCACTCTCCTTCTGAGGGGGCGATTATGGCTCGAAAAAGGAAAAAGACGATCGGGGCGGTCGTCCTAGGCCATGTTTCTTGTGCCGCAGCCCCGCAGGGTTTTCCTGGATTGCCGCGGCGGGCTTTGGCCGAGCTTCGCTTTGGCAAACTCTTCCGTACAGCGAGGTTGTTCTTTTACGGTAAGCCGTGCCATGCACGGTAGCAGGTTTGAACTAAGTAATCCCGGTACACCGAGAAAAGGGGAGAAGCAGTCCGTTGAGGGTGCGAATCTCCCCGCGCCTTCGATGCGATCAAGCAGTTACGGATAACCCTTGCCGGTCCTGGCACGATCGGCACGAGTTCGACCACACCAGTTTCTTTGTTGCAAGTCCTGCACGAAGGAGTGACGCCATGAGGATCAGGAGGATTGGGAGCGCGTTGGTAGCGCTCGGCGTGGCAGGCCTGCCGGCCTTCGCGCAGCAATCGTACGCACAGTCGCTGCAGCAGCCCGCTTCGTCCACGTCGTACACCCAGGATGAAGAAGCGGAATCGCCCAGTGACGAACCCGCCGCCCCGGCTCCGGCTGATGAAGACAGCATGGAAGCCGAAATTGACTCGTTGAAAGACGAGGATGCCGAGGAAGAATCGGCCGGCGAAATGGAAGAGTGTGATGAGTGCACCGAGGAAGAGGAGGGTCCCTACCGGGTCTTCTCCGGAAGTTGGCTCGACGAGCACAACATCACCATCGCAGGCTGGGTCAACGGCGGCTACACCTGGAACCCGGACAATCCGGCCAACGGGTATAACGTCCCGGTGACGTTCCAGGACCGTTCGAACGAAGGCCAGTTGAATCAGTTGTACGGCTACATGGAGAAGGCGCTCGACACCGAGTGCGGCTTCGACGTCGGCGGTCGCGTCGACTTGCTGTACGGCACCGATTACTGGTTCACGACGGCGCTCGGGCTGGAAACGGAAAGCGACGGCACGCAGAAGTGGAACCGCGACAAGCCGAATGATCCGGTCCGCGGGGCTGCTCAGTACGGCTTGGCCATGCCGCAGGTGTACGCCGATTTCGGCTACTACAACCTGAGCGTCAAGGTCGGCCATTACTACGCTCCGGTCGGCTACCAAGCGGTGACCGCGCCGAGCAACTTCTTCATCACCCAGCCGTACACGTTCCAATACGGCGAACCGTTTACTTTGACCGGTGCGTTGGCGACCTACAAGCTCAACGACCGCGTCAGCGTGATCGGCGGTATCGACCGCGGCTGGGACAAGTGGGAAGACGACAACGGCAACCTCAGCGGCCTGGTCGGGTTCTACTGGACCAGCCGCAGCGGCAAGACGAGCGTCGCGTGGGCCGGGTTCTCCGGAAATGAAACCGGGATCTCGGGTATCACGGGCAACCGTTCGCTGTCCGCCTTGGTCGTGACCTACAACATCACGGACAAGTGGCAGTACGTGTTCCAGAACGACATCGGCTGGCAAGACGACGGCGCCCAACAGCCGTTCGGCGGCCCGGCCGAGGACGAAGAATGGTACGGCATCAACCAGTACCTCTTCTACACGGTCAACGACTGCTGGAAAGTCGGTGTCCGCGGCGAATGGTTCCGGGATGACGACGGTGCTCGCGTGAACTTCTTCGACCAACTGTCGGACAACGCCGGCAACTGGTACGAAGTGGCCCTCGGTGCCAACTACTTCCCCAACAAGAACGTCACGTTCCGTACGGAAGCTCGCTGGGACTGGTCGGACGCCAGCCTGCCGCCTTCGGCTGGCACCGGTTCGCCGACGACCATCTATCCGTACGACGACTTCAGCCAGGGAAGCCAGTTCATCTGGACGACCGACGTGATCGTGCAGTACTAAGCCGCACGGTTGCGAACATCAGACTGCGTTACTCCACGGCGTCGCCCGAATCGCAAGATTCGGGCGGCGTCGCTTTCTGCGCGACTATTTTCACCGCGGAGGCACGGCCAATTCAAGTTGAAACGCGGAGGCGCAGAGACGCGGAGGAAAGTGAGAGCACATCGAAAGACTCAGCATCTCGATTGAACTCACCAATCCTCACTCATCACTCTGCACTCATCACTTCCGCCCTCCGCGTCTCTGCGTTTCAAATGTGCTCCAACGTTGCTTCTCGAATTACGGCAACGGGCGTTTGAAGAACAGGACGCCCTGCGGATTTCCGGCGCCGGAGATGGCGCAGAGCTCCCAGCCATCGGCGCCGAGGCGGTTGAATTCGCGCTGGCCATCGGTGATCGAGACCAGGCGGTACTCCCAGCGAGTCAACGGGGCCTCGCGCTGATAGGCGGCCTGCGGCGCGCCCACGTTGAGCAAGAAGCCCGCCAAGGCTGCCACTACGATTGCGAATGCGATGAAAAGCGTTCGCCGTTGCATATTGGGGTCTCCCGTCGTTTGGTTCTTAGGCCGGTTGGGCAGACGCTCGCCCGTTTTATCCGGCCGGTAGATTAGGCAATTTCGCCGCAGCGCGGAATTGCAGTTCCCGGACTAAAGGAATAGCCGCGAAGAGGCACGAAAAGGCGCGAAGAAGGAGCAGGTCGGTAGGGCGGGCCGGCGCGGCGATCGCGTGCCAGAAGAAAAACTTGCTTGCATCGTTACGACACCTGTAGTAATATGCCGCTTACGACGAGTGTCGTAAGGAGGCGAGCGTGGCGAAAGACGATGGGAAAACGGCGGCGGTGCGGCTGACCCCGGCCGAGATGGAACTGTTGCAGATCCTCTGGAAACGGGGATCGGCCAGCCTTTCGGACGTGCATGGAGCGCTGTCACGTCCGCTCGGTTACACGACGGTGCAGACAAGGCTCAATCGTCTGCTGGCGAAAGGGGTCGTCGAGCGCAGCGCCGATCGTCCCGCGCGTTACCGGTCACTCATCGCGCCGCGTGACGTCGCCGCCGGCGACCTGAAGCTGCTCGTGAAGAACGTGAGCGACGGCAGCGTGGTGCCGCTCGTGGCGCAACTGGTCCAGGACCGGCGGCTCTCCGTCGAGGAGATCGCTGAGTTAAAGGCTTTGATCGCCACCGCGGAACGGCGGGCGAAATCGTAGTTCGTTTCTCCGGGAGTCGTTACCCATGTCAACGATTTCGCAAGAACTGGCGACCGCAATTCTGCGTGGCACGGCGCTCTTGTCGCTCGCGGCGATCGTGGTGCTAGCACTTGGTTGGCTCTTGAAATTGCGTTCCGCCAGCACCACGTGGCGGGCCTGGTTCGCGGTACTGATCTGCGGACTCGGCATCGCGCCGCTTACGCTGCGGCTACCTTTGCTCACGCCGGAGGCGCCGGTCGCCGAGGTCGCGCCGGAGCAGGAACCCGTAGTCGAAGTGACGACCGTCGAACTCACTGAAGTGACATTGCCCGACAACGAGCCGGTGATTCCGCCCGTCGAACCGACTCCCTTGCCGGCCCGCCCTGCGGTAACCGCTGAGGCGCCCATCGCGGCGCCGGCGCCAACGTGGACCTGGTCGACGGCGCTTGTCTTAATCTGGGCGGCGGGCCTCGCGGCGACGCTCGCGCGCGGGTGTTGGCGTTATCTGCGCTTCGTGCGCTCTTCGCGGGCATGCGTCGCGGCGGATGCCGATTGGGCGTCGCCATGGGAACGATTGCTCGCCGAGGCGGGCGTGCGGCGGCGCGTTCCGATGCTGGTGGGCGACACGTATGGCCCCGCGTTAGCGCGGTTGCCGCGCGGCTATGCGCTGATTGTGCCGCGGGGGATGTGGGGGCAGATTTCGGACGAAGCCCGGGATGTGATCTTGCGGCACGAGTTGGCGCATTTTGTGCGCCGCGACCTGGTGTGGTCGCTCGTCGCGCGGTGGCTGGCCGCGCCGCACTGGTTCAATCCGCTCGCGCACCTGGCGATTCGCAAACTGGACGAGGCCGCGGAATGGGCCTGCGACGACGCGGCGACCGGCGGGGAGGCGGCGCGGCAGATTGTACTTTCGAAAACGTTGCTGGGGCTCTCGGAAAGTCCCGGCGCGACAGGGGCGATGCAAGCGGCCGTGGGGGGCCGGGTGTTGGCGGTGCGGATTCGGCGGATTTTGGAAACCTCGATTGCGAAGGAGTCTCCTATGAAGCGGTCTGCAGTATTGGCGGCGCTTACCGTGTGCCTGATCGGCGCTGGTTTGCGCGTGCAATTGGTAGCGCAGGAGAAGTCGAACGAAGCTCCAGTCACGGAATCGACCGCGGCGACGAAAGAGCCGACGCTGCCCAAGGTGCCGCGCGAGGAACTGCTGGCCGTCCCGCTGCTCGTTGCGTTGCCCGGACAGG
>CAZUBB010000146.1:10582-12286 GCA_964618485.1 uncultured Pirellulales bacterium
GACGGCAAGTCGTTCGAAGATTGGCAGCGCGTATTTCAAACGGAACTGAAAACGGAGCGCCGCGTCGAAGCGATCGGCGCGATGTGGCAGTTCGCCTGCAATGGGTATGCACAAGAGGCGGCGGAAACGCTCGTCGCGGTCGCGGGGACGTTGAAGCAAGATCCGCTGGGGCGCACCGATAACACGTTGCGCGAAACGATCGAGTCGACGTTGGCCGCGATGGAACCGGACGTGGTTGTACCGTTGCTCAAGTCGCTGCTCGAACCCTCCGTCGCGGAACCGACGCAAGCGATGGCGCTCCGCGTGATGGCGAACCCGAAACTGCGGCAGGAGACGACGCTCGATGATCTGGCGGCGATCGCCTCGGATAAGGAGAGACCGGTTTCGGTGCGTTCCCAGGCGATTCGGCTGATCGCGGGAGTGAACAGGCCCGATCGCGAGATCTTGCAGTACGTCCGCACTCTGATCGCGGATTCCGGGAATCCAATGGCGCTGCGTGAATGGATGCATATGGCAGTTTCACGCTCGCCGTTAGGCGCCGGGCGGAGTGTAAATACGAGCTACTTTCCGCTGTTGATCGATGGAATCGCCTCGGAGAATCCTGGACTGCGCGACGACGCCATCCTGTTAATTGCACAGATGGGGCCGCGTATCGAGCTGATCCTGCCGGAACTGTTGGAGTTGGCGAGGGACGGAAAGGAAGCGATGGCAAAGTCGGCCGCAGCGGCGATCGTGGCGAACGGCAACGAAGATCCCGGTACGATGCAGGTGCTCTACCAGAAGCTCGACGCGCCACAGCGTGTGCAACTGCTGAAGGTGATTGCCCCGCACTACGACGACGCAAAGGGCCCCGGTTGGATTGATTTCTTCCGCTCGCTGCGCGACGATGACAATCCGGAGATTCGTGCCATCGCCGAACAGGTGATGGAATCGGTGCGCGTTCGCGCCGGCGCCGCCGGCAGCGAGCAACGGGCTTCGAGAGCGGGAGGCGGTCGATGAATTCGATTGCAAAATGCGTCGTCGCATTCGCCAAGTATTGGCATTCCCCGCCCTGGCAAGCGGCGTTCTATGCCGAAGCCCGAGGGCATTCGTTACGAACGCGGATTGGGCGGTTGTTGGAACCTGTGCCGGGAACGGAGAGGACTATGAAACGAACGATCGTCGTGTTGGCATTGCTGGCCTGTTTCGCGGCCGGCAGCGTGCGCGTAAAGTTGGTGGCGCAGGAGAGTCAGAACAAGCCGGATGTTGGAACAAGCTTTGCCGCTGCGGAAGACTCTGTTCCCAAGGTGCTGCGCGAGGAATTGCGCTACGACGGCAAATCATTTGCGGAATGGCAGCGGACGTTTCAGACGGAACTGAAGACGGAGCGCCGTACCGAGGCGGTCCAGGCGATGGCGGTGTTCGCGCAAAACGGATACGCGGCCGAGGCAACCGATACAGTATTGTCCGTTCTGGTCAAGAATAAATCCGCCGCCCGCACGCAACCGCAACAGGAGTTTCTCGCCGCGATCCGGGCGATGCTGGAAGACGCCGACGCCACGGTGGTGGCGCCGAAGCTGGCGAAGATTTTGAACGAGTCTGACAACTCTGGGGCGCAAAGTGTGGCCCTCGGGGTCCTCGGCAGTCACGCCTATCGCGAATCAGCCACGGCCGACGCCTTGTTGGCGTTTGGGACGAACAAAGCGAACGATAGTTCAAATAGAT
>CAZUBB010000147.1:0-3523 GCA_964618485.1 uncultured Pirellulales bacterium
CGAGCCGGCCCGTAATCGTGAGCGAGCCTCCTTCATCGACAGCCGTGGACGATTGCTGCAAGTCGAGAATCCGCGGCGCCACGTTCCGCACCGTCACCGCGGCATCGGTGATCGATTCACCCAAGTCATCGTCCGCCAGCGTGAACCGGAAATGCACCAGTTCCGAGTTCGATCCGACCGGATTATTGTCCGGATACGCGTGCGTCACGCTAAATGTCCGCGTCACGGGATCGATCTCGATCGTTTGTACGTCCCCTTCGGACCAGACGAAGGTGAGCGTGTGCGTGTCGTCCGCGCCGGCGTCGCTGACGCGGCCCGTGATCGTGAAGCTCTCCCCTTCATCGAGCACGATCTTCGAAAACTGCAAGTCCTCGAGCGCCGGCGCAACGTTCTGCACGATGGCCGATGTTTCTGCGGGATCTGTCGCCCCGCCATCGTCGTCGGCGACGCTGACGTGAATCGCGTAGCTGTCGGACGACGTACCGCTGGGACTATCGTCGCGATAGGTGTGTGCGATCTGAAAGGTCCGCGCGCCGACGGGCACAGTCACTTGTTCCTGAGCGCCGTCGCCCCAGTCGATCGTAAACGTGTGCTCGTCGGCGCCACCGGGATCGGTGAAGCTGCCCGTCAGGAGCACGCCAGCCCCTTCGTTCACGGCGGTGAGCGGATCGAGCGTAAGTCCGGTCGGCGCGGCATTGTGAACGGTCACGGTCGTTGAGGCGACGCTCGTCCCGCCATAGCCGTCGTCAACGCGCACCGCCACGGCATAGACGCCATCGTCCGCGATGCCAAGCGCGGCGAGCGCTTCCCAAGTGAAACTCGGCGTGGCGCCGACCGCGTCTTCGAAAAGCCCGTCGTGATTCAGGTCCCACGCATAAGTGAGCGCCTGCCCGAAATCGGCGTCGGTCGAGGCGCTCGCGTCGAGCGCGAGGCTATCGCCTTCGGCCATCTCGTAAGCGCCGCCGATCGCCGCGCTCGGCGCGTGGTTGGTCTCGCCCGCGTAACGTTGCGAATAGATGCCCCAGCCACTGCCGTCCTGGGCCAGGCTCTGCCACGTCACAACGAAATCGCCATGAGGCGTCATCACGGCGCTCGGCGCGTTTCGCGAGTCGGCGGTGGTCGTGTGAATGGGGAACTCGCCGCCGACGCGGCCGCCCCCCCAGCTATAGCGCTGACCGTAGACGCCCCAAACGCTGCCATCCTGCGTCAGGCTCTGCCAGGTGACGACGAAATCGCCGTTCGCGTCCATCGCCACGGACGGGAACTGCTGGAAATTCGCCGTAAAGCTGTTCACCAGGAACTGGCCGCCGAACTTCTCCCCCTGCGCGGTGAAGCGTTGCGCATAGACGCCGTAGAAAACGCCGTCGCCGGTGCTGCTGTGCCACGTCACGACGAAGTCGCCGTCGTCATCCATCGCTACCGTGGAGTCTTGCTGATTTCCCGCGGTGAGCGTATTGGCCAGAAACTCTGCCCCCTGCGGCACGCCGTCGGCGTTAAAGCGCCGCGCATAGATGCCGTAGCCCGATCCATCCGGCGGGCCGCTCCAAGTGAGGACGAAATCGCCGTCGCCGTCCATCGCCACGTGCGGCAGGCGCTGGTGCGACGCGGTGATCGTATTCGCCCGCGTTTCGACGCCGCGCGGCGCACCGTCGGCGGAGTAACGCTGGTAGTAGATGCCGACGCCCGATCCGTCCTGATCGGTGCTCTCCCAGGCGACGACAAAATCGCCGTCGTCGTCCATAGCGACCGTGGAGCGCCCTTGGAACTTAAATGTCGTCGTGCTGACGCGAAACTCGCCGCCGGCAGGAGCGCCCGTCTTATCGAATCGCTGGCCGTAGACGCCGTAGTTGTTGCCGTCCTGACCCAGGCTGCTCCAGGTAATGACGAAGTCGCCATCGGCGTCCATCGCGATCGCGGAGAATCGCTGATGATTCGTCGTGTACGTGTTGACGCGGAATTCGTCCCCGAGCTTCTCGCCCGCGGTGCTAAAGCGTTGCGCGTAAATGCCCCAGCCGCTGCCATCCTGATCGACGCTCGCCCAAGTGATGACGTAATTGCCGGCGTCATCGACGGCGATCGTGCCGGGCGCGCCGATCGTAAACGCCTGGTCGCCGGCGGTCGTCGTGTTGACCGGTTTCTCGCCGCCGGTAGCAAGCATCTCCGCGACCCTAAAGTTGACGACGTAGTCGCCCCCCGCGGCGCCGTCTTGGTCTCCGTCGAGCAGGTTTCCGTTCGCATCTGCGAGCGAGGGGAGAACGCTCAGCGAGTATTCGCCGCGCGGCAGCGGTGCGGAGAAATGAACCGTCGCTTCGTACCGATTCGTCGTGGCGTTCAACCCATAGGTCACGCTCGCAATTGCAGCGCTATAATCCGCGCCAAAAAGCGTCAAACGGTAGTTCGCCGGGTTGAGCACGCTCGCTGCACCCTCGGCGCCGTCCGTCTCGGACATCGCCTCCGAGAAGGCGATCACCAGTTCCGTCGGCGAGGTCAACAAACGCTCTCCAGCGTTCACGCGATGCGTGTCGCCCGCGAGGTACGCGCCGCCGACAAGTGGCGCGGCCGTATCCGCGTCGTCCTGCAAGAACCGCTGCGCAAAGACGCCGAGCCCGTCGCCATCCTGATGCGCGCTTTGCCACGCGACGACAAAACTGCCGCGGGCGTCGAGCGCAATCGAAGGGCGCTCCTGGTCGCTCGTAGTCGTCGTGTTGACGAGCAATTCGCCGCCCGTGGGCGAACCGTCGCCGCCGAAGGCCTGCGCGTAAACTCCGGCGCCATCGCCATCCTGACCGCGCGACGTCCAAACGACGATGTACTTGGAATTGGCGCTGAGCGCTAACGTCGGTTGCGATTGATCGCCCACGGTCGTCGTGTTGGCGATCGCCTCATCGGCAAGCGCAGCGCCGTCGTTGGCAAATCGGCGAACCACGACTCCCTTGCCGTCGCCATCCTGCCCTGCGCTCTCCCAGGCGACGGCGAAATCCCCCGCCGCGGTCATCGCCAACGCGGGGTGATTCTGCGCGCCCGCCGTGAACTGATTCACGGCAATTTCGTCGCTTGCCAACAAGCCTTGCACGTCGAGCCGCCGCGCTACGACGCCGTCCTCGTCGCCATCCTGACCGGAACTGACCCAGGCGACCGCGATTTCGCCTTGCAGATTTCTCGCCACGACCGGATCGCGCTGCCGCCCCGCAGTCGTCGAATTGACCAGCACTTCCCCACTGAGCGGAATGCCTGTGTCGTCGAATAGCCTCGCGACGATTCCTTCCTCATCACCATCCTGTGGGCTGCTCCAGGCGACGACAAAGTTGCCCGCGCCGTCCATCGCCACGGCCGGCGTCATCTGATCGCCGGCGGTCGTCGAGTTCACGCGTAGTTCGTTGCCGCGCTTTACGCCGGCCGCGTCGAACCGTTGCGCAAAGATACCGTAGCCCGAACCGTCCTGCCCCTGGCTCGCCCAGGCGATAACAAAATCGCCGTCAGGATCGACTGCGACCGCGGGATGCAATTGCGCCCCCGCTGTGGT
>CAZUBB010000147.1:3533-5425 GCA_964618485.1 uncultured Pirellulales bacterium
GAGTTGACGCGAAATTCGCCGCCTGCCGCGCTGCCATCGGCCTGGTAACGCTGGGCATAAATGCCCCAGCTGTCCCCGTCCTGCCCGAGGCTGCTCCAGGCGACAACCCGATCTCCGTCGGCGTCGCTGGCCGCGGCGTAATTCGCCGCATCGCCGAGCGACTGATCGCCGGGCGTGTAACTATTGACCTGGAATTCGCCGCCGGCGGGCTGCACGCTGAGCAAATCGCGCGCTTCGAGCGGCTCGAAGTGGAACCGCCTCAACGAGGCGCGCGAACTGGGTGCAGAAAAACGCCTCGTGCGTGGCGGCTTCATCGTGGGTGCTGTCCTTCGAGTACGTGCTGCCCGGTTGCATCTCGCCGGTCTCCTTCCCCACGCGCGGCGCGGTCGACATGGCCCACAAACGCCGAACCGCCACAACCCTCATGGCGCGCGATCACCGGATTCAGGCGACTGGCAATGGATTGATCACGGCGATCGGCTCTCCCCAGAACCGGACGCACCGCTCGAATTCCGCCTCCGCCGACACCCGATAGACCCGGCCAACTTGTCCAATTATTAGCCTAATGTCAATCATCCTGTCCGAAAAGAAAAAAAGCCAGGAAACAGCTCGTTCTTAGGATCGTCGCAGCACGTGGCATGGCGGCGGGTAACCGCTGGTCAAAAACTGGCCTTCACCGGGCAACTGCTCGAACAAGCGCTGCTGGCCATCACTCCTAAGCCAAGGCTGGCATTGAGTTGCGCCGCGAGCGAGGCGACCAAAGAAATCGGCGCCAAGTTAGGCGCCGCCAAAGTCGCCGAGAGATTTAACTTGGCCATCGCCGCCAGTTGAGCGACGGCCGTCGGACCCGCCAAGGCGAGTTGCGCGGTCAAGGAGGCCGACGCCGCAGCCGAGGCGCTCGCCGTGGCCGAGGCCGAGGCCGTCAGGCTCCCTAGCGGCAGGAGCGCCGCTAGCGCCGCGGACAGCAACGCTGCGGCATTGGGGAGCATGAGGTTGACCCCCAGCCCTGCCTGAATCGCGCTCAACGCTGACGCCGCCGCCAGGGGGTTCAGCAATCCCATCAGTGAAACGGTCGGCGGCGCGATCTTCAGGCTCGCCAACAGACTCAATTTCGCCTGCAGCGCCGCCATTCCCCCGGATGCCGCCAGGTTGACTCCCAACGCGGCAGCAACGTTCAAGGCCAGCAGGTAAGACGCGACGTTCGCCGCCGCGCTCGCGCTCAAAGCCAACGAGGCGCTGGCCGAGGCGCTAGCGGATGCGCTCGCCGAGAGCGCCGCGGAAATGCTCGCCGCGGCCCCCGGCGCGAGTGGATTGATACCAAGCGACAACTGAATCGACTGCACCGCGGCCGCTAGCCCCGCCAGTTCCGCCAACGCTGCCGCCAGCGACGGGGCTAACGGCCCCAGTGCGCCCATGTTCGCATTGAGCGACGTCATTGCCATGGCGAGCTGCGCGCTGGCCGACGCGGAAAAAGGATCGATCCCGAGGCCAAGTTTAAGGTTCGCCACCGCGGTAGCCGTCGCAGAGAGCTGCGCTAGTGCTCCAGCGGAGAGCCCCAGCGGCGGCAGCGAGAGCGCGGCGATCGCCGATAACTGCGCCGAAGCGCTCGCGGAAGCGCTGGCGCTCGCCGCCACCGATGCGGCGCCGGCTAACGGACCCAAATTCGGCAAGGGAGGCAACGGCGGAATCGCCGCAGCCGCCAGCATCTTGGCCAGGTCCTTCAACTTCAGAATGCAAATGCAACCCATATCGTCCGCGGCCTGAGAAGGTGCGTCTCACTCGTGAAACGCATGTTGACAGGCCAGCGCGCGAAAGACAAGGTTGCCGGCGCCTCGGCGACCGCGCTGCAAGCTTTCGCAAGAAGCGTTGCCGCCGAGGCGCTCAAGGACATC
>CAZUBB010000147.1:5435-9736 GCA_964618485.1 uncultured Pirellulales bacterium
TTTCTTCAGCTCGCGTCGCCCCTGGCAAGCGATCACGAGTCCCGAGATCGCAAGCAGGCCGAGCGTCCCCGGCTCCGGCACCGAGCTGGGCCCTGTACCAGCGCCGAAGTTATTGCGGACCGCGTTCAGGTCGTCGAGGTTGACGGCGCCGTCAAAGGGAAACGAGTCGCCCGGCAGCCCCGGCGCTCCCGTGTTACCGAAGAAGTTCCGGACGTTGTTCAAGTCGTTGAGGTCGACCAGGCCGTCGCCATTCGTGTCGCCGACCTGACCTTCAGCGGGCAATTCGCCGTACTGTACGACGCCATCCAGGATCGTGCCGTCAGCGAGCACGAACGAGAGCGTCAAGTCGCGCGCGCCATCGGTCGCGAACGGAGTGCCGAGCTCGATGACATGACCGTTGTTGAACAACGTGGAACCCAGCGGATTGAGCTCGGAGATATTGAACTCCGTGGGATTCGCTTCATCCCAGTCGCCAAGGTTCTGATCCTCCAGGCTGTTCCATTCACCATTCGCGGGAAGCAGCGAACCGGACGCAGAGCCGATCGAGTATCCTTGCACGCTCGCGCTGAACGTCGACTGGTTGTTGAGCGCCGCGGCGCCGGTGTCGGGATCGACGACGAGCACCAGCGTGTTGTAGTCGCCGGTGTATTCGACAATGCCTGGGACGATCTGTCCCGTGCCCGTGACGTACGAGAACTGGGCATCCTCCACCAGCAATTGTCCGAACGCCGTCGGCGCGAAGGACAACGTATCGCCGAGATTGCGCGTGGCGCCCACGGCCAGCGTCGAGGAACCGAGCGGATTCAGCTCGCTCAGCGCGTTCGCCGTCGGATTGGCTTCTTCCCAATCGCCTTCGTTGGCGTCCTCTAAACTGGTCCAACCGGTGGGACTCAACGTCCCGCTTGGAGACTGAATCGAGTACCCCTGGAACGTCTTGGCGCCGCCGATGGCGTTTTCGATTTTCGTCGCGCCGGTGCCGCGATCAATCGAGACAATCAACTTGCTGTCGAGTCCGAGTACGACATTTCCGTTTCCGCCCAGGTTGTACGTTACGCCGAATTCCACGCCGCGCGCCAAGCCCGGCACCTGGGAAGAATCGATCGAAGCGAACGTGCCGTTGACGGTGGCGGCGTCGATCAACGTCCAGGTTTGTCCCAACGTCGGCGCAGGACCGGAAAACTCCGGCGCGAGCACGCCGCCGAGGTTGACCTGGCCGCTGAAGACGTCGATGGCGCTGTGACTGGAGCCCGTAATGACAGGCACAAAACGACCGTTCACCGTCAGGTTTCCGCCAACTTCAAACGACACGCTGGGACCGGTGATGCGCGTGACCCGGGACAACGCGGCGTTGCCGACAATGTTCAGCGACGCCGTGCCGGCCAGGCTCAGCTCGCTATCCGCACCGCCCCCCATGCTCAGCGTAGGAGCATTGAGTACGCCCCCCGCAAGCACCGAAAGTCGACCGCGGCCGGAGCCGCCGACCTGCACGGCGCCCGTGGCGGTCTCGCCATCGCCAACGCGCGAAGTCAGGTTGCCGTTGGCCCGGACTTCTACGAGTCCGGCGTTGATAATAATCCCACCGGGCTGGACCGGCGTGTCGACCACGAATGCGGTCCCGCCGTTGCTAATCGTGGCGACCTCGTCGAATTCGGCGGAAGGAACGAAGGCCCCGCTCGTCCCCAGCCAATTGGCGTCGACATTCCAATTGGCGGGAGTTGCCGGATCGGCCGACCAGGCCACCGGCGTCTGGGCACCGGCGCGTGCACCGACCAGCATGGTCATCGCCACGGCGAGCGCGGCGAGCGAAAGTTGTGTTCTCATGAGTTGCTCCTCGTTGGTTGGTTCGTCGATGTTCGAAGGTGAAAGCACTAACGAGGACGACGAACGCGCCACAAGAGCAGACCGGCGCTCACGACAACGAGCGCGGCGGACGAAGGTTCCGGCACGGAATTCGGTCCGCCTCCGCCAAAGGCGGTTTTCCAGGCGAGGAAGTCTTCAAAGTCGACCGTTCCGTCGAAGTTCAAGTCGCCTTCTTCCAGCGTTTTCCCGGTGAGGAAGTTATCGCGAATGATGCCGAAGTCGTCGATGTTCACGACGAGATTGCCGTCGACGTCGCCGGGGACCAGGTCGCCGGTAAGCAGGTTGACCGCCCAGGCGTAATCACGCACCAGGTCACCGCGGAAGGGAAAATCTCCGGCGGTGCTCGAGCCGCCGGTGGCGCTGACCGTCAACGTGCCGCCGGAGCCCACCGTGGGAATGCTCGCCAAGGGGACCGGATAGAAGATCGGCAGTGCGTTGGCGGCATTGAGTCCGCCCGCGTCGCTGTAGGGAATTCCCCGTCCGACATGCGCGAAAATGTCGCCCGCCAAGACGTCGGCGGGGCCGTTCGGAAACGGCAAGCTGATCACTTCGCCAGCGTTTCCGTCCGAAGTGATCGTGCCGCTGTCGTACACGACGCTGAACTGGTCGGGCACGCCGGTCGGGCGCAATTGGAAGATGTTGAATGTGCCCGATTGCCCTTGGTAGAACGTGCTCACGGACGGAACCGTACCGTCGGCGGGCATGCCGACGAGATTGGAGAAAAAGACGTCCTGCGCGCCATCCGAAGGATAATTTCGCTCCAACAGTTGATTGCCGATCAGCACCGCCTGTGCGGCAGGCGCCAAGCAGCTCACGGCCGCAACGAAAAGAAACGCGCACTGCAACGGACGTCGAAGTCTCATGGTGTACTCCCTAGGGCGAAGTCTGGGTGACGGAAGGTCGTTCCAAGATGAGGTGAAAACACAACGGCTGGAATCACCGCTCGTCAACGAGCCGGGGCGACGATATCGAAATCCACGGTCTTGGCGTCCTCGCCAGGCGTGACTTCGACGGCCAGCTCACTCGTCTGCGGAGATTGGTACTTGGCGGGAATGAAACTCTTCGAAGGCGGTCCGCCCATCGTGGGCGGAACCTCCCAGCAGTCGATGCGGATACGGTACTTGCCGGGGATTAAACCATCCCCCGCTTCAAAAGTTTTGGCGGAATAATTCCCTTCCGCGTCAAAATCTCCCGTCGCGGGGCGCGAAGGAAAGCCCGGCGCGGCTTCGTCGATCGTGAACCACAGCGTGCCGGGTCCGGGCACTTTGCCGCCGTTCATTGTGACTTTCCCCGTCACGGGAACCATCTCCGGCCGCCCATCGCCGCCGCAACCAACGCAAACCAAACACAGTGCGATCGCCGCGAATAATCGGGGAAGCATGACGAGGTTGATTCCTGGCGGGGCGAAAGGCGGGCGAGTCAGCAAGTGCGACCGGCGTGTCAACGGAATGAGTGGCGGTCTTATGGAACGGAGTACGGCTCCTGCCCGGCACGAGTGCCGAGGCCGTTATACACTTTGAAGTCGATCGTCTCGTTCAGGAAATGCACGCTGGCATCGCCCAAGACGAAACTCGCGCCGCCCGGATGCACGCTCTTAAATCCGCACGTACGAAACCATGCGCCGGCGGCGCCGTTGTCGTTTTCCATCGTGTTGAGCGGAATCGTTGTCGGATAAACCGGGAAATTCGTCGCGTACGTGCCGTTGAAAATGCAATGGCTCGGCAGCGTCTCGCCATTCATCAACGTGTTCGACAGGCCGTCTTTCACCTTGGCGAGTCGCATATCGGGCTTCGCGTGCCGCCCGAACATTCCCACGGCGTTGCCGGCAGGGTTGCTGGTGCCGTAGTTCCAACCTTGGCAGCACCAGTTATTCGGACCGGGGTTCGGATCGGGGCAAAACGGGCACGAATCAGGGTGCGTGGGACCCATCGACACCGGATACCACATGCCGAGCATCACCGGGGCGTTGTGCGAGAAGCGGTTCTGCATCACCGGCGCAGATGCCTGCGGGTCGCTCGGGCAGATATAGGTCGAAATGACCTGCTGGATGAGATCCTTGTGCTTCCGATCTTTCATCGTGCGATTCAGGTCAAATTGCCTGTGCAAATTGCCTTGCTCGATGAAGGGCATGATGAGAATCGCCCAAGTGCCACCGGTCGGCTCGCAGCAATCGACCACCGCATACGGCAGACGTTTGAACGTCCCCTCGTACGTATGCATCGCCAGGCCGATCTGCTTGAGATTGTTCGTACACGTGGCGCGCCGCGCCGCTTCCCGCGCGATTTGTAACGCCGGCAGCAGCAGCGCAATAAGAATGCCAATGATGGCGATGACCACCAACAGTTCGACGAGCGTAAAGCCACGACGAACGTTCCGCCCGAGCCTGCAATGCACACTTCGCAAGGCACACCTCCCACGCGCGAGCACGGATCAACGTGTGC
>CAZUBB010000147.1:9746-12230 GCA_964618485.1 uncultured Pirellulales bacterium
CCGATGAAACTAACGCTTTGGAAATGTGATTACAACACTTGTTTTAGCAGTTTCTCGATTTTTCTTCTGGCCGTTATCAACATGTGCGTCCAATATCCCCCTGGCGCGGGGAGTTGTTCTCGCTGCATGGCTGCGCGACGGGTTGGAAATCGTGCGATCGCGCTCCGCGTGAGCCGTGCGAAGATTCAAGTGCCGCTCGGAGTCGAGGCTGCACGCAAAAGGCGCAGCTCATCTTCCAAAGCCGCAATCCGCTTTTCGAATCGTTCGATCACCGGCGCGATCTGGCGTTGTGAAAAGCGCGGGTGAATATGTTGCGGGCAGTTGACGTCCCAGGCCTCGACCGTGAATAGGATCGCCCGCTCCACGCGACCGGGATAGTTTGGATCGCCTAGTTGCTGTTCAAGCGCAGCGTCTCCTTCCACGACGCGCGCCGTGCCCCAAATCTTGACGCGCCGCCGGTTCGCGTAGTCCATCAGGAAGAGAAACGCCTGCTGATTCTCCGCGAGATTCCCCACGGTGATGTACTGCCGATTGCCGCCAAAATCGGCGAAACCCAGCGTATGTTCGTCAATCACCTTCAAAAACCCAGCCGGACCGCCGCGATACTGGATATACGGCTGCCCGGCGGCATTGGCGGTACCCAGGTAGAACATATCCAAGTCCGCCAGGAACTCGGCAAGTTCCGGCGTGACCTCGGTCTGCCAGCCTTCGCCGCGCTCCATGCGGGCGTAGCCGGACCGAGAACCGTGTTGCGCCTGGATTGCTTTCACTGCCGGAGTGAAGGCGATGTCACTGGGATACTCACGCGGCGTTGACGAATAGGTAGACGACGACATTACGATAACCGACTCGATTTGACGAAAGCCCAGCGACGGCTCAACGAGAATCGCTGGGGGCTTAGATGCAAAAAGAGCCGGCAACGTTACGCAGTCTGCTTCGCCTGAAATCGCGCCTCTTCATCGCAAAAGGCCGAACAACGGAATCGGCGGCTTCGCCAAACGCTTTCGCCCTACCTAAACGTTTTTATGGCCGGTCTCCTGACCGTGCCACGGGGATCTGGGACAGGTTCTTAGACCTCGCCCTGCGCCGGCACGACAAACGGCTTCCGGTACTCGCGCGTGAGCATTGCAGAGGCCTTGTCGTTGCCGGGAATCGTTTCCGCCGCGGGGTCGAGCTTCAACGGCGTTCCGCACCAGACCTTGGTCGTGGCGAGATCGACTCCGCAATCGGTGAGATGAGCGCGGAAGCGCTCCCACGTTTCGGAATCGGCGCCTTGGCCGCTGAGATACGACTCGCAATCGGCGCCGGCGAGTTGGTCGCCGCAGCGCATCGAAATGTTGCCCAGATGACACAGCGCGCTGGAGAGATGCCCTTCCTCGATGTCGGCGTTGAGTTCCAAGTGGTTGCGGCTCCGCACGGCGCTGACGAAGTTCTCGTAATGCGCGCCGTCGCCGCCTCCCTTGAATTCCTGCAGCATCTTTCCTTCCAGATCGAACGCAGCGCCGTGGTTATAACTGTCGAGCACGACGTAGCCGTTCGTGCCGTGAAACACCACGCCCACGCCGGCGCCGCGGTACGGCGCCGTCTCCAGACCGCGGACCTCGAAGATGAGCTTCTTGTCGCCGTAAGTGTGTTCGACGATCTGGGTATTAGCGACTTCGCCGGCGTCCTCATAGCCGAAGCGCCCGCCGTAACTGAACACCGCGTCGCTGATGGCGTTCACGCCCAGCCCCCAGCGGGCGATGTCCATCTGGTGGATGCCCTGGTTCCCGAGGTCTCCGTTCCCTTGGGCCCATTGCCAGTGCCAGTCGTAATGCAGCTTCTCGCGCGTCAGCGGCTCCAGCGGCGAAGGCCCGCACCAGAGATTGTAGTCGACCGACTTGGGCCACGGATAACACCCACGCGGGCCGATCGAACCGCGCGACTTGTAACACAGCCCGCGGGCGATCTGCAATTCCCCGATGCCGCCGTTGTTGATGTACTCGATCGCCTTGATCGTCCCCGGCATCGAGCGGCACTGCGTTCCGGTCTGGCAGATGCGGTTGTGCTTGCGCGCGGTCTCGACCATCCGCCGGCCTTCGCTCACGTTGTGGCTGACCGGCTTTTCGACGTATACGTCTTTGCCCGCCTGCATCGCCCAGATGCTCACCAGCGCGTGCCAGTGGTTCGGCGTGGCGGTCGTGACGATGTCGACGTTCGGATCGTCAAACACCTCGCGCAGATCGGTCACCACTTTGGGACGATGCCCCTGCTCTTTTTCGACGGCCTCGACGTGCCTTGCGGCATGCTGTTCGTCGGCATCGCAAATGTACGTGACGGCCGCATCCTTCCGTTCACGGAAATGCCCCAGGTGACTGCCGCCGCGCCCGCCTGCGCCGATCACCGCCACGCTCAACCGCTCGTTGGGACTGGTACTCTGCCGCGGCGCCTCTTCTTCGGCGGCGCTCGCGCCTCATGAGAGGTCTCTCACCCCGATGAGAGGCC
>CAZUBB010000148.1:0-2367 GCA_964618485.1 uncultured Pirellulales bacterium
CCCCGACTGACACAAGATTTCTTACAGGGCCACTGGAGTTGGCTGTTATCTGGGAATCGCATTGGCAGTTGCGACTTTCGTCACGCTGAAACTGTTCACTTCCTTGTTCCTTCCGCTCCTGATCATCGCCTCCGTGCTCTTGCTGGGTGTTCCCGAATGGGTCATCGGCAAGTGGTTGAGGCATCGTTATCGTGAACGCATCGCGCGGCTCGCTTTGCGTGGATGCACTAACTGCGGCTCGCCGGACGTTATCTCCTTGCACGATGGCGTCGGCAAGTCGTTGGTGTGCGCGAAATGCAAGAACCATACTCTTCGCATCTCCATCGCCGGCATGTCGTAGCTACTCCTCCACCGGCGTCAGCTTCACCCACCTTAGGTCCAGCAACGCCTCCTTGAGCGGCCCATCTGCTCGGAAGAGCACGCGTTGCTTGCCTTGCTCGAGTGAAAGTGTGCCGCAGCTTTGCTGCTGGTGATTCTGCCACGTCTTCGTGCTCGGGACTTTGCCGGTGAGTTGGCCGGTGCGCGATTCGATCGCAAAACCGTTGTCGGCGCAGGTTTCGTCGCAGGACCATTCCATGCTGACTTCGTAGTCGCCCGCGGCGGGGACGTCGATCGTCCAGGCGCAGTAGTCGTCGGTGCTGTTCCAGTAGCCGAGGGCGTTGTCTTCCGGCATGAAGAGGAGCGTGGGACCGTAGACTTCACATTGGGCGGCCGAGAGTTGCAACGCGCCGTCGGCGCCGGGCTGGATGGTCTCCGGATGGCAGCCTTCCGCAATCTTCGGCGCGGGCTGCGCGACGCCGAGCCAGGCGAAGAGGTCGGCTACTTGCGGCGCCGTGAGTTCTTTTTCCAGTCCCTCGGGCATCAGCGATTTGTGCGAGGCCTGCAGCACGTCGAGATCGGTCCGCAGGATGACGTGCTGTTTGCCGTCTTGCGCGAGGAGCTTGAGGTCAGTCCCTGACTCCGCGGCCAGGATGCCGGTGAGCGTGAGGCCGTCTTTCGTCAGCGCGGAATAGGTGACGAAACGCGCGTCGACCGCGCGATTGGGATCGAACATCGCAGCCAGGAACGCTGGCACGCTGCGTTCCGTGAGCGCGGCGAGATCGGGGCCCACCTTATGCCCAACGCCTTGCACCTGGTGGCACCCGGCGCATTTGGCCTCGAAGACGACGCGCCCTCGCGCCGCATCGCCAGTGTGCAATGTCACGGCGAGCGCTTGTTGAATGGCAACGCGGCGATCGAGCGGCGGCGACGCGTTGAGCACCGATTCCGCGAGCGCTTTCACCTTCGCCGCGGGATGATCCAGGAGTTGTGCGCGACGCGTAGCGTCGAGGGCGGACGCGGCAATTGCACCGTTACTGACGCATTCGAGCAGCAGCATCGCCGAGGCCTCGCGCGCGAGGAGGACATCAAGCGCCGCGTCGCGCAGCGACGGCGAGAGTTGCGGCAGGATTTCGAGGATTGCCTCGGCGGCGGGAACATCGCCGCGGGCCGCGATGCTCGCCAGCGCCGCGCGGCTCACCTCGGGATGCTCGTCGGGCTGCAGCATGACCTTCAGCATGGGGAGATCAGCGTCTCGGTCCGAATGGCGGCGGCCCAAGACCCGGACGGCCATGGCGCGGGTTTCGACCGGCGCGGCGCGATCCGCCGCGGTTTTTGCGGCGAACTGCAGGAATTCCTCCAGGCCCGACACGCCCTGCTGCGCCGTGGCGTCGTCGAGGGTCCTGCCGGTGCGGTCGAGGCTGTCGAACGCGGCGGCGAGCGACTTCCATTGCCAGGGGTTATACGTGGAGTCGCGCGGCGTGGAGATAATTTCCAAGGTCCGGCGGACGCCCTCGTGCTGATTCATCGCGATGGCCATGCCGAGCGCTTGCGCGATGAGTTGGACATGGCGATCGTCGTCTTGTGGACCTTGCAAAAGCGCGGCGAGGAAATACGACAGGTTCTCGTCGTTCAGGGAGCTCAAAATCGCGGCGGAGATGTAGACATCGTTTTCGCGCAACGCCATTTCCGCGAGCGTGCCGCCGACTTGCGGCTCGCGAAACTCGCCGAGCGAGCAAGCGACCTGCAGACGCACTTGCGGATCGGCATCTTGCGTCAACTCGCGAATACGAAGAAGGAGATTCGCTTTCACTTGCTCGTCCAATTGCCAATGAACGGTCTGCTCGGCGATGCGCACGGCGTGCCGGCGAACCGTTGGATCGCGGTCGCGCATCGCGGCGAGAATGAGTTGCGCGTTGAGTCCGCCCACGGCGTCGAGCGTTGTGAGGGCATGCAGCCGTTGCCGCGCGGTTTTGCCGCCGGTCAGCGCGGGGGCGAGCTTGCCGGGATCGACGCACTGGCTCTCCTCCAGTTCGCGGATGTGGCGCT
>CAZUBB010000148.1:2377-12192 GCA_964618485.1 uncultured Pirellulales bacterium
GAATCAACTCGCGCTGCGCCACGTCGCGGCGCGGGCCATTCTTGCCGGAGAGCTCCGCGACGAGTTTGGAAACGCTGGAATCAGCGATCGTCCGCAACACACGTGGCGGTTTCGCGGCGTTGTAAACGCGATAGATGCGTCCCTTGTCCGCGCCGGCGCGGACATCGAGTTTCGCCAGGCGTTCCGGCGTAATCCAGCGCGGATGTTCGATCACGAAGCGATACATATCGACGACCCAGAGCGCGCCGTCTGGCCCGGTCACGGTTTGCACGGGGCGAAACCAATTGTCGGTCGAGGCCAGGAACTCGCTTTGCTGTTCGTCGGCCGCGCGTACGCCGGCGAAGCTCGTGCCGTCCGGCGTGAGCACCAGCCGCGTAACGAGGTTATGCACCGGCTCGCAGACGAACGCGTTGCCGGCGTATTCCGCGCCGAGCAAGTCATCGCGATAGATGCACGCCCCGCAGCCGGACGTGACGCGGCCGGCGTTGTCGGGATCGTTGAAGCGCTCCAACATCGTGCTGACTGGATAGACGCGGCTCGACTCCGCATGCCGCGGCACGTACACGCTGGCTGGCGGCGCTGCGACGTAGGGATTGCGCCGCACGTAGGGATCGGCCAGCGGATAATGCCTGAGCAGCGTGCTATTGTCGCCGCCGAAGTAATTGTTCGCGTCGTCGCGCACGCGGCCTTGCTGCGTCAGTCCTGAGACGGGTTCCAGGAGCCCTTCATCGGGGCGAAAGCGAAAATCGCGTGCGCCGAGCGCCACGGTCGGCCCGTCCTTCATGCTGATTTCGCCGCCGAGCAATCCATTCGCGCCGTAAATCCAGTTGTCGAGGCCATAGCTGAGGCCGTTCACGCGGGCCTGATAGTTTTCCGTCACGAAGCCGGTCAACACCGTTTCGCGGACGTCGGCGCTGCCGTCGCCGTCGGTGTCGGCGAGATAGAGCACATCCGGCGCGGCGCATACGAGCGCGCCTTGCTTCCAGGCCATCACGCCCGTCGGAAAAGGCAAGTCGTCGGCGAGCGTCTCCACGAATTCGTACTTGCCGTTGGCGTCGCGATCCTGCAGCCGCTTGAGCCTTCCGCCCGGCTGCCAGTTGCCGTCGAGGCCCGTGGGATAGTCGTGCATTTCGACGACCCAGAGGCTGCCGTCGGCGGCGAAGTCAATCGCCACCGGATCGACGACTTCAGGCTCGCAAGCGACGATTTCCGCCTCAAAGCCGGGCTTGAGTTTCAACGCGCCGAGCGATTCCGACGGACTCAGCGGCAGTGGGAATCCTGCGTTGGACGTTGTCGAGCTTGGGGCCACGGCGAACGACTTCGGCAGCAGACGCCCGAGTGCCGCGAAGATGCGGTCCTCGGTGTCGGCCGCGAGGCGCGTGGGGCGATCGTAATAGGTCATCGCGCTCGCGCCTTCGTAGCCCCCTTCTTCCCAGATGCGGCGCGAAGGGATGTAACACGGGGCGTCGTTGGAATAGGCGTTGACCCAGAGCCGCGCGGGATCATATTCGCGTTTGAGACGCAACTCGTAGTCGACGACCACTTCGCCGGGTAGGAATACCATCGCCAAGTCGTCGCCGAAGAGCAACGTTTGAATCGTGTAGCCGAGTTCCGTCGGCAATTCTTTTCCTGCATCGAGCCGCGCCAGTTGCACCCGCGCGTGATAGCCGACGGCGTCCTCCTGCTTGGCGCGGGCATCCCATTCCTCGCGCGTCGGCAGCGTGTCGTAGGGGAGTTGAATCCGCTCGCGCTGGGCCGTGAGCTTGCCATGCAGCGGCTTTCGCTCGCCTTTGAGTAAACGTTCTACCTCCGCGGCCAAGCTCGCGCCATGGCGCTCGGCGAGTTCGTGCGAACGGCGCGGTTCCGGGTTGCTATCGGCCCCGCAGCCGATCGAGATCATGGCGATCGCCTCGGGATGTGCGCGTTCGAGGTGAACTTGCGAATAGCCGGCCCAGTCGCCGCTGATGAGATTGTCGTCGAGCGTTGTGCAATGGCATGCGTAATTCGCTACGATCGCGCGGAGTTTGCCGTCGGCGTCATGGACGAACATCACCAGCAGGCTGTGATCGACCGGTCCCCCTGCCGTGCGACGGTTGGCGGCGAAGTCGACTTCGCCGATAGCCCACGACAGCCTTGACGGCTTGCGATCTGCGAGCGCCGAGAGCGACAGTTGCTCCAGCTTGTCGATCAGTTGCGCAGTGTAACGATGCACCGCGGCTTCGTGCTCCGGCGGCATCGCTTCGCCAAACAGCGTGACGAGCGCTCCTTCGACCATCGGCGCGGTGTGCGTGTGCGTGAACGAAAGTGCGAACTTGTCGGGCTGCACGTTGCTCTTTGCGGCCAGGCGGCGGGCCACTTCGTCGGTCACCGTTTCCGGAATGCACGTGGCGTCGACCATCACCCAGACCGCCGGACCCGAGGCGTCGTCGCCGATGGCGACGGCCTTGGCCCAGATCGGGTGGATGACGCCTTCGTGCGGCGTGCGGCGAAAGCCGTAGCCGCTGAGGCGGATCGGCTCCGTGGGAGTGATGTCGACCTTGGCGACGCCGACCGCGACGAGGGGCGATTCCTCCGCGGCGGCCGCGGAACTCACTGCCAAGGCAATCGCCAACGCAATGCTGCGCAACATGGAACACTTTCTCGATGAGGAGGAGGCCGGGCAGAGAGCATCGCTATTGTTCCCTCGCGGCGGGCGGTCCGCAATCGACCGGCGGCAGTTTCCGCGGGTCCCAGCCCGCGAGGGGTCCACGTCAGCTTTTGTTTTTTGCCTTAAGTAGCGAAAAGCACGCGGGTTGAGCAATTCTGATAGCGCGAGTCCGACTTAAACGGTAGACATAATCTTGCGTGGCGTTCTTCGCCGATCGCCGCAGTTTGGCTAACTGCGAAACATGCGAACGTTTTGGTAAGTCGGCCTTCGATGAAAATCACGAGAATCCGAGGTTGACGCATCCGCTTGCGACAATTCCTGTGCAAAAGCTGACGTGGTCCCTCCCGCGAGAATCGGCGGAAACCTGTCTTGCATCGCGGCGACCTTTCTTAGACCATTCTCGCCCCCCTGTACGGCCAACGGTTCGAACCTAGGGAGCAATCATGCGAGACGTTTCTCGCGCGGCGAAGCTTTGCGCGCTGCTACCGACGTTGTTGATTGCGCCGGGCTGTCTGAGCCTCGGCGGCACGACGTATTCTGGCCAATCGCCAGAGACCGATGCGCGGCTTTCTTCGTTGGAGTCACGCGTCGGCCACCTGGAAGAGGCGCTGCACATGAACCGCGTGCCAACGCCCACATCGATGCCGCTGCCAATGGGGATGGCAACGGATTCGCCGTGACGTACGACGCTGGTGTGCGGATTGCTCAGCGGTTACGCGTGTTTGAGCGTGGAGTCGTTGCTTTCCAGCACGAACGACGCGCGGGTGTTGATCGGGGCGCCGGGGCGAGTGACGTATTCGACCATCTGGTAGTCTGATTTCCAGACGCCGGGCGCGACGCGGCAACGGACGTAACCGCGCTCCGTGCTGTGAAACTTGACGAACGGGTTCTCGGAGTACAGTTCTTCGAGGCCGCGCGGTTGCGCTGCGCCGTCGCCGCCGGAGCTAATCGACGTGCCGACGAATTCCGCCGCGATCGGCTTCGAGCCCAGGTCGTCGAAGTCGGCGATCAGTTCATTGGCCCAGTTGGAATGAATGTCGCCGGTTAACACGACCGGGTTCGCGATCTGGCGCTCGTGAAGATACTTGAGCAGCCGGCGGCGATCGGCTTCGTAGCCGGGCCACTGATCCATGCTGTAGGCGACTTCCTCGCCGCGTTTGCGATCGACGCGCGCGAACATCACTTGTTGCGCGAGGATTTTCCACGTGCTCGGCGTGTTGGCCAGGCCGTCGCAGAGCCAAGTGCGCTGTTGCTCGCCGAGGATGGTGCCTTGATCGCTGAGCGCCGCCGGACACTGCGGCTTATTGCCGTCGCCGCAGGGTTGATCGGTGCGAAACTGCCGGGTGTCGACCACGAAGACCCCGGCCAGCCGCCCGAACGGCACCCGCCGATAAAGCTGCATGTCCGGGCCCTTGGGGAGTGACGCGATCCGCAGCGGCATGTGTTCGTAGTAGGCCTGATAGGCCCGCGCACGGCGCGCGAGGAGCTTTTCAGTCGAGACGCCTTCTTCTTCCGAGATGGCGTTGGCGTAGTTGTTGTCAACTTCGTGATCGTCCCAGGTGACGAGCCACGGCGCGGCGGCGTGCATCGCTTGCAGCGCGGCGTCGGTCTTGTATTGCGCGTGGCGGGTACGGTAGTCGTCGAGGGCCTTGATCTCCGCCCCCACATGCTTCCTCACCTGGTTTTCGCGGCCGCCGCCTTCGTAGATGTAATCGCCCAGGTGAATCACCAGGTCGAGATCGTCCTTGAGCATGTGCTCGTAGGCGGTGTAGTAACCGTTTTCAAAGTGCTGGCACGAGGCGAACGCGAACTTCAGCTCGGCGGGCATCGCGTCCACCGCCGGCGTCGTCCGCGCGCGACCTACCGGGCTGACGTCATTGCCCACCTGGAAGCGATAAAAATACCAGCGGTCCGGCTGCAGGCCATCGACCTCGGCGTGAACGGAATGAGCCCAGTCGGGCGTGGCGACGGTTTTTCCTTCGCGCACCACCTTGGTGAACGATTCGTCGTCGGCCACCTGCCAGGCGACTTCGACCGGTTCGGCCGGCATGCCGCCCCCTTCGAGCGGCTTCGGCGCGAGGCGTGTCCAGAGCACGAAGCTCTCAGGGGCCGGATCGCCGGAAGCGACGCCGAGTTGAAACGGGTAGTCGGTCAACTTCGGATACCGCAACACGGCGCCGAAACCGCGCGAGGCCCACACCGCCGCGGCGGCGAGCGACGAGGTCGTTAGGAACGCGCGGCGCGATACCCGCGCGGAATCGAACAGACGGTAGAGCGACATGAGCGGTCCTTGCGTCGGGGGACGATGGGCTTCGACAACGCCTCAAGTGTCAAAGCCGCACCGCGGAAATGCAAGGTCCGATGGGCGAGAAATGCTGGCAGCGCGAATCTGAGGAATTCACCACAGAGGCACAGAGGTCACGGAGGGGAGATTGAGAGGGGAGGAGTTGAGTTCTTATTTGTCACCGCGGAGGCGCAGAGACGCAGAGGGGAATGCGGGAGTTGAGTGGTGGGATCCACTTAGATACTGATTCCATTGAGCGGGCGTTGGGACTGGCACCGCATGAAAACTAAACAGCAATTTGGCCGTGTCCGAACATTCAATTTCCGGCACAGGCCTCTCTTCTCAGACCTCCGCGCCTCAGCGTCTCCGCGGTTCATGATTAATCCGCTCAACCTCCCGTCCTCTCCTCCGTGACCTCTGTGCCTCTGTGGTGAATCCTCTCGCCTCACTTCGCCCCGGAGAGTTCTTGCGCCTTTTTCACGAGCTCGATGAATTCCGCGCGGTAGCCTTCCTTGTCGGTCGCGAGGCCAGGTTGCGCGAGTTCCAGGACGGCGCCAAAGTTCATGCCCGCCGCGTGGGGAGAGTGACGCAGGAGCATGCCGAAGGCGGCGACCGAGGCGGCGAATTGGTAGTCCTTGCTCGCCTGGCCGATTTTCTGGTCGCTGTCGGCGACCCGCGTTTTAATCAGCTTGCTCACGTCGCCGTCCGGTTGCTTGTAACGCAGCTTGAGCGTCAGCAAGTCCTTCGATTGCTTCGCCGCCTCGGTCGGGCCCGGCACGACCTGGTATTCGAGCTCGTCGACTTCCGGCGTCGGCGTCGGTTCCCCGGCGGGGATCACTTCGTACAGCGCCGTGACCGTGTGGCCTGCACCGATTTCGCCCGCGTCCTTCGTGTCGTCGTTGAAGTCTTCCTTGGCGAGCAGGCGATTCTCATAGCCGATCAACCGGTACGCGGACGCGCGGGCCGGGTTGAACTCCAGTTGCAGCTTGACGTCTTTGGCGATCGTCACCAGCGTGCCGGAGAGTTGCTCGACGAGCACCTTGCGGGCCTCGCGTTCGGTGTCGATGTAGGCGTAGTTGCCGTTCCCCTTGTCGGAGAGTTTTTCGAGCGTGGCATCCTTCAGGTTGCCCATGCCAAAGCCGAGGACCGAGAGGAACACGCCGCTCTTGGCCTTGCCTTCGATGAGGTTGACCAACTGGCTTTCATCGGTGACGCCGACGTTGAAATCGCCGTCGGTGCAGAGGATGACGCGGTTGGCGCCTCCCTTGATGAAGCTTTCGACCGCGACCTGGTAGGCCTGCTCGATGCCCCCCGCGCCGTTGGTGCTGCCGCCCGCTTCGAGTTGATCGAGCGCGGCGAGGATCGTTTCCTTCTGGTTCCCTGGCGTGCTGGCGAGCACCTGTCCCGAACTGCCGGCGTACACGACCATGGCGACGCGGTCGTTTTCCGACAGTTGCTCGGTCAGCAGCCGCAGTCCCGTCTTCACGAGCGCGAGCTTATTGGCGTCCTGCATCGAGCCGGAAACGTCGATCAGAAACACCAGGTTGCTCGGCGGGCGCTGGTCGACCGCCATCTCGCGACCCGCAATGCCGATCCGCACTAGGCGATGCTTCGCCTGCCAGGGGCATTGCGCCACCTCGACATGGACCGCGAAGGGATCGTCGCCGGTCGGCTGCGCGTACTCGTACGCGAAGTAATTGATCATTTCCTCCAACCGCACCGCGCCCGGCGGCGGCAGCGTGTTCTGCGTGAGGAAGCGGCGGACGTTGGCGTACGAGGCGGTGTCGACGTCGATCGAAAACGTGGAGACCGGCTCTTGCATCACCGCCTTAAACGGGTTCTCGACGATCGCGGCGTACGCCTCGGTGTTCAGGTCACTGACCGGCCGCCCCAATTGGTCGAAGTCATCGGACAGAGGCGTCTCGCGGTCGAACCAGATTTCGGCCATCCCGCGATTCGAGTTCACTTTGACGCCGAAGGACAATTCGTCTTGCGCTTCGTAGAGAGCGCCATGCTCGCGATCTTGCGTATCTAGCACCGCCTCGGACACGGTGGCGCCAGCGGCGAGGTCCGAGAGCCCGTCGACGCCCGCGTCGCCCTGCGACCTCGATTCGCCCGTGAATGTCTGCGTGGCGGGAGCGCTGGCTGCGCTCAGTTGCCGTGGATCATCCGGATTCCACGTGTAGCCGCCGTTGACTAAACCCGATTTGTCCCCATCCATATAAAGCTGATTCAATTGCCCTTCATTGGAGCGTTCCCCGAAGGTCACCGCGCCGGCCGGTTGTCCGTGGCCGCTATATGACTCGTTCTGTTGAACGGTGGACGTACCGCCGGTGGCCACATTCTTGCTAAGTGGTTCACCGTCCGCCGGCGCGCTCTCGTCGAACGCTTTGTATTTCTCGCGCGCCTGGGTCAACCGCAGCCACCTCTCGCGGTCCGGATAAGCAATCGGCTCCGAGCCATCGGTCGGCGCGGTCGACGGCCCTTTCTCATACTCCGGCTTTCCGACCGTATAGTTGGGGCCGGCACTGGCGCTGTTCTTGTCCCACAATGGTTTGACCGCGGTGTAGCCGTTCTTCTTGGACCCGGCTTCCCACTGTTGCCCACCCTGGTTGCCAACTCCTTCAGTGAGTGTGGAAAGCTGTGTGGTGTCGCCCGCCTTCTGTTGTTGGGATTCTTGCTCGCGATTTACGGTGGACGACAAACGATCGATCTTGGAATAGTCGATGCCATCAGCAGGGAACTCGTGGGTGTATCGCGTAGCCCCAGCATCGGTGGCCAGCCTTCGCGTCGGCGATGTTCCCGTGCCGACCGCAACGTCCTGAGAGTTGTGCATCGCCTGCATCGTCATTGCCGTGAGGATCACGCCGGACAGCCCGGCGGCGATAACGGCGGAGATCCAGCGCCCGGTGGTCATGCCGCGCCATTGACCGGGAAGCGGCGCTACGGCCGGCGCGCCGTTGTCCGACGGCCCCGCCGCCAGGATCACTGCGCGGCGTGCCGTGTCGAGCGCCGGCGCGTCTTCTTCCGCGAGCGACGCGCCAATCAACCCTGCCATACGCTCGATCTCGGCGAGCTCCGCGCGGGCCTCCGGCGACTCGGCCAACTCGCGCTCCAGCTCCGCGCGAGCAGCGTCGTCAAGCTCGCCGAGCGCAAAATCAGTCAAGCGAGGATTGTCAGGATCGAGAGGCATAGCAAAAGTCCTCACAGGAGGAATAAGTACCATTCAGACCACTTCAGATAAGCCCAGGGATGGCCACCACGGACTCCCCATGCTCGAACGACTCGGTGCGGCCTTCCCTGGGATGACGCACGTCGCGATCTCAGGGAAGGCCGCGCGGAGTCAACTCTGGATCGCCGAGCCCGTGGTGGCCATCCCTGGGCTTGGCATTCACTCGTCACTCGTCACTCATCACTTCTCATTCATCACGTCATCCTCGTCCGCAGCGACTTAATCGCCGTGTGCAGCAAGAACCCCACGTTGGTGACCGTGAGGTTGGTGACTTCGCTGATTTCTTTGTAGCTCAGCCCCCCTTGGAACTTGAGCCGGACGACTTCTTGTTGATTCACTGGCAAAGTCGACAGCCAGCGGGTGACCGTCTGGTGGTCGTCGTCGGTTTCCGCCGCATAGTCCGGCGCGGGCTCGTGGCTCACGCACGGAATGGCGATGTCCTCGGCGAGTTCGCGCATGCGTCCCTCCTTCCGCTGTAGGTCGAGCGCCCGGGTGCGGCAAACGCGATACAACCAGGGAGCGAGCCGGCCGTTCAGCTCCGCCGGATTTTCCCGGCAGAGCCGCAGGAACGTTTCCTGGACGACGTCCCGCGCTTTTTCCAGGTCGCCCACCATGCGGCCGGCATAGCGCAGCAGCGGTCCCTCGTGACGCTCGAGCGCGTCACGCAGCCACCGGTCGTGCTCCGTTGAGCCACTTCCGCCCATCAGGTGTCCCGCCCCGGAAAAAGTCCCTTCCCACCGGGTTTGATCGCGTTGCCCGAAGATGACAACGCCCGGCGGCGGGGCTTATTAGAAAAGAAATCCGGGAGTGGGGGAAATGGCGGGAAGAAGGCGAGAATGTGAGGAGGTAAGAAGACGAGAAGGGGAGGACGAAAACGATCTGCGGCGTATCGCGTTTTCACTTAAGCCCAGGGATGGCCACCACGGACTGGGGATGCAGAGTTGATTGGGGGCGGCCTTCCCTGGGATGGAGTACCGCGTGATCCCAGGGGAGGCCGCGCCGAGTCGTCCGAGCGCAGACAAACCGTGGTGGCCACCCCTGAGCTTGGGCTTGGGGCCGCTTGGCGGTGCGATTTGAAGCGCGCTAGCCGCTAGCCCGGGATGCCGAGGCCGGCGCCGCTGAGCGGGAGTTCGAGTTCCGCCAGCGGCACGAGCGGGACGCTGGAGGTGCGAACGTTGGCCTTCACGGCCGAGGTGGGGGCGGCGGGCAGCTTGATGGTGAAGCTCGTCCCTTTACCAACGGTGCTTTCCACGCGAATACGGCCGTGGTGCTCTTCGACGATTTCGCGGCAGGCGGAGAGGCCGAGGCCGGAGCCCCCCTTGCCGCTGGCATCGGGGCCGACTTTCGTGCTGTAGAAGCGATCGAAGATCCTTGGCAGCACGTCGGCCGGGATACCGGCGCCGTTATCGCGGACCACGAGGTCGACGGTGTTCTGTTCCCGGTCGGCGGCGACGCGGATCAGAATCCTCCCCCCCCCGGGCATGGCCTGCCGGGCATTCGTGAGGAGGTTCAGCAAGACTTGCTGGATCTGGCTCGGTCGGCAAAGCGCCTCCGGCGCTTGCTCGAAGCGCGTTTCGACCGTCACGCGGTACTTGTTCATCTCGCGCTCCATGAGCACGAGAGCATCCTCGATCAGCTTCGGGAGCTCGACC
>CAZUBB010000149.1:0-6930 GCA_964618485.1 uncultured Pirellulales bacterium
GTACTTGCAGAGCGAAAATCGCCGCAAAGACATTCACTTCTACATCAACTCGCCGGGCGGCAGCGTGAGCGCGACGCTGGCGATTTACGACACCATGCAGATGCTCTCGTGCCCGGTGGCGACGTACTGCGTCGGCCTGGCGGCGAGCGGCGGCGCGGTGTTGCTGGCCGGCGGCGCGAAAGGAAAACGCCACGCGCTGCCGCACGCCAAGGTGATGATCCACCAGCCGTACGGCCAGGTCGGAGGCCAGGTCTCCGATATCGAAATTCAGGCCGACGAGATTTTCAAAACGCGCCAAGTGCTCAACGAAATCCTGGCGAGCCACACGGGTCAGCCGATCGAACGGATCGCCAAGGATACCGACCGCGACCGTTATCTGACTGCCGCGGAAGCGAAAGAATACGGGCTGGTGGATGAAATCCTCACCAAGCCTCCCATCAACGAAGACGACCAAGACGAATAAGGCGATCGCCATGCCCCTGATTCCATTTGTGATCGAGAAGAGCGGCCGTGAAGAACGGGCGATGGACATTTACAGTCGCCTGCTCAAGGACCGCATCGTGTTCCTGGGGACCGGCGTCAACGATGAAGTGGCCAACGCCATCGTCGCGCAGTTACTGTTCTTGCAGTCGGAAGACCCCAAGGCGGACATCCACCTGTACATCAATTCGCCGGGCGGCAGCGTCAGCGCCGGGATGGCGATTTACGACACGATGCAGTTCATCAATTGCGACGTGGCGACGTATTGCATCGGCCAGGCGGCCTCGATGGGCGCCGTACTGTTGACCGCCGGGGCGAAGGGGAAGCGTTACGCGCTGCCCAACGCCCGCATCATGATCCACCAGCCGCTGGCCGGCATGGAAGGCACCGCGGAAGAGATCATGATTCACGCCAAGGAATTCCGGAAGGTGAAGGAAAAGCTGAACCGGATTCTGCTCAAGCACACCGGCCACCCGCTGGAAAAGATCGAGCAAGACACCGATCGCGACCGCTTCATGTCGTCCATGGAAGCGCAAGAGTACGGTCTGATCGACAAGGTAATCGAGCGCATCGGCGCCCTGCCGACGGCTGCGAAGGAAGCGTAAGGCGAGAAGAAAAGGAGAAGAGGAGAAAAGGAGAAAAGAAGAGAGGAAATGGAGCGTGCGCCGCAGTTTGATTGTGCAGCGAACCATTCTTTTCTCCTTTTCTTCTCTTCTCCTTTTCTCCTCCCCCACAATGAAACACGGATGTTTCATCGCTGTTGCCGTTTTTGCGCTGGTGGCGCCGGGGTGTCGCAATGCGCGCGACCACAAGATGCTCTTCCGCGAGATGCGGCTGCTCGAGGATCAGATCTACGCGCTCGAAGACGAGCGCTGTCAGCTCGAAGCGCAGCTCGCTTCAGTGCAGCGGGAGAATGAGTCGCTCCGCGCCGAGCTAGGCGAAGAGCCGGCGGAGACGGCGCCGCGGCGCAGCAGGCGCTCGGACGACGGGCTCCGCGCACCGAACGTGGAGATGCCGGAATTGCCGACGCGCTCGCGCGACGGTGAGGAGGAAGCGCCGGCGTTTAACCCGGACGATGAGGCGCCGCCGTTCACCCCGGGCGCGGAGATGATTCCGTCGCCGCAACTCGACGGCGCGCCGGCGGACCCGAACGTGAGCGCGATTACGTTTCATCGTCTGCTGACCGGCGGGTTTGACGCGGATGGCGAGCCCGGGGACGAAGGCGTCTCCGTATTGCTGGAGCCGCGCAATCCACGCGGAGAGTTGGTCCGCACGCCGGGAGACATTGAACTCGCAGTGATCGATCCCGATCGCGGCGGCGCACGGGTGGCGCAGTGGCGCTTTACCACGGCGGAGCTTGCGAGTCATTGGGATCGCCGCGCCGTGGGTGAGGGCTTTTTTCTGCAGCTCCCCTGGCCGAGCCGGCCGCCGGATAATCGGCAGTTGGAGCTGATCGTCAGCTACCGCACGCCGCGCGGGAAACGCTTGATCGCCGAGAAGTCGATCGCCGTGGATCCTTCCGGCGGACGGTTCGCGGATTGGACGAATGTGGAATTGGCGGCCGTGCCAGCCAATGCGCCGAAGTCTCGGCCGGTGAAGCCGGCCGGCTGGTCGCCTTATCGTTGAACGACGTGCGACGCTCTCAACGCTCGTCTTGGAAGCGCCGCCCCTTGCCTTCGAAGCGGGGGAGCGAGCCGAGCGGGACGCATTGCACGTCGACCGACAGGCCTAAGCGCAGGCGGAGCTCGTCGGCGATCCGTACCGGCTGCCCGAGGCGATCCTCCACGGAGACCTCGAGCTGGTCCATCTGCGCGACCTTGAAGGCCCGCAGGCGGAATTCGAGGACTTCCGGGAAGCTGCGGAGGATTTGCTCGACGGCCGTCGGGAAGACGTTCACGCCGCGGATGATCATCATGTCGTCGGCGCGGCCGAGGACGCCGCCTTCGAGCAACACGAAGCGATTGGAGTACTCCGCGGGCCAGACCGGGCGAACCAGATCGCCGGTGCGGTAACGAATCACCGGGCTGCCATAACGCCCAAGCGTCGTGAGGACGAGTTCCGCGACCTCGCCGGCGTCGGCCGGTCCGCCGTGATCGACGGAAAGGAACTCCGCGATGAACTCGCTTTCGACGATATGCAAGCCGCTCCGCTCCGAGTCGCTGTAGCCCCAGGGGCCGACTTCGGTCGCGCCGCTGTGATCGATGACTTCCGCGTTCCAGGCCTGCGCGATTTTCTGCCGGGTCGCGGCGGCCGAGGCGCCGGGTTCGCCCGAGAGGATTAGCTTGCGGACTCCCAAGCCGCGCGAATCGAGCTGATGGGTTTCCGCGACTTCCGCGAGGTGCAGGGCATAGCTCGGCGTGCAGAGGAGCAGATTCGCACGGCCGGCGCGGAGTAACTCCAGCCGCTGCAGCGTGTTCATTCCGCCGCCGGGAATGGCCATTACTCCGCGGCGCGTGAGGGCTTCGAAGGCGCTCCAGAACCCAATAAAGGGCCCGAACGAGAAGGCCAACAGCGCGCGATCGCCCGGCGCGACTTCGGCGGCGTCCAGCGTGAATTGCCAGGTTTCGACCCACCAGTTCCAATCCTCGGCCGTATCGAGTACGACGATCGGCCGGCCGCTCGTGCCGGAAGTCTGGTGATAGCGCACGTACTGTTCGATCGGATAGGTCTGGTTCGCCGCCAGATCGCCGTGATGGCGGTCGACCAGCTCTTCCTTATACGTGAAAGGAATCCGATCGAGCTGTTCAAAAGTACGGATCGGCAGCGAGACGCCACTCAGTTTTTCGGCGTAAAGGCGATTCGCGGGGAGAATCGTCGCCAGGAGCGCGCTCAGCCGCGCGAGCTGATGCTGCCGCAGCGCCCAGGGTTCCAGAGTTTCGAGCTTTCGCCGTTCGTCAGGGGTTAGGGCCTTCATCCACTTATTTTACGCGGGCCGCCGCAGAGGCCCAAGCCCGGGAATTGCGTGTGAAGAACGAATTGGTGTTGGGCTGCGGGAGCCGCTTCCGACGCCGAAAGAATCGGCGATTCTCGCCGTGAAGTGGCTTGATCGACTGCATCGCACGTTCCGATCGGCGACGGAGTCGCCTCCTACATCGCGCCGGAGTACGTGAGGGCTTTGTCGGAGATGTCTTTGCGGCACCACGCGCCTTCCCAGCGGATCGCTTTCACCGCGGTGTAAGCTTGCAACTTTGCCGCCGATACCGAGCTGCCGAGCGCCGTCACGCCGAGCACGCGACCGCCGCTGGTGACGACGCGACCGTCGCTGGTGGCTGTGCCGGCATGAAACACTTTCACGTCGGAAATCCGCGCCGCGTCGTCGAGCCCGCGGATCGGTTTACCGGTCGTGTATTTGCCCGGATACCCTTCGCTAGCCATGACCACGCAAAGGCTGGGACGCTCGTCCCATTCCGGCGGGTCGATCGCGTCGAGCCGTCCATCGACGACCGCCTCGAGCAAATCGAGCAAGTCGCTCTTGAGCCGCATCAACAGCGGCTGGCACTCGGGATCGCCGAAGCGGACGTTGTACTCGAGGACCTTGGGGCCCTGATTGGTGACCATAATTCCCGCGTAAAGCACGCCTCGAAACGGCCGCCGCGCTCGCTTCATGGCATGCACCGTCGGCACCAGGACATGCTCCTCGATCCAACGCAGCATCGCGTCTGTCACCAGCGGCGTGGGACAGTAGGCGCCCATCCCGCCGGTGTTCGGGCCGCGATCATTATCGTAGGCAGGCTTGTGGTCCTGACAGGCCGGAAGCGTAAGAATCGTGCGCCCGTCGGTGATGGCTAGCACGCTGGCTTCGTCGCCGATGAGACGTTCTTCAATCACGATCGACTTCGTCGCGCCGTCGAAATCGGGGGAGCTTGCCAACGTTTCCACCGCGGCGATGGCGTCGGCCCGGCCGGCGCAGACGAAGACTCCCTTGCCCGCCGCGAGGCCGTCCGCTTTGACGACGACCGGAACGTCTTCGCGATCGGTCAGGTAGGTGATCGCGCGTTCGGCCGTGCGGAACACCTGGTAGTCGGCGGTCGGAACGTCGGCGTTGCGGAGCAACTCTTTGCAGAACACCTTACTGGCTTCCAGTTCCGCCGCGGCCTTGTTCGGGCCGAAAATCCGCAGTGCAGCGGCCTGGAAGGCGTCGACAATCCCCTCTGCCAGCGGTCCTTCCGGCCCCACGACGGTGAGGCCGACCGCGTTCTCCTTGGCAAAGGCGATCAGGCGGCGGAAGTCGTTCATGCGGATATCGACGTTTTCGGCGTCGATCGCCGTGCCGGCGTTCCCCGGGGCGACGAAAATCCGCTCCGCGCGCGGGCTCTGCTTGAGCTTCCAAGCCAAGGCATGCTCCCGCCCGCCGCTACCGATGATCAGGATGTTCATGCCGCCTGCCAGGTTAGGAAGCCGTTTCCGGCGAAATATTCATCGCAAAATGTCATTAACATTTTACGAGCAATCGACTTGGGCCGACAAGCGGCGTTGCGGCCGGATGGGAGTGAAGTCATGGCCGAGGAGTTCGATCGTCCCAAAGATACCCGAACTCCCTGAGCAGTGCCTCGGGGCCCGTTCGAAGCGTTTCTTCAATCGATTCATCGATCGCAGAGAAGGCGTCCTGGTATTTGGAGGTGGGCGGAATCAACGCCCGCCTTGCCTTCAAGACGCGTACCCGAGCTTCCAGGACCAACTGCGCCGCCACGATTAACTTTCCGAGCGGTACGCCACCTTGGATGCCCCGGGTTAGGGCGAGCTCGCACTTTGATTTGGCTTTCAGCTTCTTCGTGTAATGCGGAATGTAGTTGGACATGCCAAGCGTACTTCGTCCGTCATCGACATAGACTCCCGGTGATGGACACGCCTGCTCGATCTTGTGTTCGCAAGATGGCGGGAGAGACTTTGCGAGATTTCTATGACCCCGCTCGCATGCCCGTCGACGTTTCAAGCGATAAGTCGCGCCTCGCATCCTATACTCGGAGTGCGCGGCGGGCGAAGCAAAAGCGGCCGTAACTCCGGTCGCTAGCGCGTCCGGCTCGCTTCAATCTCCAGGTACAGCACGTGCGAGGGATTGCCCACCGGCACGTATTGACCGGTGAACTCGAGTCCGCCGGAGGCGCGATTGACGCGAAAGACCGCCACATTGTCTGCGCGCTGGTTGCAGCAGTAAAGGAATTGCCCCGCGGGATCGAAAGTGAAGCTGCGCGGATAATTGCCGCGCGTCCAGACTTCGTCGACGTAGGACAATGCTCCGTCGGGTCCAACTGCGAAGATGCCGATGCTGTCGTGCAACCGGTTGCCGGCGTAGACGTGCTTGCCGTCAGCGGAAACGAGAATCTCCGAGCAAAAATTGCTGCCCGTGTAGCCTGGCGGAAGCGTGGAGATCGTTTGCCGCGACGTGAGCTTTCCACTGGCGCCGTCGTAATCGAACAGGACGAGGGTCGAACCCTCCTCCTGGATCGAGTAGAACCAGCGCCCGTTGGGATGGAAATCGAAGTGCCGCGGGCCGTCGCCGGGAGGCAATGCGACCGACGCCGTTTCGGCCGGCGCCAGCGTGCCGTGCTCTTCGTCGAACTTCCAGACGAAGATCCGATCGAGCCCGAGATCGACATGCAGCACGAACTTCCCTGACGGATCGGCCTCGATCATGTGCGCGTGCGTGTGATCGTGACCGCTGAAGGCGAAGCTGCCCGGCGGCGCGTTGGCCGCCTTCGTGGGCCCAAGTGTGCCGGCGTCAGTTTTCACGTCCGTTGGTTCGCCCAAGCGGCCGTCGTCGAGAATCGGCAAGACGGCGATCGAACCGCCGAAATAGTTGGCGACCAGGAGAAATCGCTGGCTGGGATGCACGCTGACGTACGTTGGCCCGGCGCCGCCCGAGCGCACCGTGTTGAGCAACGTCAGTTCGCCGGTCGAAGCACTCACGGCGAAAGCGCTCACGCTGCCTTCGTTGTCGGGACCGAGGCGATCGGTTTCGTTGGCCGAGTAAATACAGGTCCCGCGCGCGTTTTGCGCCAGGCAACTTGGACTCACTCCGGATTCGTATACGCCACGGGGAGACATTAGCCCCGTTTGACGATCGACGGTGAAGATATGAATTCCTCGCCCGTTGCCTGGTGGCAGATCGACTTGCGTCGGCAACGTGTCTTTGAGCGGGGCGCTGAACGTGCCGACGTAGGCAAACTGCGGCCGGGCCGTTTCCGCTTCGGCACGGAGCATTGTCGCCCTGAGGATCGCACTTCCAGACAGCGCCGCAGCGCCACGGACGAATTCGCGGCGCGAAATCTCCCACCTAGCCATTGGACTCACACTCCGGCGGTAACGAGACGTGAACTGATGCGTGGAGCGACCGCGTCGTCCGAGGCTACGGCTTCTGCACGCAGAACAGGTGTTTTTCGCCACGCAGGAGCAGGCGATCGTGATCGGCGACGGGCGAGGCGACGATTTGCTCTTTCATCGGGTTTTCGC
>CAZUBB010000149.1:6940-12116 GCA_964618485.1 uncultured Pirellulales bacterium
CCCAAGACCTCGAACTTATCGCCAACGCGGGCCGCGAAGACGACGCCGTCCTCGCGGGCCGCGTACAGCACTCCGTTGGCGATGATCGGCGAGGCGTAGTAACTGCCTCGCCCGCGCGGCAACGACTCGGCCCAGATCGTTTCGCCGGTCTCCGGCGCGAGGCAAACGACTTCGCCGCGAGGCCGTAAGAGATAGATGCGTCCCTCGTACTCAATGGGGGAGCAGACGAACACGCCGACGTCGTCTCGTTGCCAGGCACGGTGCGTTTCGGTCGTGTCTCCTTCGCCATCGAGCCGGATGGCGTGCATGCGGCTTTGACCTTCGCGGTCATCGCGGCCCGCCGGGACGATCGCCAGGTTGCCAGTGATGACCGGCGACGCGATGGCGGGCCAGAGCCCTGTCCCGTCGGGATTGAAACCGCCGCAGGTCCACAGTACGGAACCGTCGGCCGCGGAGTGCGCGGTCAGGTGATCGGCGCCCCAAACGAGGAATGCGTTTTTCCCGCGATGCTGGAAGAAGACCGGCGTGGTGTACCCGTTGTCGTTTTCCGGCGGCGTCTTGTAGTTGCGCTTCTGCTGCCAGCGCATTTCCCCGGTGGCCTTGTCGAACCCGGCGATCCACGACTCGCCGGCGTGCATGCGCGTGAGGATCACGTGGTCATCGGTAACAACCGGCGACGTACCCTGATCCCAGTAGAGTTCTTCCTGGCCGAACTCCGCCGCGAGATCCTTGTTCCAGCGGATACTGCCATCGAGTTCGAGCGCTGCCAGGCGGCTGCTGCGAAAATAGACGAAGATGCCTGTGCCGTCGGTCGCCGGCGAGGCGTTGCAACTCGAGCCGAGTCGGTGGCGGGCGGCGCTTTCGGGCCCCAGCGGAGTCTGCCAAACACGATCGCCTTGCAGGTTCAGCGCCAGCACGGCGTCCTGGCCGTCGGCCGGCGTCGTGAGATAGATGCGATCGCCCAGCACGATCGGCGTGGAGCTGCCTTTGCCGGGGAGTTCGTACTTCCAGGCAACGGTATCCGTGGTCCAGGAGGTTGGAAGCTCTCCCGTGGTGACGCTGCCGTTGCCGTTGGGCCCGCGCCAGTTCGGCCAATCGGCGCCGGCGCGTGGAACGCAGAGCGTGACCATGCTCCATGCAAGTGCGCACACCATGACGCGACGGCAGAGCGAACCGCTATCGTGATGGCGCGATGCGTTACGACGGAGCCTGGCACTGAGAACGGAAAGCATGGAGAGTTCCTTTCGATCCTGGCGACTTGGAACCATGGAACGCCCGTCGACGAAACGCAGGCGCTCGTGCCAAGAGCCGTATTTTCACACAGATGGCCGCGATTCTCAATCGGGCGGCGACGTTTCGAGTCAGGCAAATACGAGCAGACGGCCGGCGAGTTGCTTTCACTTCAGCCCGAAGCGTTCGCGCCATGCTTCGTCGTACGGAAGCGAAAACACCTGCTGCACGGCTTCGGCGCGGCCTTCGTCTGAGCTGAGCAATTGCTCGATGCCGGCGCGAATTTGGGCGAGGCGCGGATCGCTCTCGACGGCGCCGTCAGCGCGATCCAGACGATCGAGCGAGGCGGCAATTTCCAGAATTTTCGCCCGGATGGTGAGGAACTCTCGCTCCAAGGTGGCGGCCGCGGTCAGTGGCATGATCAAAGTTTCCTCGGCGAGAAATCGTCCGGGCGTTTCAGCGAAGTCGCAGCGTGAACCGCACCATTCCAAGTGTCCGCCGCCGGGCGGGTGAAATCAAGTCTACGGGCGCGAACGTAGCAGTCGCGCCGCTTGTGCCGCATCCGCCAGACGTGACTTTCGCGTCGCTGAGGGCCGCCGCACCCCTCTTTTTGAGCTAGGGTTCAGAAAACCCTTTTTGGGCGCGAGGCCGGGAAAACTCATCGCGCCACGGGGCCGGGGAATCACGCGTGACCACCGCGCTCGACAAGACTTTTCAACTACTTGGCAAGAGCGTTCACCCGGCAGTCGACGGGCTGCTGCTGGCCGCGCTCGACTCGCCTTATGCGGAGATTCAGCAAGGCGCGTTGCGCACCTTGATGGCTCGCCGCAGCGCCGTCGGCGACCGTTGGATTCTCGCCCAGTGGCGCCAATTCGACGACGCCTGGCAAAACATGGTGTTGCAGCACGCTGGCAGCATGACGAGCGCCCTGCGTGAGGCGATCGTCGGTTCCGATGTGGAGCTTTGCCGTAACGCGTGTGATCTGGCCTTGCGGCAGCGCGATTATGATCTGATCCCCGCGCTCGTGATCGCGGTCGAGAGCCCTGACGCGGCGCAGGCGCAGCTTTGCGGCGAGACGTTGCTGCGCCTGACAGCTGAGCTGCGGCAGGCCGGAATGCCTCGATCAGGTGAAGCCGTCGAATTGCAAGACCTGGAACCGGTGCGAAGAAACGTGCTGGCGAGCCTGGAACGCTATGTAAAGCGCTTCCAGAGGCACAAACCGACACAGCCGTTGGAAGCGTATTTGATCCTGGCCAACATCCGCGACGAAGCGCTGCAAACCTTGTTGCAGGACTCGCACGATCCGGCGTTCGTTGCGATCGTCTATTTGCTCGCTCACAGCGAGCAACCGGGCGTGATGCGGCTGCTGTTCGACAACTTGGACGACGCGCAAGCCCTCTCCGCGCCGCTCAATGCGATCGGACATCGCGATGATGAACTGTTTGTCCGGCGACTGCTGGATCGACTCGGGGACGAACCCAGCGATATCGTGAAGGGGAACCTTCGCCGCATCGAGACGTTCGTCTGGCTGCGCGACGACCTAAGTTGGCTCGCCAAGCTCGAGGAGCGGTATCAGGACCGCCTCGTGCAAATGCTGCTGAGCACAAGCCTCAAGAAGTCCGATTTGTTCCAGGTGCTGGAATTCATGCTGCAAGAAGGCCAACCGCTCGGACGCCGCGCCGCGGCGAAAGCGCTGGCGGACTTCCAAGGCACCGAGGCTTCGGCGCTCACCATGCGGGCGCTCGACGATGAAGACCCGCAAGTGCAAGCGGCGGCGGTATCGCAACTGCGGCAGCGGGGGCTTTCCAACACGCTGTCGCTGTTGCTAGATCGCCTCGAAAGCCCGCATCTGGTCGTGCGTCAGGCCGCGCGGGCAAATCTTACCGAGTACGGGTTCAAGCGCTACCTGGCCTCGTTCGACATTTTGAATGAGGCGGCGCGGCGGTCGACGGGCAAGCTGGTGAAGCGGATCGATCCGCAGACCGTGCCGCTGTTGCGCGAGCAGTTTCAGACTGATTCGCGCACGAAGCGGCTCCGCGCGGTGGCGATGGCGATCGTGCTGGAACTGTGCGACGAATTCGAGACCGAGGCGCTGGAGCTTCTAGCCGATCCCGATCACGTCGTCCGCACGGAAGCAGCGCGGATGCTCGGCTATTGCCATTCCGTCTCAACCCGCGCGGCGCTGCAGCGAGCACTCACCGACGGCAGCGCCGTGGTCCAGGAAGCCGCGGCGGCCAGTATTTCTCGCCGCGATGGCACTTCAAAAACCGCCCCGCCGTTGAACAAGTCAGTCGGAGTGGACGTCGCGGAGGCACAACATGCTTGAAACCATGCGAATGCTGTCACTCGCCGGACTAGGCGCTGGCGAGGAACGGCTGGAACAAATTGCCGTGGAGCTGAACCGGCCCATTTCGTGGATCGAGATCGGGTTCTTGCTGCTGTTCATGGCCGTGGCGCCGCTCGTAGCGTGGTTCTTGTTCCGCCGCTTCGGCAACTCCGAGCCAGCGGAACCTGCCTCGAATCCGAAAGCACTATTCAACGAAATGTGCGAAGGGCACGGGCTGGGGCGCGAAGAGCGCGACCTTTTAGAACAACTCGCCAAGCGCGCAAAGTTCGACCCGCTCGCGCGCATCTTCTTGGAACCCGATCGACTGAGCGATCCGCAGGCCGGCGACTTGCGCCCGGCGCAGCGATTGCTGCTTACTTCGCTGAGCATCAAGCTTTTTGGCGGACAGCCGCTCACGGCGGCGGCAAAATGATGTGGGAGAATCGAGAACGGAGTTCGGAGTGAGCCTCTACGGACTCCACACTCCGTACTCCAAGATTCCCTCCGTCTAATCCTCCATCACTTCCGATTCTTTCGCTTTCGCCAAGTCAGTCGCGCGTTGCTCGAACTTCTTCGTGAGTTCTTGCACTTCCTCCTTGGCCTTGGCGCAATCGTCTTCGCCGATGATCTTGTCTTTTTGCTCCTGATCGGCGGCCTTGTTGCCGTCGCGGCGGACGTTGCGGATGGCGACCTTGGCTTCTTCCGTCAACTCTTTGATGCGCGCCACGAGCTTCTTCCGCACCTCGGTCGAGAGCGGCGGAATGTTCAGGCGGATCAACCGCCCGTCGTTTTGCGGTGTGAACCCGAGGCCGCTGGCCAGAATCGCTTTTTCGATGTCCTTGATGGTGCCTGGGTCGAACGGGCGGATGACGATCTGCGTCGGCTCCGGCGCGCCGACCGACGCGAGTTGCTTGATCGGCGTTGGCGAACCATAGACCTCGACGCGCAGCGAATCGACCAGGCCAGGATTCGCCCGACCAGTGCGGATGCCAGCAAGCGCATGCTTCAACACATCCGCCGCCTTCTCCATGCGTTCTTCTACGTCGAGGAGGATGTCGTCTACTGGCATGGGAGGGGTCTCGCGCGAGAAATGTTTTGAGGTTCGATAGCCGTTGGTCTAGGGGAGCAAGGAGTTCGGAGTACGGAGTTGCGGAATGACGTGGTTTGAGAACCTTCTTACTCCGTTCTCCGTGCTCCAAACTCCCAACTCCTACCCCCTCACCCCACCGTCGCGCTGGAAATCAACGTGCCGACTGCTTCGCCGCGGACGGCGCGGACGATGTTGCCGGTCTTCTTGTAATTGAAGACCAGGATCGGCATGTCGTGTTCCATGCACTGCGCGATGGCCGTGGGGTCCATGACCCGGAGGTTTTGCTCGCGGACCATGTGGTAGTTCAATTCCTTGTACAGCACTGCGTGCGGGTTCTTTTCCGGATCGTCGCTGTAAACGCCGTCGACGCGCGTCGCCTTGAGCAGCACGTCGGCTTCCAGTTCGAGCGCCCGCTGCGCGGCGGCGGTGTCGGTCGTCACAAACGGGCTGCCGGTCCCGGCGGCCAGGATCACGATGCGGTTCTTTTCCAGGTGACGGCGAGCCCGGCGGCGAATATACGGCTCGGCGAC
>CAZUBB010000150.1:0-11935 GCA_964618485.1 uncultured Pirellulales bacterium
GTGCGCGTTCGTGCTGATTATGGCGGTCTACTTCATCGGCGGCATCTGGCTACTGGCGGGTTGGCGGTTTGGCCTCTGGAATGGATACCTGCTGGCGACGGTGCCGGTGTTCGTGTTTATTTTCGCGGTGTATTACTCCATCTCCTGCCTGGCGGGAGCGTACTGGCGCAATCCGATCGTTTCGGTGACGATGGCCGTGCTGTTTTGGGGAGTCGGTTGGGCGCTGTCGGGCATCAACGTTGCCTGCAATCTCTACATCACCGTTCCGTTGCAAATCATCAAGGTGGTTTCGCTCGACGATCGGCCGCTGAGCGTCGCGGAGCTCGGCGAAGTGCGTGTTTGGGACGACACTTCGCAATCGTGGCAGGAAGTGTTTCTTCCGCTTCGGCAGTCGTCCACGGCGGGCATCAGGCAACCGACGCCTTTCGCCGGGCCGATTTACGACCCTGCAGGTAAGCGGATCGTGGCCATCGACAGGGCAGTTCCTGGCGCGCCCCAGCTCGGTCCCGGCGGCACGATCTTCGTCGGCGAGGAGCAAGACCATTTTGCTCGTCGCGTGGCGTTCAAGCTTCCCCCCGATCAACAAGACGCGCGCGCGATCTTTCGAGATTCAGACGGCACGTTTCTGATTGTCGCGGACCGCGGCGTGTGGCGTTGGAATGGCAAGAGCGAAGAGCAGAAAGCGGCGCCGACCATTGGGGGCTTTGACCTTTCCGGCATCATCGGCCGCGGGAAGGCGCCGTCGGATGCGTTCGTTCGCGTGAGTCCCGACGTTTCGCTGGAGGCCATTTATCGCGTGGCGCTCGATCCGCGGAGCGGCGAGTTCGCGCTGATGGACGATGCGGCGATCTATTTCTGCAAGCGAGAAGACAACGGCAAGTACGCGGTGCGGCTCAAGCAGGAGGTTGAGCTGGAAGGCCTCGGGCCGATCGCGTTCGCCGGCGGGACGTTGCTCGTGGCGCTTGAGGACTTGCGTGTGCTGGCCTACAACGCGGCCGACGGCAAGCAGCGCGAGCCGCTGACTTTGCCCGGAGGCGTGGCGGTCAACACGATGTTCGCCGCGCCGGACGGCAAGACGTTCGCCCTGCTGACGCGCGACAAGGAAGTGTATCTCTACGACCCGGCAGGTCACACGCTCGCGCTGGCCGACGTCTCGGGCCAAGGGGACGTGACCGCGATTGCGATCAATGACCGCGGAGAACTACTCGTGGCCGATCGCGCCGATCGCGTCACGCTGTACGCGCTCCCTGCGCTCGGTCGCACGGCCCGGTTCCAACCGAGCCGGAGCTGGTTACGGTTCGTGTATGACTTCCTATTTTACCCCATCTACCGCGCGGTGCCGAAGCCGCGCGAGCTTGATCAACTCACGGTCTCGCTGATCAGCGACCTGGACCAAGCGCGAAATATGGAGTTGGCCCGCGACTCCGACCTGAACGCCCCGCAGGAATCGAGTAAATGGACGCCGGTCCGGGATAACGCGATCTTCGTGGCGGTGATGCTGGTGTTGGGGTGCTGGTATGTGACGCGCAGGGATTATTAGGAGGGTTCACCACGGAGGCACGGAGGGGGAGGTTTTTTTACCGCGGAGGCGCGGAGGCGCGGAGACGCAGAGGGGGGAGAGAGTGATGAGTGATGATCGTTTAGGGCGGGCCGAGCAGGCGACGCAGGGCGTGATTCACAGCGTGTTGAACCTCTGCCACCCGCTGCGACAGAAAACGGCAAGGCCCGCCGCTACGCAACGGCGGGCCTCGATTATCGGCGTTGGAATCTTTCAGGTCGCGGCATGCTTCATTCGCGGATCATACGCTCACCGCCGCCCCGGCCCGCCCTACGCCTCTCCTTTTTCCCCTCTGCGTCTCCGCGACTCCGCGGTTCAAAACTGAAGAATCATTCGCATGACTCCAGAAGAAGAGAATCTGGCCAGGATTGAGCGGGCCGCGAGCTACAAGTTGGCGGCGGAGGATTTGCAGTTTCTGAATCGGCCCGAGTTGCGGCCGGTGCGGATGCAGTTGGAATTGCTGAAGCCGGAAATGACGCTGACCGAGCAAGGCGTGCGCTCGACGATCGTCCTCTTCGGCAGCACGCAGATCGCCGACCGACCGCAGGCGGAGTTGCGCGTGGCGACGGCGCGGGCCGCGTTGCAGGCCGCGCCGAATGATTTGCGAATGGTCCGTGAACTCGCCAGGTCCGAACGGTTGCTCGCCAAGTGCGACTATTACGACGCTGCGCGCGATTTTGCGCGGCTCGTGTCGTCGTCGTGCCAGGTGAATGGCGAGTGCGATTACGTGATTGTCACCGGCGGCGGCCCGGGCATTATGGAGGCGGGAAACCGGGGAGCGTTTGACGTCGGCGCCAAGTCCATCGGCCTGAATATCACGCTGCCGGCCGAGCAGCGGCCGAATCCCTACATCACGCCGGACTTGTGTTTTCAGTTCCGGTATTTCGCGCTGCGGAAATTGCATTTCGTCTTGAGAGCCAAGGCGCTGGTCGTGTTTCCGGGTGGTTTCGGTACGCTGGACGAACTGACCGATGCGCTCACGCTTCGGCAAACGCACCGGATGCAGGAGATTCCGATTATTCTCTTCGGCCGCGCGTATTGGGATCGCGTGATCGACTTTCAGTTCCTGGCGGACGAAGGGGTGATCGCCGACGAGCACCTGGAATTGATTGCGTACGCGGAAACCCCGGAAGAGACGTGGGAAATGATTTGCCGCTTTCACGCCGCTCGCGACGTGGCGCGGTAGGGTCGAATGCGGGAACACGTGCGGTTGCGGATCACGCGTAGCTCCGGGCGCAGGCGCTTCCGGCTCGCCTTGATCGTGCTTCGGTTCCACTCGGCGAGGAAATCAACGACCGCCATGAGTATCCGCGACATCCTGCGCCTTATTGCGGCGGCGTGACGACTTCGAAGTCGCTGCCGCGGACGCGGCGTAGTTCTTCGTGCAGGACTGGGATGCGCATGTCGGGGGCGACGGAGATCGCCCATTCGATGCCGTTGTCGGCGACGAACATGCCGTATTGCTGCAGGCCGCGGAGAATCGTCCGCACCGGAGGCGAGAAGCCACTCGTATTAAACGAGGCCTTGAGCCGAATGCGCTCGCCCATCCGCGGCAGGTTGACGTCGGTCAGTGAACTGGCGTAATGCCGCGCCGGGTGGACGTAGGCTCGACGCGTATTACGCACGGTGACGCGCATGGCATGGCGGATGACGCCGCGCTGCAATTCGTCGTTGCGGACGATCGCCGGAAAGATCGGTAGGCCCGCGGCGTCGGCCGAAGTCCAGCCGGCGGGGCGCAAGGCGTTGCTGGAAAGGTCGAAAAACGACGCCTGCGACGCTTCCCAGCGATCGCCGACTTTCTTCATCTGGTAGAACTCCCACAACCGGCGGCCGACGGGATCGACCACGATGGCGTGGCGGTCGCCGCCTTCGTCGATGCGGTCGCGCTGCACGTCGTCGAGCGACAGGTGCTGCAAATCGGGATCGCGCTTGTAGTTGGCCGGCCACCCTTCGATGGGCACATTGCTCGGCACGGGGTAGGGACCGGGATCGGATTCATCCGCGTAGATGCCGATTTCCACGCCCGTCTTGCGCTGAAAATGAGGGACCAGCACGAACGCCATATCGGTGTTGTAGCGAAGCGGCTTGTCGACGCCGACCGATGCGATCATGTTTGCCGAGTTCGGATGGAGCGGCCAGTTGGCGACGTTCTGATTCCAGGCGTTGTCGGACGGAAACACCTGCATCGTCGCGAGGATCGTGTCGGCTTCCGGCGTGTCGAACATCACCGGTTGCGTAACGACCACCGCGGGGCCGGTGGGTTTTTCGGAGAGGACGGGCGGCGTGTTGCGCGGTGCGGGGCGCTGCGCTGGCGCGCCTGAGAGCAGAATCAATGAAACGACGGCGCCCAGCGCAAGGCCAACGATCGATCGACGCATGTTCATGCGATGCTCCTCTCCGTTGCCCCAGCCAATGGCCGACCCACCGATTGTGCGAGATCGGGCTGGCGTTCGTCAACGGTTTTGTTTGCGCCCGCGCAATTTGCCTAATCGTTGCGCCGCGGTTGGCGGTCGTCCGCTGGGTTTGCGGTTTGGATGGCCTTTCTTGTGTCACTTCGGCGCTTCCCCCGTTACGGGGCGCGGATGCCGATTTCTTGATGAAGGCCCTGAATCGTGCAAAGTCACCGCGACTGTGCGTCGCCGCACGCCGGGCAGAGTCCACCTGGTTGCCCTGGTGCGGCGCAAATTGGGAAACTCTCACGCGTGATGCTATGAGCCGCATTCCAGTTGTTGTTTTCGCCCTCGTGCTTGGGTTGGGAGACGTCGTGGCGCACGCACAGGTGGATTCCACGCCGCAGCAGAACATGCTCGCGGTCCGCGCGGCAAACACGGTCGCTGCGCAAGAGGATCCGAATGACCCCGACGGCGGCGACGACTTCGATGAATACGATCCGGGCGACCCGGACGACACGCCGCCAGAGGGCGGCGAAGCGGCGCCAGCGCGGAGCGGCGCAGCCGATCCCGAAGGTTGCGATCCGAAAAAGATCGAGGCCGCGGAGAAGGCCGCGGCAGCGGCGTACAAGGGGTTGTTTTACGACAACGATTTTTCTTACCTGGACGATCCGTGTTATCGCGGGCGGCTGCTGGGAGACCGTTTCAAGCAGTTGCACTACGGCGATTGCTGGTTGGTGAGCGTGGGCGGCGAATATCGGATGCGCTATCACAGCGAGCATAATCTGAGCGGCAAGCCGCTGACGGGGCTCGACAATGACTTCCTGCTGCAACGGACACGGCTTTTCGCGAACGCCAAGTATGGCGATGGGCTGCGGCTCTATGCGGAAGGGATCGACGCCGCGAGCGATCACGAGGTCCGCGCGCCACGCAACATCGAGGTTAACCGCGCCGACATGCTGAACTTGTTCGCCGATGTGCGTTTGCTCGACGCAGCCGACGGCGACTACTGGTTCCGCGGCGGCCGGCAGGAGTTGTTGTACGGCAACCAACGTTTGATTTCGCCGCTCGACTGGTCCAACACGCGGCGCACGTTCGACGGATTCAAGACCTTCTACAAGGCTGAAAAACTGGGCGTCGACGCCTTCTGGACGCGAAACGTGCCGTTTGCGCAGCACGTGCCGGACGACCACAATTTCGATAACCCCAATCAGAGCGAGCAGTTCATGGGCGTGTACTCGACGTACAAGCCCGACGCGAACCGTACGATCGAAACCTTTTTTCTGCGGCTCGACGAAAAAGACCCGGTCACGCAGCCATCCGGCGTGGTGATCGACGGCTATGACCCGATGCTGTTCGGCACGCGCTGGTACTACGTCAACGGCGATTGGCTGCATGAGTTCGAGGGGGGCTACCAGTTCGGTACGTACGATCAGGATCAGGATACGCAGGCCGGGTACTATGTGATCGGCCTGGGGCGCGAGCTGAAACGCGTCAAGTGGAAGCCGACCGTCTGGCTGTACTACGATTGGGCCTCCGGCGACGCCGATCCGAACGATTTTGTGCACGGCACGTTCAACCAGTACTTCCCGCTCGGGCACAAGTACTTCGGTTTCATGGACATCATCGGCCGGCAGAATATTCAGGACATCAACGCTTCGAGCCTGTTCCATCTGCACGAGAAGGTGACCCTGCTGGCCTGGTTTCACGTGTTTTATCTGGAAGAGGCCCGCGACGCGCTTTACAACACCCAGGGGGTGCCACTGTACCAGGATCCGACGGGCAGCTCGGGGAAGGACGTCGGGCAGGAGATCGACCTGCTGCTGACCTACCGGTTGCGGCCGCGGGCTGACCTCGTGATTGGCTACAGCCACTTTTTCACTGGGGATTACTTCCGCAGCCCCGTCATTCAGAACGGCCCGGCCGGCCTGGCCACGAACGGCTCGAATGGCCGCGACGCGGACTTCACGTACGTGCAATTCACGACGCAGTTCTAGGGTCTGTCAAGGCTACGCCGGAGGGGATGAATTTCGTCGGTAGCCGAAGTCTGTGACCTCGGGGAAATCGGCAGGTGATTTACACCAACCCGCCGAGGTCACAGACCTCGGCTACCGACGGATGGCGCTGACCCGCCTGGAGTCCGGTCCCGCGTCGGACGTGTCGGGACGTTTACGGAACGGTCATAATTCACGCAACAATTGACGCCGGCGGCACGAATACCGTAGGGGTGGATCGGTGCGGCCGCGCCGGCGTCCCCCGGCAGGTTGTCCGACGGCCGGTATGCCCTGGGTAATCTGGGTAAAAAAGGCGTAGACTGGTATCTGCCTTTGCCGGTAGCGCGGGGTTATACTTGGTCCGGCTGGACGGGGCAGGCCCGCTTCGGTTGAGGCGCAAGGCGTCCGCGCGACGATCTTTAGGAACAGAACCGGGCCGCCGGAAACGGCACTTTTTCGATGTTGGCGCCAGACATGGATCCTATCGCCGCCGCCTGGGACAGCGGAATCGAGTACGCGTCGCAGTCCAACATCGGCATGCGGCGGACGAACAACCAGGACTCGTTCGCCGTTGTGGTGGCTGGGGACGAGGCCAACTTCCGCCAGCGCGGACACCTGTTTATGGTGGCCGACGGTATGGGCGCCCACGCCGCCGGCGAACTGGCCAGCAAACTAGCGACCGACAGCGTACCGCATACGTATTACAAGCTCCGCGAAGAAGCGCCCCCCCTGGCTTTGCAGCGGGCCCTGCTGGACGCCAACGAAAAGATCCACGAGCGCGGCAACGCCAATCCCGAGTTCAAGGGGATGGGCACGACGTGCTCGGCCTTCGTACTGCTGCCACAAGGCGCGCTGATCGCCCACGTCGGGGACAGCCGCGTGTATCGCCTGCGAGGGGAGCGGCTGGAGCAACTTTCGTTCGATCACAGCCTGGTCTGGGAGATGCAGGCCGGCGGGAAGATCAACGAAGCCGACGTTCCGTCGTACATCCCGAAGAACATCATCACGCGTTCGCTAGGACCGAACGCCCAGGTGAAGGTGGACCTCGAAGGGCCGCTGCCGCTGGCCGTCGGGGATACGTTCCTGGCGTGCAGCGATGGCTTGACCGGCAAGGTGGAGAACGAGGAAATCGCCGCGCTCTTAAGCACGCTCAGTTGCCAGGAAGCGGCCGAGGTGCTGATTGACCTCGCCAATCTGCGCGGCGGTCCGGATAACATTACCGTGGTGGTCGTGCGGGTGGTGGGGAATCACCTCACTGGAGCACCGGCTGCACCTTTTGAAGTAACCGCGACGTCCGATGCGAGTCAGGAATCGAGCATTCATCCCTTTGCCTGGGGAATGCTGGCCGCGTTTGTGATCGCCGCTGTCTTGTTGGCATATCTAAATAGTTTGCCGACGTCCGCAGTAGCCGCAGGCGGCGCGGTACTCACGGCCATCTACATGGCGATCAAGCTGATTAGCTCGCAGGGCGGTTCGTCCTACGCGGGGGCGAGTGCCCCGCTGGGCGCCGCTCCGTATACGACGACGCTGGTCAAAGTCGACGCCGCGCTGGCTGAAAAGCTCGCCAAGACGATTCAGCAACTCAAAGACGCCGCAATGGGGCAAAACTGGATCGTCGATTGGCACAAGTTCAATCAGTTGGTGACCGGCGCCCAGAGCGACGCGGAACATGGCGATTACCTGGAAGCGGTACGCCACTACTCCCAAGCGATCCGCCACATGATGACGGAGCTCCGCAACCAGCGCCGCTTAAAGTCGGCCGAAGGGGATGCGCCGGAAGCAGCTTGAACAGGCCGGAGGGGGGAGGCTGGAGGCGGGAGGGTTTGTGATTCCGAGCTTCGTGCTTCCTACTCCTGGCTCCTGGCTCCTGGCTCCTCTCCTGCCAGTCCCAGCTGTTCTAAGCGGCGATAGAACCTGGGCCGGTTCATTCCCAGTAGCTCGGCGGCTTTCGTTTTGTTGCCTTTGGCCGTCGAGAGTGCGCGCTGGATCAGTTCCAGCTCGATTTCGCCGAGGAACTTTTCCAGGTCGATCGTCTCTTCCGGCGGACGGCGGTACTCGCCTGCTTCCGCGATCCGTCGCACGCGATCGGGAAGCGCGGCGCGGTCGATGAACGCGCCGGTGGCGCGCTCGTGCGCTTCCCCCAACCAGGCGGCCAGTTCCTCCCAGCCGCCGCGCGGCGGGTGCGCGGCCAGCATGTCGAGGGACTCGGGAGTGAACCCGGAGAGCTGGCGTCCGCCACGTCCGTTGGCCTCTTCAAGCATCGCCTGAGCGACGAGCGGGAGGTCCTCCAGCCGTTCGGAAAGTCCCGGCACGCGAATCTCGAGCGTAGAAAGCCAGCTCGCCAGTTCTTTGTGGAACTTATCGGCCGCGCCCAGCTCTTCGAGCGGCGCTTCACTCGTGGTCATCCAGCGCAGCGCAGTACGCGTATCGCGTGTGCGGGCGAATAGTCGCTCTTGCGCCTCGGGCGGAAGGGCGTCGACGTTGCGCAACATGATGGTTGGCGGATTCGGGCTTCGCTCGGCGGAGGTAAGTAAACCGGTGATTTGCGAGAGCACCATCTCCGACGTGAGCTCCCTGCAGGCCAATGGCACGAACGGCCCGACCGGTTCCGCTTGGGCGTAGTGGATCGCCCTGGCAACATGCTGGCGACCGCTTCCTGCCGGTCCGTAGATGCAAACTGACGCGCGGCCGGCCGCCGCCAGTTGTATCTGGCGGCGCACGCGGCGAATCGCGGCGCTTCGCCCGAGCAATGACTCGGGCCGATAGCGCCAGCGGAGCGCGGCTCGCTCCTTCAAGACGGCGGCGTGCAGCGCGCGGGGATCGTCGCTGGGCGTTTCGAGATCGGTGGCGCCGGCCTCGCCGAGGACGATCGCCAGCACCGCTTGCTCGCTGAGCGAGCCTTCGATGATTGGCAGCGGAAAGAACTCCGCGCGACGCGCGCCGGACGTGGCGGGGGACGAGACGACGGCCGAGGCGCGCTCTCCCTGAAACACTTCCGGCGGCGGGCATAGTCCCGCGGCAATCTGCGCGGCCGCATCGCCGGTCTGCGCGACGCCGTAATGGCACGCCACGCCGACCAGCTCCTCGGCTTCGACGCCCAGCCAGTCGGCACAGGCGGGATTCAAGTATGCCAATCGCCCGAGCTGGTCGATCGCATACACGGGCAAGGCCACGGCCTCGAACAGCCGCGCCAACTCACCGGCGCTTTGGCGACGTCGAGGCATGGGGGAAAAGTAGGAACGATGAACGCAGAATGATGAACGAGCCGGGGGGGGCAGACCCGAGGTTACATTGTACTCACCCGTTCATCGTTCATCATTCCTACTTCATGCTTCTTGCTCCGTACTTCTCCCTTTACACCGGTTCCTTCACCCGCTCGATGTATTCCGCGGTGCGGGTGTCGACCCGGATGAACTCGCCGATTTCGACGAACGCCGGGCAGATCAGTTCGGCGCCGGTCTCGACCTTGACCGGCTTCGAGAGCCCGGTGGCGGTGTTGCCGCGGACCGAGGGTTCGCAGTATTCGATCTTCAGGATCACGTGGTTCGGCGGCGTGACGCTGATCGGGTTCTCGTTGAAGAGCATCATGTTGCAGACCATTCCCTCCTTGAGGTACTTCCAGGCGTCGTCCACCTGCTCGGCGGTCAGCTCGTACTGCTCGTACGTGGTGTTGTGCATGAAGAAGAACTTGTCCCCCTGCTTGTAGAGGAACTGGGCCTGGATTTCCGTCACATCCGCCGATTCCAGCGTGTCGCCCCCTTTGTAGGTCCGCTCCAGTTGCGTGTTCCGCAGCAGGTTGCGGAGCTTGCACTTGTAGAGGGCGTTCCCCTTGCCTGGCTTCACGAAGTTGCACTCGATCATCTTGTACGGATCGCCGTCGATCTGAACGTTCAAGCCCTTCTTGAAATCGCTGGTGCTGTAAGTTCCCACGGGAAGATTCCTCAACGAAAAGTGTGATCGGTTGAACGAATTGGGTGCTGGGAGGAGGTTGAACGATGAAGTATGAAGGATGAACTACGGTTCTGGCACGGTCTCCCGACCGTGCCAGCGGCTCGACCGAAGGTCTCCACGCTCGAACGCGTAGCATGGCACGGTCAGGAGACCGTGCCACAACATGTGGCCGCGCCACAAAAGCGTTCATCGTTCATACTGATTTCAATGCAAAACCTCATTGTCGAACCGGCCGTCCGCCCATCGCCCGTCCCCCGGTGGCAAACGTCCCTCAAGGACGCCGTGCGGGAGCCGCGCGAGTTGTGCCGGATCCTCGGACTGGGGCCCGAGGTCGAGGCGGCGGCTGTCCGGGCGGCGAAGGCGTTTCCGCTCTTCGCGCCGCGCGGGTATGTCGCTCGGATGCGTCCGGGCGACCCCGGCGATCCCCTGCTGCGGCAGGTGCTGCCGCTGGGGGAAGAACTGACCGAGACGCCCGGCTTCGTCGACGACCCGGTCGGGGACGCGGAGGCGGTCCTGCGTCCCGGCCTGCTGCAAAAGTACCACGGACGAGCCTTAATGGTAACGACCGGGGCGTGCGCCGTCCATTGCAGGTACTGCTTCCGCCGTCACTACCCCTACGAGGAATCCCCCCGTTCGCTGGCCGCTTGGGAACCCGCCATCCGGCAGATCGAGGCCGATCCGACGATCCACGAAGTGCTGCTCTCCGGCGGCGACCCCCTGACGCTGGTCGACGACCGCCTGGCGGCCCTGGCCGAACGCCTGGCCGATATCCCGCACCTGCGGAGGCTCCGGGTCCATACCCGGCTGCCGATCGTCCTGCCAGAACGGGTCGCGCCGGCGCTCCTCGATTGGCTCCGCGGCACGCGTTTTACCCCCATCATGGTGGTCCACGCGAACCACGCGGCGGAACTGGACGACTCGGTCGCAACGGCCCTGGGGCAACTGGTGGACCACGGCATCCCAGTCCTCAACCAGGCGGTGCTGCTCCGCGGCGTCAACGACTCGGCGGACACCTTGGCGGAACTCTGCGAGCGACTGGTCGACCTCCGCGTGATACCGTACTACCTGCACCAACTGGACCGCGTCCGCGGGGCGGCGCACTTTGAAGTGGCGGAGGAAGCGGGGCTTGCGATCTTGGAGGAATTGAAAGCGCGCCTGCCGGGATATGCGGTGCCGCGGTACGTAAGAGAGGTGAGCGGGGCGGGGTGGAAGGTGGGGGTGTGAGGACTAACGACGTATGAATTCCGAGCCATTTCGAGTCTTCGACGTTTCCGCGTGGCCCCGAACCCGGGAAGAGCAAGTCGGTTCCAAGCGTAAGTTCTGGTGCCAAGGACAGAACAATGCGATGTACTTGTTCAAGTACAGTCGGCGGCACGCCGGGGAGGACTGGTCTGAGAAAATCGCGGCGCAAGTCGCGCATACCTTGGGACTGCCCCATCCACTTATTGAGCTTGCGAAATGCGATGACGAACGAGGGACGATTTCGCTGGATTTCACAGACTCGGGAGAATCGGGCGGGCTAGTACATGGAAATGAACTGCTGCTTGAACTTGACGAGAATTATCCGTCGGCTGGCCGCAATTTTCATGTCGCCCAACATACTCTGGATCGCATCTTCGGAGCGCTCATGCAGCGCAACGTGCGTCCACCAGAGGGATTCTATGGAGGCATCCATATTCAGACATGTGTCGACGTGTTCGTCGGCTATTTGATGCTCGACGCACTCATCGGAAATACAGATCGGCATCATTCGAACTGGGGTGTCCTGGTTCGCAGGGAACCCGATGGGACGCGTTTCGAGGAATTGACGCCTTCGTTCGACCACGCGTCGAGCCTCGGCAGGGAACTGACCGATGAGCGACGCCGCCTGAAACTGGAGGCCGACGGCCAGGAGGGACGACGCGATCAAACGGTTATTGGTTACTTGACCAGTAATGCAGGTCGTGCCCGTATTTTTGGCGCGGAGGCGGATGGCCATGCAATGTGGCCGGGCCCTGTAAGAAATCTTGTGTCAGTCGGGGGAAGGTGATATCACCTTGTTT
>CAZUBB010000151.1:0-8134 GCA_964618485.1 uncultured Pirellulales bacterium
GCCGGCCTTCAGCTAGCAAAGCTAGCATTTACAGAGAAGGTGAGACGGTATCGTTTGACCTCGAAGCACTTCGACTGGATGACCAAGAACAAGCGGAGATCGAGTCCGCCAAACTTGCCACCGAGCGGAAAGGGAAGGCCCGACGATCCGGCGACTGGTTCATCTGGGGACCTATTCCCGGCTCACCAGTTTCGCGCGCGGCCTCGCTCCCAGGTAAGTCACTCCATGTCTGGCTGGCCCTCTGGGCGGAACACAAATGCGCGAAGGGGAAACCGCTGAGATTGACCACCCGGTCGCTTGCTCGACTCCACGTCCATCGTAACGCAGCGTATCGGGCACTCGCGGACCTCGAAGAAGCTGGACTGATTGTGTGCAATCGGAAACCCGGGCGCCTCCCCGTCGTGCGGTTGCTGCTCGAAATCTGATGGGAAAGGTGTTGCAATCGCATTGCAAGTTCTGTGAAGTCTTGTAAACATACAAGTTCACCTATACACTTCCACAATGACAAAACTCACATTCACCGAACAGCTTCGCAAAATCATCGACGAGTGCGGCGAGAGTCGATCTCAAATCTGCAAAGCGACCGGCCTCGACGAAGGGAATATGTCGCGCTTCATGCGCCTGGGAGTCGGCCTGAACACCAGCAGCATCGACTTGTTGTGCGACCATTTGGGACTTCGCTTGACGGCGATCTCAAAGGCCAAGAAGCGCGGCGGAAACAGCGCGAGAAAAAGGGGAGAATAAACGATGGCCTCGATCGCAAAAGACAAAAACGGCTGCCGACGGATTCTCTTCGTCGCACTTGACGGACGGCGCCCCACGATCCGACTAGGCAAGGTGTCGCAGCGCACGGCCGAAGGCATCAAGTACCGCGTGGAGCAACTGCTCGAAGCGCTCCACTTCAATCGGCCGATGGAAAGCGACTTGGTTGAGTGGGTCAAAGGTGTGGAACCTCGCCTCGCCAAGAAACTTGCGGCTGTCGGGCTGATACCCAAGCCGGATGCAACGGCGGCCGTGGCCACGCTAAATAGCTCCTCGGCCGAAGCGTAGCGCGAAGAACCGCCAAAACGTGCCTGATTTACGACGTTTCTGCAAGTGCAAGCGCTACACTTTCCGCGAGGAGCTATTTAGATGCGGTTCTGACAGCCTACATTGCCGGGCGGACCGATTTGAAGCCGCTGACCATTCGCCACCTGAATGACGCTCGGCGTCACCTGGTTGCGTTCTTCGGCGCTGACAAGGCGTTGGCCGACATTTCGCCCGGCGATGCGGATGACTTTCGACGCAGCCTCGGGGAGCGGCTCGGCGATAATACCGTGCGCCGGATGTGCGGCCGCGCGAAGCAATTCTTTCGGGCGGCCCTGCGCAAGCGACTGCTTTCGGAAAACCCCTTTGCAGATATGAAGGGCTGCGTTGTTAAGGCGAATCGGGCTCGCGACTACTTTGTCTCGCGTGGCGAGGCGGAAAAGGTGTTGGCGGCCTGCCCGGATGCGCAATGGCGTCTGCTCTTCGCGCTTTCCCGGTTCGGCGGATTGCGTTGCCCGAGTGAACACCTGGCCCTGCGATGGGGCGACGTCGATTGGGCCAATGGTAGGTTGACCGTCCGTAGCCCCAAAACGGAGCATCATCCTGGCGGTGAGTCGCGCATCATCCCGCTTTTCCCTGAGCTACGCCGGTATCTCGACGAAGCGTGGCAGGACGCAGCCGACGGCGAGGAATTCGTCATTACACGCTACCGCTGGGCCAACGCCAACCTGCGCACGCAACTTGAGCGGATCATCCAGCGGGCCGGCCTCAAGCCATGGCCAAAGCTCTTTCACAACCTCCGGGCGACGCGGCAAACCGAGCTGGCGGAGTCCTACCCGCTGCACGTGGTCACCGCCTGGATTGGTAACAGCGCCGCCGTCGCGGCCAAATACTACCTCCAGGTGACCGATGAACATTTCCGCGCGGCGATGGCCGCGGATGACTCAGCGCAAAAAGCGGCGCAAAAAGCGGCGCAGCAGCAACGCGCAGATAGTGGCGAGGAACCGCAAAACGCGCAGTCCCTCCAACAAAAAACCCCGGTTTTGCCGGGGTTTGCCGCATCATGCGATTTGCTGCATCACTTCCAAGTGCCCGAAAGAGGACTCGAACCTCCACGACCTTGCGGCCACTAGAACCTGAATCTAGCGCGTCTGCCAATTCCGCCATTCGGGCAACGGTTACACGGCCTTCTGGGGAGCGACACGCGAGGTCGCCCGAACGTTCGCTCCCGAAATTGGCCGCTGGCGTCTGAGCCACGTTTTATAGTTCATCGTGGGCTGGGTTTCAAGTTGAGGGCGGCGCGGCGAATCGACAGCCGTTGTGTTCGTTTCAGCCCAGCAGTTCGTTACAATGCGCGGGCACGGTACGAACCGCCCCCACCACGAAAATCGCGAGGCGCTCAGATGTCCGCAAAAACCTGGTTGATCGGAGCGGCGTTGGCCGCGGGATTCGTTTCCTCGGTGCGGGCCGAGGACTGGCCGCAGTGGCGGGGACCGGCGCGGACCGGGATTTCGGCCGAGGGGGGATTGCTGCAGCAATGGCCGGCCGAAGGGCCCAAGCTCGTTTGGCAGGTGAATGACGCCGGGAGCGGGTACTCGACGCCGTCCGTCGTGGGCGATCGCCTGTTCGTGATGGGGAACGACGGGACGGAGAACGAATTCGTGCAGGCGCGGGCGGTCGCCGACGGAGCCATCCTGTGGACCACGACTGTAGGAACGGTCGGGCCGAATCAAGGTCCGCAGTATCCCGGCGCTCGCGGAACGCCGACAGTTGACGGAGAGCAGCTCTACGGGATTGGATCGAATGGCGACCTCGTCTGCTTAAAGACCGCCTCGGGGGATATCGTGTGGCGGAAGCAACTCCGCACCGATTTCGGCGGAGTGCCCGGGAAGTGGGCCTATTCGGAATCGCCGCTCGTCGATGGCGATGTGCTCGTTTGCACGCCCGGTGGTGCTGAAGCGACGATCGTGGCGCTCAACAAGAACACCGGCGAAGTGATCTGGAAATGCGCGACGCCCGAGGCCGATCAGGCGGCGTATGCTTCGGCGATCGTGCTGGAAAGCCCGGTTGCCGGCAAGCAGTACGTGCAGTTTCTGGAGAAGGGATTGGTGGGAGTCGACGCGTTGAGCGGGGCGGTGCTTTGGCGCTACACCGGCACCGCGGAAGGGAGCCCGGCCAATATTCCGACGCCGATCGCGGCGGACGATCACGTCTACAGCGCCGGCGGACGCACCGGCGGAGGGCTGGTGAAACTCGTCAAGAATGCAGATGGGTTGGCCGCGGAGCAGGTTTATTTCAGTGCGGGACTTCCCACGAGCATCGGCGGCGCGGTGAAGATTGGCGATTACCTCTACGGCACCAACGGCCAGGGGTTGATGTGCGTCAACTTCTTGACGGGCGAGGTGAAATGGCAGGAGCGGAGCGTGGGGCCGGCTTCGGTGTGCTATGCCGATGGACGCCTTTTCGTCCATGGCGACAACACGGGGGAAACGGCGCTCGTTGACCCGTCGCCGGAGGGATATCGCGAAGTGGGCCGCTTTTCGCCGCCGAATCCACCGGACCGTGGCAACGCGAAGGCCTGGGCGTATCCGATCGTGAGTAATGGGAAGCTCTATTTGCGGGATGCGACGTCGATCTGGTGCTTTGACGTTTCGCAGTAGTGATCCGGGGGGGCCGCATGTGGCTCGGTGGGGAGACCGGCCACAACTATGCGAAAACGATGGCGTGGCGCGCTACGCATCCCTTAGAATGAGGGGGCCGCCGTTCGGCGGTGCTCTCTGCTTGCCCTTGTCACCGTTTGCGGGAGGACGCGCCCATGTCGCCCAGCAGTCGTCGTGAGTTCTTGACCGAGGTCAGTCGTGGAATGCTTGTCGTGGGGCTCGGCGCCGCTGTGACCGCGGACCTCGGGTTAACGCCTGCCTATGCGGGCGAGGAGATCGCTCCTCTCAACTTCGGCGGATACGATCGCCTGGTCGACCTGCTGCAAAGCACGCCGGCCGTGGATCTGCAGCCGGTGCTGATTGAGAAACTGTCGCGCGGCGAGATCGATTTGCGCTCGCTCGTGGCCGCCGCGGCGCTGGCGAATGCCGAAACGTTCGGCGGGCAGGATTACGTCGGCTACCACACCGCGATGGCGATGTTGCCGGCGCTGGAGATGTCCAAGCTGCTGCCATCGGAGCGCCAGCCGCTGCCGGTGCTGAAAGTGGTGTATCGCAACGCGCAGCAGATTCAGCAATTCGGCGGCGCTTCGAAGAAGATGCTGATGGCGATTCACGCGGCCGAGCACGCCGCGGAGCAGGGAATCGACCTGCAGCTTCGCGACGCCTCGCGCAATGCGGACATGAACGCTGCCGAGGAGTTGTTCACGCAACTGACCGACGCGTCGGTCGATGACACCTTCAACGCGCTGCAGCCGGTCGTGCAGGACGACGTCAATGTGCATCGCTTCGTGTTCGCGCATCGCGTGCGCGGGTTGGCGAATTTGCTCGGCAAGGATTACGCACACACGTTGCTGCGGCAGTGCGTGCGGTTCTGCGTCGACAACGAGATGTCGCACAAGAAGCACAACAACCCGGAACCGGAAATCCGGGCGCTCGTTCCGAAGTTGCTCGATCAGTATCGCCTGGCCGGCAAACCGCTGGGCAAGCGCGATCCTGGCGACGAAGCGGTCGATCGCCTCGCGCAGACGATTTACGACGGGCCTCCGGCGCGGTCGGCCGATGCGGTCGCGGCGGCGCTTGCGGACGGCATCGATCCGGAGGTGATCGGCGAGGCGATTTCGCTGTGCTCGAATCAGGTGGTGTTGCGGCAGAGCTCCGATAAATGGCGCTGCCACGGCGACGCCCCGGGCGTGCATTCCTCGGACGCCACGAACGCCTGGCGCAACATGACGCGGGTGACGAGCCCGGCGCATGCGGTGACCGGGTTGATCGTGGCCGGTTACCACGCGCCGAGCCTGGGGACATTCGCTTCGGAGCATTACCCTACGGAAGAGCACCGCGCTGCGATTCAGACGCGCGGCGCGGCGGCGCTGTTGGCCGAGGCGGAGGACGCCATTCGCCACAACGATCAGGGACGCGCGACGGCGGCGATTCAGATTTACGGCGAGGCCGGGCATGCGCCGGAACCGGTGTTCCAGACGATGCTCCGGTACGCGGTGAGCGAGGATGGCCGCCTGCACGGCGAGAAGTACTATCACACCGTGTGCGAGGAGTTCCGCACGACGCGGCCGGCGTTCCGTTGGAGGCAACTGACGGCGCTCGCGCGCGTGACGGCCAGCGCTTACGGCTACAACCGCGAAGACCAACACGGCTTCCAGGCGGCCGGCTACGCGGAGGCTTGCAAGCTGCTTGGCGTTGACGCTTAGGAGGAGACTGCCTGCGAAACACGCGAAAATTCGCGAAAGGGGATGATTGTCCACGGAATACACGGAAAGACACGGAAATAGGAGGGAGAAGGAGACTCGATTCTCGCTTTGTATTTTTTCCGTGTTGTTCTGTGTGTTCCGTGGACAAACTTCTTCTCGCGATTGCGGAGCAAACTATGCGCGCTGAATGTATTGATTGCCGTCGAAGCGAAAGCGCGCGTAACTCCGGGCGCTGACGCTTCCGGCTCCATGTTTCAATTCTCGCGCAAACGTGGCAATTTCTTCATTTCCACCTTTCGCGTGTTTCGCGGGGAAATTTCTGAGATGTGGTTCGCCCGGCCCTCTGATGGGTCGGGCGTCTTTTTTGGAGGCTTTCCGATGAAAGAGCGTCTGGTCACGATTTTGCTTTCGGCCGCGACGACCTGGGGATTGATTCAGGCGAAGCCGGAGTCGCCGCGGGTGTTGGAGGTGGATCGGTTGATCGTGCGGGATGAATTGATCGTTTCCGACACCGGCGAGGCTTGGGAGCAAGGCTTCGAAGAGCAACAGATTCCGCGCGGTCTGTACGCGAAGGCGACGGCAGATGCGCGGACCGGGCTGTGGGTGCGAGGGCGGCTGCACAAGGCGGAGTTGGATGATCCGTTCGACGATCGCTTTCACGCGATGAACCGCGATGGCACGCCGTTTCGCGCGCCGGGACATATCTCTTGGAACGTTTGGCTCGACGGGGCGTGGCGGCAATTGGCGATCATCCAAGGGGAAGGGTTGGAACCGTCGGAGGTCCCTTATGAGTCGTGGAGCGGCGGCAATCATCCGGGGCGGTTGCGCTTTCAATCGTTCCGGCCGCATCACGAAGAGCCACTCACCGACGCGACGATTGGGCAGGGGAAGATGTCGATCGGCGGCGGCGGTGGCGAGATGCAGAGCTTCGCGGTCGGCACGCCGGAAGCGCCGGAAGCATTGAACGATGACGGCAGCGGGGCGCGTCGTTATGCGCTGATCGCCGTCGGGCCGCAAGGAAAGCTCTCGCAGTCATCGCCCGAGTTGAAAACGGCCGGCCGCGCCACCTTACGTTGGGGAAGCGTCACTGGAGGCGACGCGTACATCATTCTGCGCGACGGAGAGCCAATCGCGGGGCCGCTGCGGATTGAGGGATCGCAGAAGGAGTGGCGGGACGATGTGGAGTGACGGCTTCAGTTAATTGAACCGCGGAGGCGCAGAGGTGCGGAGGAAGAGAAGGAAAGGAGCATCACCAACCGCGAAAGACGCGGAACTGCGCGATAATGAGAGAAACTGGTCCATGTAATGCGCAGAACGACACGGAAGGATGCTTGAGCGCGGTTCTTATTCAGGGAGCGCGTCGCGACGCGGCGTTCACTGCAATCAATCTCATTATTCCTAAATTCCACCTGTTCCGTGGACAGGTCCAATTCACGATTTGCGCCGTTTAGCGAGTTTCGCGGTTCCCAATCCTCCCTCCGCGTCTCTGCGCCTCCGCGGTTCAATCCGATGGCTTTGCGCTGTCATCGAATCGGACTACTTCCGACACGTGCTTCTTATCGAAGCGGAGGGTAGTTTTGCGTTTGCCGTCGCGGAGGACGACGGTGTTGATTTGGGAGTCGCCCTCGTCGAGGAGGAGGCGGTTGGCCAGTTCCAGGCCTTCGACGCCGTCGGGGGCTTCGATCTCGAAGAAGAGCCAGGCCGCTTTGGTAGACAGTTCCTTGCCGGTCCATTTGAGTTCGAGCGGCTGGGGATCTTCGTCGCCTGATTTTGGCTTGCACAGGGTAAAGTGGTCATTGAGATAGTCGACAATCAAATCGTCGATGCCTTCGGAGTCTTCCAGACGCACTTTCGTTTCGCCCTGCTTAGAAAGCGCTGTTTCCAGGTCTTCTGGCGAGACGCGCAGCGCTACTTCGAGCCGTTTGGTTTCGGAGTTCCATTCAGTTTCGGCGACCGAGGTGTGGAATGGGTGGGCGCAAGCCTCGCCAGCGTGGCTGAAGCAGACGCACGCGGCGGCAAGCGCCGTCAGCACGGCTAAGGAGCGCACCGAACGACTACTTTTCATCCCGCTCCTCCTCTTCCACTGGGTTTTCCTCTGGCTTCTTTTGCGCCTTCTGCATGTCGTTCTGACGTTCCTTTTCTTTGAACAACTTGAAGCGCGACTTCACGGGGCGGGAAGGCCAGTAGTTGTTTTCGACTTCGGCGTCGGCCGTTTCCAGGTGCGGGTCGAGCGTCAACGATTTGATCGCCTTCTCGGTCCAAAGAAGCTTCGTGACGCGCTGGTTGTTGTGGCGCCAGATCTCCGCCGGGATGCGGAGTTCCTCGGTGGAGCCGTCTTCGTAGTCGATCTGGAAGATGACCGGCATCACCAGGCCGCCGATGTTTTCCAGTTCGACGGCGTAGAAGTTCCTCCGCGTGTCGAGCAACTCTTTTTCGTGCGCTTTCAGCGTCTTCAGGTACTTCTGGAATTTCTCGCGGTCATCTTCGGTGACGTCGAGCTCGTCGAACGTGTTGTAGAAGTCCTTCAACTCCGGGAATTGATCGACGCGCTTCGGCAGCGGCTTGTTGCGCGTTTCCGATTGCGTCTGGGGTTCTTTCTCGCGATCTTCCTTGAGACGTTGCTTGTCGATATCGGGATTCGCCGTGTCCATTTCAAACTGCCGGACGCGGGCGATGCCGATATCGACGTGATCGGTCGTGTAGAACCAGCCGCGCCAGAACCAGTCGAGATCGGTGCCCGAG
>CAZUBB010000151.1:8144-11865 GCA_964618485.1 uncultured Pirellulales bacterium
TCCATCGTGCGGAATAAGTCGGCCGGCATGGGGCGTTTGAAGCGCCAGCGGCGGGCGTATTCTTTGAAGGAGAAATCGAACAGCTCGCGGCCGAGAATTGTTTCGCGGAGGATGTTGAGCGCCGTGGCCGGCTTGGCGTAGGCGCTATTGCCGACCTGTAGCAGCGAATCCGATCCGGTCATGATCGGCACCTGTTCGCGGCTGAGCATGTATTGCACGATGTCTTTCGGTTCGCCGCGACGCGAAGGGTACTTTTCTTCCCACTCTTGCTCCGACAGATACTGCAAGAAGGTGTTCAACCCTTCGTCCATCCACATCCATTCCCGTTCGTCGTTGTTGACGATCATGGGGAAATAGTTGTGGCCAACTTCGTGAATGATTACGGAAATGAGCGCGTACTTCGTGCGTTCGCTGTACGTCCCGTCTTTTTCCGGGCGCGGGCCGTTGAAGCAGATCATGGGGTATTCCATCCCGCCGACTGGACCGTTGACGGAGATGGCGATCGGGTACGGATAAGGAAATGTGTAGCGCGAGTAAACGTTCAACGTGTGGATGATGGAATGCGTGGAGTACTTGCTCCAGAGCGGCTCGCCTTCGTTGGGATAGAACGACATGGCGACAACTCTATTGCCTTCGACATCGTGGCCTTGGGCATCCCAGATGAATTTGCGCGACGACGCGAAGGCGAAATCGCGGACGTTTTGCGCGTGGTAGACCCAGGTTTTCTTGCCGGTCGGTTTGCCGGCCTGGTTGGCCTTGGCCTCTTCGGGCGTAACGACGAACATCGGCTTCTCGGCAGTCTTCGATTGCTCCAGCCGCGCGCGTTGCGCCTCGGTCAATACTTCGTTGGGGTTTTGCAACACGCCGGTGGCCGGCGTGACGTGATCGTTCGGCACGGTGATGCGGACCAGGTAGTCGCCGAGTTCGAGCGTGAACTCGCCGGTGCCGAGGTATTGCTTATGCTGCCAGCCCGTGACGTCAGTGTAGGCGCACATCCGCGGGAACCACTGCGCCATCTCGTAGATACAGTTTTTGTCTTCCTCGAAGTACTCAAAGCCGGTGCGGCCGCCGATGTTCTTGGCGTCGTTGATGTTGAAATCCCAATCGACGGAGAACGTCAGCGATTTGCCGGGCAGGAGCGGCGCCGGCAGGTCGACGCGCATCATCGTGCCGACGATGGTGTGTTTCAGATCGCCGCCGCGATCGTCTTTCACCGCGGAGATGTTCATGCCGCCTTTAAACTTTTCTTGCAGCATCAGGCGGTAGAGCGACTCGAACGGGAATTCCTTGAAACTCGGCGCGGCGTCCGTGGTGTTGGCGGCCGAATCGGGATTGAAGATGTTCGGTTCGAGTTGCAGCCACACATACGTGAGCGTGTCGGGCGAGTTGTTGGTGTAAGTGATCGATTCCTTGCCGATCAGGCGCTGGTGCTCGTCGTCGATTTCGACGTCGATCACGTAGTCGGCCCGTTGCTGCCAGTAGCCGGCGCCGGGCGCGCCGGAGGCGGTGCGGAAGTCGTTCGGCGTGGGGAGGATTTCTTCCAGTTGCCGGAAGGCGTCGTCCTGGCCGTACTTTTTGTTCGAGACTTGAGCCGAGGCGAGACTCGTGAGCAGTCCACAGAGAAGGTAGACCGAGACACTGCCGCAAAGCGAGCGAATCATGCGGGAAATCCACCAGGCGGGGGGACGACAAGCGCGCAAGACACCGAAAGACGGTCCGAGGATCGCGCTTTCCTCGAACCTCGCGGGTGGGCGGCAACGCGAGGCGCCCGGCATCGGCGCTTCCGTTCCAGTTATAGTTGCCGCCCGGCGGGGCCGCCACCGGTTTCTGGGAGCGATATGCCTCAGAGCCAATGGTGGCGAACGAGGAAATCGGAAATCCCGTGCGAGAGTATTGACGCCATCATGCCTGCCGTGATCAGGCCCGTATACCAAAGCGCCCGGGAGACCAAATGCCAGGCGCGACCATGCCCCGCGGATCGCGAAAGGAAGTATGAGCCCGCCGGTAGCCCAAACGACGCGCCAGAGCAAAGGAGCGGCCAGATGTCGCGGGAGTCGAGGGGCGTTCCATCGAGCCACGTCACCCCAGCGGCGATCGCGATGATTGCACCGCTCGCGCCGAGTGTCGCCGGCACGACGCGCCAGCCGCCGTGAATGAGCAGAACCACGCAAAACGCTGGTGTGAAAGCGAAGATGTATAAGAAGAATACTTCGAGCGATTCTTCGCCGCTGGCGACGATCGCATTGCCAATGAGCCAGGCCGCGCCGAAGATGGCGGCATTGGCAAGCATCCGCAGATGCCGGGCAGATTGCGCTGGCGGCGCGATGGCGGCAGTTTCCATGCTCTCAAGCTCGCTGCAGCACGATCCATAGCCATACGAGCGCCGCGATGGCGGTGAGGAACACCAATCCCGTGACAATCTGCGCTTGGCCGGTGAAACTCGGGCGAGCGCAGGCGCCGAGCATCCAGTTGCACGATTGCCGGGCTTTGGAACTAGCGCCGTAGAGAATGAAGAGGCGAAGGCAGCCGTACAGAAAGGAGAGCACGGCGACCAAGAGCGGCGGGAGCCACGGCGCGATGGACGGCATGAGGATTCTCGGCGAGTGGGTTGCCCCGTTATTCTACGCCGGGGCGCCACGCAGCGACACTAGCTGCGACGGACCAGGTAGCGGTCGAGGTACGCGAGCAGGCTGGTGGCGTCGGCTGGCTCGCCGCGAAAGCCGACGTACCCGTCGGGGCGGATCCAGAGGAGCGTGCCGTTGGCCGCGCCGAGTTGGTCCCTCAGCTTGGCGTCGCGATCGAACCAGAGCGAGAGGCCGGGCATGCCGATTTCGGCGGCGGCGAAGCCTTCCGCGGGCGCGATAATTAGGTGGGACTTCGCCAGGCCAGGAAACGCGTCGTCGACCGCCGCCGCGACTTCCGCCTGGCGGCCGATGGCTGCGAGGTCAGCGCTGTCGGCGAACAAAAGCAACGCATGTTGATAGCCGCGCAGTGCGGTGAACAAGGTAGTCGCTTCGCCGGTGCGCGCTTGCGTGAGCGGGGCGTCGGGAAGGCGATCGCCAGCGTGGAGGCCTCCGAACCGCGGGCCATCGTTGACGGAGAGCGCGCTGTGGCGGTAGTTGATCGACAGTTCCGAGAGAGCGTTCTTCATCTTGTCGCGCACGAAATCGAACGACGTCAGTACGCTGGCGGCGTGATTGCGCAAGAATTGCGCGACCGGATTGCGCAGCGTGGCCATGAGGGTCATCATTCCGGCGCCGCGGAGCACCTGGTCGCCGACGGCGCTGCGCTCGCGCGAGTAGCTTTCCAGCAGCGGTTCGGCCTGGCCTTGGCCCTTATGAACGAGCGCGAGTTTCCAGGCCAGGTTGAAGGCGTCCTGCATGCCGGTGTTCATGCCTTGGCCGCCGGCGGGACTGTGAATGTGCGCGGCGTCGCCGGCGAGCATCACGCGGCCGCGGCGATAGTCGCTCACTTTGCGCTCGTTGATGCGAAAGCCAGCGAGCCAGACGGGATCGACGACGGTGAGGCCGCCGGGGCCGCGCTCTTCTTCCTCGTCCGGGAGGCGCTGGGGGACCGGGAGGCCGTCCTGGGGCCCGTCGCGGCGGCGCTCTTCCTCGCCTCCCACCCCTTCGCCTGGGACACGGTCTACTGGCCCGCCTATCAGCAGGAGCTGCTCCACGCGCCGCTCTACCTCGGGGCGCTGGCGCTGCTGATGCGCTGG
>CAZUBB010000152.1:0-5569 GCA_964618485.1 uncultured Pirellulales bacterium
CGGACAGTCCCATGGAGCGCAGCAACTCGTGCTCGACTTCTTCCGCGAACAACAGAAACGCCGAAAAGTGCGCGATGCCTGCGGCGTCCGTATGACGAAATTCAACGCGGCGGCGTGAAGTGAAAGCCATCGGCAAGTTTACGCGGTGTTGGAGACATGCGGGGGCTGATCCTTCGTGTTCCGCTCTTGGCTGCAGCCGCCCAACGCCGCGCACGCTTGAATCGTGGCGTCGTCGAACACTTTGCCGGCGAAGAAGTTCGCTACGCCCGCGCGATGCGCGGCGAGGCGCGCCAGCAGTTCCTTCCAGTCGAAGCCCGAGGTGTGCAGCGCGCCGGCCATGCGTTGGAAGCGTTGTTGCGCGTCCTCAAACGTTGGGATCCAACGGCCCAGCCGCGCGGCGGAGAGGTCGGTGGCGCGGAGCGCCTCGACGACGACGTCGGCGGCCCATTCGCCGGCTTTGAGCGCCAAGTACGGGCCGGCGCCCAAGAGGGGATCGGCGGCGCGGAGCGCATCGCCGATGATCAGGCGGCCGTCGTCGGCGCGCGCGACAATCGATTGCGGTCCATAGCGTGTGGGCGTCAGCTCCCCGATCAGCTCGGCGTCGACCAGGCGTTCCGCGACGGCGGGGCAATCTACGAGCAATTCTTCAAACGCGTCGGCCGGCGGTTCGTCGCGCAAGGCGTCGGCACTCCAGTCGGTCATGGCGCCGATGCTGACCAGGTTGTCCGCGAGTGGAATATAGCGAAACCATCCGTCGCGGCGACCGGTTTGAAACATCAGCGACGTCCCTTCGTCGGCCGCCGGTTCGCGGCGAGCGCCGCGGTACAAGCCGGAGATCATTACGCGTTCGCCGGTCGCCCCGTTGCCGGCGGTGGGGACGTTATCAACCGTGGTCGTGCGTCCGGAGAGGTCCACCGTAATGCGCGCGTATTGCTCGTAGGGACCCCCTTCACTAAGCTCGCAGAGCATGCCGACCAGCCGACGGCCGTCCCACATCGGCTCCAACCGCTTCAATTCGGCGAGGTGCGCAACGCCACGGCTGCGGGCGTGGTGCAAGAGCATCTCTTCAAACTCGTCGCGCCGCACTTGCCAGGTCTGCGCCGATTCGTACGGTTCGAAATCGCAGAAATAAACGCTGTAGACTTCTTCGCCTTCGGAATCGAACCAGCGGACGCCGAGCTTCTTCGGGCAGCCGCCGCGCCGCAGGGCGTCGACGACTTCGAGCCGCTGCAGCGTCGGATGCGACGCAGGCATCAGCGACAGCGCGCTCGCCGGCGATTGTCGTGGTTCGCATGCCAAGAGTACGGTGCGGTAACCCGCCTTGGCGACGAGCGCTGCGAACGTAGCCCCGGTAATCCCGTCCCCGAGGACGAGGCAGTCGCACACAGCGCTCATGGCGGGCCTCGTTAGGTAAGGGGCGAAACGATTTCCAGTAATTCCACGGCCGGCGCATCATTCAAGAACATGATCGCGGTGCGGCCGTACGTGAGTCGCGGCGCGGCCAAACCCAGGCAGCGTGCCAGTTCTGGACGAGGCATCACGCGCCAGAGCCTCGGGGAGCGAATCCGCCGCAAGACGTCGTGCTCGATCAGAATCCGGCCCAGCGGCGTGCCTTCCGCCACGATCCGATCGCGGACCGCCTGGTCCAGCACGGTGAGATTGACCCGCATGATGCCGAACATCACCACGGCGCCGTCACTTTGCCGCGTCAGGGTGATTTTGCGCGCGTAATGGGTCGGCATCACTTCGCGGGCGATCACCTGCACGTCGACGAGCGACCGATGGTAGGCCTCCAGCGTGACCGTCATATGCGACGTGTGCGCCAAGAGCAGCCGATCGTGAGCGGGCATCGCGTCGCTCGCCACGGGGGCCAACTCTGCAAATTCCGCGGCGCTCGCGTAGAACAACTCGATCAACTCATCGAGGTCCGGCAGATGGAGCGACGAAGAACTCACCGTGACTCGCTCCCAAGGGGGACGGATGCGGCGGCGGGTGAAACCAACGGGGCGGGGAGCGTTGCGCTCGCGACCGGCAGGCGTCGGCACGCAGCGCGGCTCGCGGCTACTTCGGGGGGAACCGCGTCTCGCGTCGGAGGCGGACGAGAACACACGGATACCAAGTATCTTATCAAACGCACGGAGAAAAGTCACCCAGGAGGTCTACCTGGAGGGGGCGGCCGAAGCGATCGCCTTGGGCAATCTTTTGGAGCGCGCGCCGCGGCGCCTTTGCGGTTGCCGGAAGTCCGGGAACGTTCTACGATTGCGACGTCCATGTTAGTCACGACTTCCGCAACGCGCGAATTGCCAGTGCCGGAACCTCGCGTCCGTCCGCTCAGAATCGGCGAAAAATTCGAGGCCGTTTTTAGCTCCGCGGTGAAGCTCACCGAGATGCTGGAAGCGGCGGCGGTGCTCTTGCTGCTGGAAGGCCCGGCCGATTGGCAGCGACTCAAGTCGCTGGCCGGCGCCACGCGCGTGATTCTGGCGGCCGACGACGAAGAAAGTGTCGAAGGAGCTGCCGAGGCGGGCATGGACGCCTTGGTTCTCGACATGGCCGACCGGCCGGTCAACGCCAAGCTCGAACAGGCCTTGCTCGAGGCGCTGGCCGACGACCTGTTGAAGCCGGACGCCAAGGTTCTGGCGGTTTACAGCAGCTTCGAGGCCGGCGCGTACGACTCAATCAGCCACGTCGGCCTGGGGGAATCGCTCGGCCGGTTGACCGTCCGCGACCTGCAGCAACTCGAAACGAGCGTGCCGCTCGACACCCTGCAGACGGTCGTCAACATGGCGGTCGAGATCGGCCGTGAGGGGCGCGAGGGTAAGCCAGTCGGCACGATCCTCGTCGTCGGAGACACCCGGAATGTGATGAAGCGGACCCGCCCGGCGGGTTTCGATCCGGTCAAAGGATACAGCCGTAAGGAGCGCAACCTGCGCAGCTCGCGGGTCCGCGAAGGGATCAAGGAGATCGCAATCCTCGACGGGGCGATCATCATCTCCGCCGATGGCGTGGTGGAGGCCGCGGCGCGGTATATCGACGCCCCGGCGCTCGACATTACGCTCTCCAAGGGGCTCGGCTCGCGCCATTGGGCCGCGGCCGCCATCAGCAAGGCCTCGCGCGCCGTGGCGGTCGCCATCAGCGAGACAAGCGGCACCGTCCGCGTGTTTCAGAACGGCAAGGTGATGCTGCGGATCGAATCGTTCCGCCGGCCCATGAAATACCGCGCGGAATCGCCCGATATCGACGGCACGGAATAGCCCTTGTCTATTCGGGACGATCGATCGACAGGCTGACCGAATAGCGCCCCAATTGCGAGCCGGCCCGAGCGACCGACGAACTACGAATGCGCATCTCGCCGGTGGCTTTCCCGTTGTAGTGGACCTGGAAAATCTCGGTTCCGGCCACCTGGTTAGCGCAGCGGATGAATCGATGGCGCATGGCCATTTCCGCCACCAGCGGGCGCACGTCGCCCGTCACGCCTTCAAAGCGGATGCGCTGTAAACGCTGATCGACGTCGAAGTAATACGTCAGCGAGCCGGCCAAATCTTGCGGGCCTCCTCCGGTGACCAGCATCACGCGATGTCCCGTCAGGGAGACGTCGGCCATGCCGAGCGACACTTCCTCCCAGCGGCTCGCCACCCATTCCGGCGTGATGTCGAAGTTAAAGACCTCGGACACCGGCATCGGGTTGTTGATCAAGTTCACCTTGGCCGAGTGGCCGCCGTACGGAGAGACGGAGGGCAATCCGGCAACGGTCGTCGGCGCCGGGGTCGACGGTGCGGGCGAACTGGACGTCCATTCTTTGACGGTGGACGTCACCCCCTTGGTCCATTCGCCGCTCTCGAAGTATGCGACCGGGCCGCCCATGGCCGAGGCCGCCAGGATCGGCAAGCGGTACTTTTTGAGCGTGCTGAGGCTCCACACCGACGGTTTCTTCTCAGGCGGGGCGGGAGGGAATGGCATGGCGAGGCGCTCCAGCGAGTCGATTCGCCCGGCGTAAAGGCGCGATCGACCTCATCCCTTCGCATCGACGGACCCGGGGTCGCGACTTGCGTGCGTCGCACGCGCGCGATGGAGTTTGCGCGCGCAGGATTGGCGCAAACGTCGTTGCCTTGCGCACAGGCGGAGGAATCGGTCTCGGTAGGACCGTATGCTGTAGCTGGCCTCTGTGAGGCCGGCGCGCAGGATGCGATCCGAGTCCACTCCCCGAGGTCACAGACCTCGGCTAAAGAAGCCGATTACGACACCTTGCGGACGACGCCGACTACGCAGCCGAGGACGCGGGCGTTTTTGACGTAGATCGGCTTCATCGACGAGTTGGCCGGCTGCAAGCGGATGCGGTTTCCTTCGGGATACCAGCGTTTGAGCGTGGCCTCGTTTTCGTCGGTGATCGCCACGACGATTTGTCCTTTGGAAGCGGTCGGCTGCTTGCGGATCACGACGAAGTCCCCGTCGGCGATCTGATCCTCGATCATCGAATCGCCGCTGACCTTGAGTACGAACAGGTCGTCCGCGCTAAAGAGCTCGCTAAAATCGATCACCTCGTCCTGTTCGACCGCTTCGTGGAGCACGCCGGCGGCGATGCGCCCTGCCAGCGGGAGCCCGCGCGAGCCTTCGACCGACTCGGTGGCGAGCATAATGGCCCGCGACATATTCGGCTCGCGGACAATAAGCCCCTTCTTTTCCAGGGCCTTCAAGTGGCACATCACGCCGTTGGGAGAGCTGATATTAAACTGCTGGCCGATTTCGCGGACCGTCGGCCCGTAACCGCGCGAACGGATGCGCTCGCGAATAAACTCGTAAACCTCGCGCTGTCGCTCCGTCAATCGCTCGAAATTGGCCACGGCAGGGTCTCCTCAGGCGGCGTTAAAGCAGTAGGGAATAACGGAATACCTTCCCCAAGTATAATATACGCGTGTACAGAATCAATAGCATCCGTACACAACTGATCGACCGTTTAGATCGGATCGATCAGTCCTACTGGTTGGCGCGAAAAAAAAGGGCCGGCGCCACAACCCTACCTGGGGATGCGGCCCGGCCTTGTGCATTGTTCGTTGTTACCGGCCCGGCCTTAGCAGCCGTGCTTTTCCAGCTTTTCGCGGAGCGTTTCCGCCGTGAACGGCTTCACGAGGTAATCCGAGACGCCGGCCTCGATCGCCTGCATCACGCGGGCTTTTTCCGCTTCGGTGGTGACCATGATGATCGGCACCTTGGCGTCCTGGGCGCGGATCGCCTGGACGACTTCCAGGCCACTCTTGCCGGGCATATTCCAGTCGGTGAGGACCAGATCGAACTCGCCCGGCTTGAACATCGCCACCGCTTCGTTTCCATCCGCGGCTTCAGTGGCGCCAGGCGCTCCGACAGCCAACAGGGAGCGGATGATGATCTTGCGCATAGTGCTGGAATCGTCGGCGACCAGAACTCTCATCGGTATGTCCTATGCAAATGACTGCGAAGTTGCATCGCGATACGGAGTGCGGCCCTGATGCCAGGGGGCTCGCAACTCTAGGTTGCCGCACCCTGCTGTCAACGCTGGGGGGAAAGCGCGCGCGGTTTCGACAACCTCAGCGACCAG
>CAZUBB010000152.1:5579-11626 GCA_964618485.1 uncultured Pirellulales bacterium
AGGAATTACCCCGGTTTGACGGTACTGGAATTCAAACCTAGATGTTCCAGTACGCCCGCTGGCGGTTTCGAGCGCAAGCCGGTCGCGCCGGCGGCGAGGCGACGAGCAAGGATGTAGGACGGTTCATACCTTAACGACGATTGCACGGCGGCGGGCCGGGTAAGCGTCATGTTCGGACGACGGAGGCCCCCGAGTGTCCACCGCGATTCGTGAAACGCCGACCTCATCGGCGCGACGCAGCGAGCCCACCGGCTCGATGCAGCTCGTGAGCTTTCGATTGGCTCAAGAGGAATACGGCATCGAGATCACGCGCGTCCAGGAGATCATCCTGATGGGCGAGATCACCCGCGTGCCGCAAACGCCCCCTTACATCAAGGGGCTGATCAACCTGCGGAGCAGCGTGATTCCGATCGTCGACCTGCGGCTGCGATTTGCGTTGCCGCAAGAGCCGTTCACGGACGAGACGCGGATCATGGTGGTCAACGTCGGCGGGAAGACGGTGGGGATCATCGTCGACGGCGTCAGCGAGGTGCTGCGGATCTCGCAGGAGCAAGTCGCGCCGCCGCCGCCGACGGTGTCGGGGCTCGGCCGCGAATACCTCACCGGCCTGGTGAAGCTGGAAAACCGGCTGTTGATCTTGCTCGACATTGAGAAGTTGCTTTCGCAGGAACAGAACGCGGACGAAGCGTAAGCCGCTTTGCCCATCGCTACGCCTCATTAACGAATCGCCGAATCGGCGCCAAACCAAGTCACAAGGGAGCAGAAGAAGCCCATGTCCGCGACATTCAATCCGTCCGAAACGGTGAACTTTGACGATGTGAACAGCCTGCGTGCAGCGCTGGCGGTGAAGACGGCGATGGCCGACAACTCGCCGATCAACACCATCCTGGCCGATCGCGATCTGAAGATCATTTACATGAACGAGGCCAGCGAGCGGACGCTCAAGACGATCGAGCACCTGCTGCCGGTCAAGGCGAACGCGGTCGTCGGGCAGAGTATCGACATCTTCCACAAGAATCCCTCGTACCAGCGCAAGCTGCTGGCGAACGACAAGAATCTGCCGCACCGCGCGACGATCGAGCTGGGCGAAGAGAAGCTCGACTTGCTCGTGAGCGGCATTTACGATCCGCAAGGGAACTACCTTGGCCCGATGGTCACCTGGGAAGTGATCACGCAGCGGTTGCAGCTCGAGGCCCGCAACCGGGACTTCGCCGGAGTCTTCGACGCAATCGGCAAGTCGATGGCGGTGATCGAGTTCAAGATGGACGGCACGGTCATCACTGCGAACGAGAACTTCCTGAAGGCGCTCGGCTACTCCCTGGAAGAGATCAAAGGCCAGCACCACTCGATGTTCGTCGACGCGGAATTCACTCGCGGCAATGAGTACAAGGGCTTCTGGGCGAAGCTGAACCGCGGCGAATTCGACGAAGGTCAGTACAAGCGGATCGCCAAGGGGGGCAAGGAAATCTGGATCCAGGCTTCCTACAATCCGATTCTGGACGCCAACGGCAAGCCGTATAAGGTGATCAAGTTCGCCACGGACATCACCGAAGAGCGTCTGAAGGCGGTCGATTCGGCCGGCCAGTTGGACGCGATCGACAAGTGCATGGCGGTGATCGAGTTCAAGATGGACGGCACCATCCTGAACGCCAACGAAAACTTCCTGAGCACCGTCGGATACTCGCTGAACGAGATCAAGGGCCAACATCACAGCATGTTCGCCGAGCCGGAGTTCGCTCGGAGCAACGACTACCGGGCGTTCTGGGCGAAGCTCGGCCGCGGCGAGTTCGACGCCGGCCAATACAAGCGGCTGGGCAAGGGCGGAAAAGAGATCTGGATTCAGGCCTCCTACAACCCGATCTTCGACCTCAACGGCCGCCCGTACAAGGTCGTCAAGTACGCGACCGACATCACGCAACAGGTGCTGATGCAGCGCGATCTGCGCCGCCTGGTGGAACAGGTCATCGAGAGCGCCGGGCAGTTCACCGAGGGCTCGCGGTTGATCGCGGAGAGCTCGCAGTCGCTGGCGCAAGGCGCGCAGACGCAAAGCTCGTCGGTGGAGGAGATGAGCGCCGCGGTCGAGCAGCTCGCCCGTAGCATCAACGCCGTGAAGGACAACAGCACCGAAGCCGACACGGTGGCCAAGGAAACGAGCCAACTGGCCGAGGACGGCGGCGCCGCCGTGCAGAAGTCGGTGCAGGCGATGGAGCTGATCAAGACCAGCAGCGAGCAGATCAGCGAAATCATCCAAGTGATTTCGGAGATCGCCAGCCAGACGAACCTGCTGGCCTTGAACGCGGCGATCGAAGCCGCCCGCGCCGGCGAGCACGGCCTTGGCTTCGCGGTCGTGGCCGACGAAGTTCGCAAGCTGGCCGAACGTTCCAGCGAAGCGGCGAAGGAAATCTCCTCGTTGATCAAGGAATCGACGAAACGCGTCGAGGAAGGGGCCTCGCTGAGCGCCCAGACCGGCGCGGCGCTCACCAAGATCATTCAAGGCGTCGAGAAGACCGCCAAGAAGATCTCGGAGATCGCCACGGCGACCGTGGAGCAAGCCACGAACGCCAAGGAAGTCGCCTCGGCCATTCAGCAGATCGGCCAGGTCACCGAGCAGGTTGCCGCGGGCAGCGAAGAGCTGGCCTCGAGCAGCGAAGAACTCGGCGCCCAGGCGACGGGACTGCGGACGCTCGTGTCGCAAGTGAAGTTCGACTGACCCACGACAGGGTGTAGCCGGACATCTTCGGTCCCGCCGCGCAGCGCGGCGGGACCACACGCTTGCCACGGAGCAACCCATGACGCAGTCGGTCGCCGAGGGACAGATCAGCGATGCGGAGATGGCCAAGTTTATCGACCTGATCTACAAGGTCACGGGCATCCGCATTTCGCAACAGAAGAAGACGCTGCTTTCCAACCGGATTCGACGCCGGCTGAAACAGACCGGAATCCCGTCGTTCGAGGCGTATTACCTCAAGCTGAAAAAGCTGCCGCCGAGCGATCGGGAGTGGGATTGCTTCCTGGAAGAGATCACCACGCACGAGACCTTTCTGTTCCGCGATCAGTCGCACTGGGATTGGTTCCAGCGCGACTATCTGGCGGGCTTGAACGCCCGTGAGGGCAAGGTCGCGGGACCGAAATCGTTGCGGATCTGGTCGTGCGCGTGTTCGACCGGCGACGAGCCCACGACGATCGCGGCGTGCATCGCGGGTACGCTGGCAAATCTCTCGCAATGGCAGGTGCGGATCGTCGCCACGGATATCGGCATCGGAGCGCTGGAGCACGCCCGGAAGGCAGTTTACGGCGAGCGGGCGATGCACCTGGTGCCGGAAACGTACAAGAAGCGATTCTTCACGAAGCAGCTGGACGGCGTCAGTTGGCAGGCGAATCCGCTCCTGACCGGCATGATTTCGTTCAAGCAGCACAATCTGCTCGAGCCGCTCAAGGAAGCGCCGTTCGATGTCGTGTTCTTGAAGAACGTGCTGATCTACTTTGACGACGCCTCGAAGAAACAGGTCATGCAGCACGTGCGCAAGTTGCTCCGGCCGGGCGGAATGCTGGTGGCCGGCGCGACGGAAGGAGTCGCGGAACTGCTGCGCGACATGAACCGCATTCAACCCTGGTTATACCAAGAGCCGGAACAAGGCGGGAAAACGTCATGAGCCAGAACCCGGCGGGCACTGCCGACAGCCTGCTGGATAGCATGCTGGGGGATTTTCTCGACGAGTCGGGCCAACTCCTGGTGCGCCTCAACGAGAATCTCCTCCGCGTCGACGAGTGGGTTCACTCGTTGGCCGAGGGGGAAACGGCGCAGTGCGACGGCTTCCTGATGAACGAGATGTTCCGCGCCGCCCACAGCCTGAAGGGGCTGTCGGCGATGCTGGGACTGGCCGACATCAATGCGTTGACCCACAAGGTGGAAAACGTCTTTGATGCCGCCCGCAATGACGAGCTGCGCTTTGACAAGCGATCGGTCGAATTGATGTTCCAGTCGGTCGATCGACTCTCGGAGATGATCGGCCGCCTCAAGGATCCGGCGGCCGACGCCGTGGAAGTCGACGAATTGGCGGACCGGATTCAGAACCTGCTGCAATCCGCAGGTCGAAGCCTGGAAACGAAAGGACAAGCCGACGTGGAGGCGCATTTCAACGCCGCGCTCGAAGCGCCCGTGCCCGCGCCGTCCGAGGACGTTCGCGTCCGGGCGCCCCGTCCCGATCTCTTTGCGTCGATTGTCGACGAAACCGACGTCCCGGCGAAGTACCTGGGCATCTTTATCGACGAGACCGATCTATCGTTGGACGCGTTCACGGAAGCGCTGATTCTGGATCATGGTCCGCTCGATCGGGCCGGCGTCGATACGTTGATGATCATCAGCCACCGGATCAAAGGTTCGGCGGCCAGCGTCGGCCTGAACCGCGCCGCGAAGCTCGCCCACTGCATGGAGGACTTGTTGCAGGAGCGCCTGGAGCAGGGCGCTCAGGTCTCGATCTCGGCGGAAACGATCGATGTGCTGCTGCGTTGCGCCGACGCGCTGCGACGCTATGTCGATGGGTTGAAACTCGGCGCACCGGACACGACGCGTTTCAGCAGCGCGTATTACGCCCTATTGGACCTGCAACTGGAAACGCCCACGCGTACGGCCGTCCAGGCGGTCAGCGCATCCGCGGCGAACGGACCGCGCCGTACGGTCAGCGAAGACTTGAGCGAAGCCCGGCGTTGCGCCGGAAGCGCCACCGCGGGATTCGTCGGCTGCGTGCGCTTTCAGGCCGATTTCCCGCTGATCGGGCTCAAGGCGCGCTTGGCGTACGAACGTCTAGCGCGGCTGGGAGACGTCTTCTATTGCGAGCCGGCGGCCGAAACGCTGGAAAATCAAGACAAACTCGAATCGCTGCGATTCGGCATCGCGACTACGGCCGCGCGGGAGGACGTCGCCACGCAATTGCACGTCGTCGGCGTAACCGCCGTCGAAGTGGAACCGCTCGCGGAATGCGCCAAATCGCCGGAGGCCCCGCTCGATTCGTCCAATTCCGCCGCGCCGACGAATGCGACTGCCGATGCGAAGTCGAACGACAATCGCCCCGCCGAAACATTGCGCGTCGACATCGAACGGCTCGATCAACTGATGAGCCTTGCCGGGCAGCTTGTCATCAACAAGGCGCGTTTCGTTCGGATCGGCGAAGGGCTCAAGCAAACCGCCGGCAATAAGCGGCTCCAGCACCGACTGGGCGATGTGTTCAGTCAGTTGGAACGTCTGGACGGCGCTCTAGAGCATGGTGCAGACGGCGCTCCTCAATCCGATTTGCCGCTCCTACGGAATCAGGTCCGGTTGATTCAACGCGACTTAGACGTGCTGCGCGTCGAGTTGGAGCGCCTGGCCTCGGCCCGATCGACGATCAACGATCTCTTCGACGCGGTGCATCAATTGGATCGCGTGGCGGAAGGGATTCAACGCACCGTAATGGACACCCGGATGGTGCCGATCGGCCCGCTGTTCGGCCGGTTCCGCCGCGTGGTGCGCGATATCACGCGCGGCAACGGCAAGGACATTCGCCTGGAAATCCACGGCGAAAAGACCGAGCTCGATAAGCGGATGATCGACGAGTTGGGCGATCCGCTCATCCATATGGTGCGCAACTCCGCCGATCACGGCGTCGAGTCGCCCATGGCCCGCGTCGAGGCCGGCAAACCCGCGCAAGGCGCGATCACGCTCAATGCGTTCCACCGCGGCAACCGGATCGTGATTCAGGTGATCGACGACGGCAAAGGTCTCGACGCCGATCGCATTCGCAAGAAGGCCCTGGAACGCGAGCTGATCGCGCCGGCCGATTTGGAGCGGATGACGCTGCACCAGATTTACAATTTGATCTGGGAGCCCGGCTTCAGCACGGCCGAGGCGGTGACCGAGATCTCCGGCCGCGGCATGGGGATGGACATCGTCAAGAGCAAGATCGAAGAGCTCAACGGCACCGTGGAAGTGGACAGCGTCCCCGGACAGGGGGCGACCTTCACCATCAAGTTGCCGCTGACGATGGCGATCCTGCCGAGCCTGATGGCGG
>CAZUBB010000153.1:0-5852 GCA_964618485.1 uncultured Pirellulales bacterium
GGGCCGGCTCCACTCTTTTCAGGGAGAGCGGCGCCGCCGCGAAGCGGCATGCAGCAGATGAATCGGCTGCTCCACACGGCCTACGATCGCTTTCCGCGACTGGTCGAGTCGCGCTATGACTTGGCGTTTATGCATCTGGCGCAGCAGGTGCACAAGCGATCGCTGGTCGTACTGATCACGAACGTCATCGACGAAGTGAATTCGCACCAGATCGAGCGCTACCTTACGGCGGCAGCGGGCAGGCACCTGACGCTCGGCGTGCTGCTCCGCGATCGGGCGGTCTTCGAGGCCGCCGAGTCGGAATATCCAAACGACTTCCTCCTCTACCGGGCCGCGGCCGCTGCAGAAATCCTTAGCTGGCGGGCGCAAGTCCTCGCCGACCTCAATCACAAAGGCGTGCTATCGCTGGATGTCTTCCCAGAAGACCTCACGGCGCCGCTGGTGAATCGGTACCTGGAAATCAAGGCGCGGCACTTGTTGTGAGGGGGAGGAGAAAAGGAGAGGAGAAGGAAAGGAGAAAAGAAGGGGAGACGCGTCCTGCTGAAAACTGAGCACTGAAAACTGAAAACGTCTCCATGAACCACGTCATTTTGCTTGGCGATTCGATCCTTGATAACGCCTCCTATGTGCAGGGGGGCGAACCCGTGATTGCCCAGGTGCGGTCGCGGCTGCGGCATGCCGACCGGGCCACGTTGCTGGCGGTTGACGGCGCCGTGGTGCAGAGCGTGGCGCGCCAACTGGAGGCCGTGCCGGAGGACGCCACGCACCTGGTTTTGAGCGTTGGCGGCAATGACGCGCTCGGGCACAGCTCGATCCTCAACGGCCGCGCCATGTCCGCGACCGACGTGTTGCGCGAACTGTCCGGCATCCATGCGGAATTCACGCGGGCCTATCGTGGGCTGCTACGTGCGGTGCGCGAGTTACGCCGTCCGCTGGCAATATGCACCATCTACGACGCGGTGCCCGAACTGCAAACCGAGGCGGTGACCGCACTCTCCATCTTCAACGACGCGATTCTTCGCGCCGGTATCGAAACCGGAACGCCGATCATCGACCTGCGGTTCGTTTGCCGCGACCCGCGCGACTATTCCACGCTATCGCCAATCGAACCCTCGGAAACGGGCGGAGCGAAGATTGCGTCGGCGATCGCCAAAGTCGTCGCAGGCCACGATTTTACGCGTGGCGAGGCGGTCGTGTACACGTAGACTGGCAATGATCCGGAGTTCCGAGGTCGCGATCCTCGGTCAAAACTCTCCGAGCCCGTAATCCTCGCGAGCCAGATTCTCGAAGCGCGTATAGTCTTGCAGCCAGGCCAGTTTGACGTCGCCGATGGGGCCGTTGCGTTGCTTGGCGATGATGATCTGGGCTTCGCCCGCGAGCCGAGCGCGATCCTCTTCGTTCGTGGCGTAGTATTCCTCGCGGTGCACGAACATCACCACGTCGGCGTCTTGCTCGATGGCGCCCGATTCTCGCAAATGGCTGAGCCGCGGGATGTTGTCGCGCGAGGCCTCGGTCTGGCGATTCAACTGCGCGAGGCACAGCACGGGAATCGACAATTCGCGAGCAAGCCCCTTCAGCCGCCGCGCGATCTTCGAAACCTGCTCCTGCCGCGGGTCCTTGGGGTTATCCGGCTCGATCAACTGCAGGTAATCGATCACCACGAGCCCCAACTTCTCGCGGCGCTTGAGCCGCCGCGCCGTAGCGGCGATTTCGGTCATCGTGCGGTTCGGCGCGTCGTCGATGAAGAGCGGCATCTTGCTCATCTCGGCGAAGGTTTCGACGAGCTTGCGGCGATCGCCCGGCGAAATGAAGCCATTCCGTAGTTTGTGCCCGTTGATGCGGCCGCGGGCGCAGAGCATGCGTTCCGCCAGTTCGAGCCGCGACATTTCCAGGCTGACGACGAGCGTTCCGAGCCCTTCCTTGGCGACATTGTCCGCAATGTTCGTCGCGAGCGCCGTTTTTCCCATGCTGGGGCGGGCGGCCAGGATGACCAGTTCGGAGTTGTGCAATCCGCCGGTCTGCTGATCGAGGTCGGTGTAGCCGGTCGAAATGCCGCCGATGCCGGCGCCGCGTTCCAACCGTGCGTCGATGCGATCGAGCGCCGCGTGGAGCACGTCGGCCATCGGAGTCGCTTCGCCGCCGCCGCCACGCTCCAGAATGCTGAAGATACGCTCTTCGGCCTGGCTCAGCGTGAGGCGGCCGTCGTTCGATTCATCGTAGGCGTCGCGCAGAATCTCCGTGCTGGCATGAATCAACGAGCGGAGCGTCGCCTTATCACGAACGATCTGAGCGTAGTAAACGGCGTTCGCCGCATGGGGGACCGATTCCGTCACTTCCAACAGGTACGCCAGGCCGCCGATGAAATCGAGATCGCCCGATGACTTGAGCCGCTCGTGCAGCAGGGTGCTGTCGATCCGCAGTCCGTCGTTGTGCATCCCCAGCACATGCTCGAACAGCTTGCGGTTAGCGTCGGAGTAGAAATCGTCCGGACGGACGATCAGCGCCACTTCGTCGCACATGTCGGGGTCGAGCAAAATGCTACCGATGCAGCCGCGCTCCGCCTCGAGGTTCTGCGGGGGCAAACGGTCGAGCGGGCTTTCGCCGCTGCGCCGTTTGGCGTTCGTTCCGTCAAACCGTTGTTGCGTGGCCATCCGTGCGCTCGGGGCTTCAAGAAGTGAATCGGTCGGGCATCATAGCGGAAGCCGTTTCCGCAACAATCGTCCCCGTGGGGGGCGTCGGCAAAAGTCTCGTTTCTCGCCGCAACGAGCTCGCCATATTTCGAAACTAACCTTTGGCGCAAAAAAACGCGACCCGTGGCGAAGAGCGACGGGCCGCGTGGAATAGTTGTCGGTCGTTTTCGCTTACGCGGTGGCTTCCGGCTTGGGCGCCGCGGCGGAGGGTTCTTCGTCGCGGACGGTCGGCACGACCCAGACCTTCAACTCGGCTTCGATATCCTGGCCGAGATGAATGTTGACCGTGTAGAGCCCCAACTCCTTGAGCGGGCCGCGGAGCTTCACTTGGTCGCTGGTGATCGTGATGTCCTGGGCCTTGAGGGCGCGGATAATTTCGCTGGCGCCCACCGAGCCGTAGAGGTGGCCTTCGTCGTTGGCGTTGGCCTCGATCGTGATGCTCTGCTGGCTCAGCGCGTCGGCCTGGGACTGCAGGCCGGCGAGACGGGCGCGTTGAATCTCCAGCAGCCGCGCGCGGTGCTTCTCGACCATCCGCTTGTGATGCGGCGTGGCGAACGCGGCCAGTCCCTGCGGCAGCAGGTAATTGTTCGCGTAGCCCGGCTTCACGCGGACGACCTCGCCTTGCTTGCCGAGGTGGTCGACCGATTGGATCAACAGCAGTTCGACGCCGCCCAGGGGGGACTTGGGCAACCGCGCCGCTTTGCGCAAACCGCGGCGGCGACGTTTGAGTTCGGAATTCGCCATGAAAGTATCTTCTTCTCGTCGTGAGGAAATGCTCGGATTGATGATTCGTTTGCGGCGTTAGAACGGGATGTCGTCTGCCCCACCCGAGCCGCCGCCGGAGGACGGACCGTCGTCGTACCCGCCGCTGTGTTCGGATTCGTCGTATTGCTGGGGGCCAGGGCGCCCACCGCCGCCACGAGCGCCTCCACCACCGCCACCGCCACGACCGCCCAGCAGTCGCATATTTTCACCGACGACGCGGAGCTTGGAGCGTTTTTGCTTGTCTTGGGTTTCCCAGGTATCCAGTTTCAGCCGTCCCTCGATGAACACCGGCGAGCCCTTGGTGAGGTACTCGCTGGCGATCTCCGCCTGTCGTCCCCAGAGGGTGACGTCGACGAAGGTGGTCTCTTCGACCCACTCCCCTTTGGCGTTCTTCCGCTTGTCGTTCACCGCCAGCCCCAGTTCGGTCACCGCCAATTGAGATTGCGTGTATTTCAACTCGATATCTCGAGTCACGTTCCCCATCAGAATGACGCGATTAAAACTGGCCATGGCAAGTTTCCCGTGCGAAACGAAAACCTCAATTGAAACGGCTATTATCGAAATTCAATATTAGGCGGCAACCAACGACGGAATCGCGCTGCGGCCGGAACGGAGCCTAGGCCTCCACTTCCTCGAGCGCATCGACCGCGCCGAGGCCCTCGACCGCCGGGGCCGCCGGTGCGGCGGGCTTCGCCACTTGTGGGCCAGCCGTGGCGTGGCTGATCAACGCGTCCGCAATCCGCGCGTCGATCTTCACGAACAGGCAACGGAGGATGTTGTCATTGAGCTGCGTCTCGCGGGTCAGCGCGGAGACCTGGCTCGGGTCGAGCTTGAAATAGGTCAGCCAGTAGGTGCCCTTCCGCTGCCCCTTGATCGGGTACGCGAGACGGCGCTCTTCCCAGAGGCGACTGACGGCGATTTCGCCGCCGCACTTGGTGATCAGGGTGGAAATCTGGTTCGCCACGCCGCCCGCATCCCGGGCATAGCGATTCGAGTCCAGAATGAACATGCCTTCGTAGACGTTGGTTGACAAGCGACTGCGCTCCTCGACAAACCGTTTTACTTCGTGGAATTGAATTGATTCATGCAGGCCGCGATGCCATTTGCCGCCCAGCACTCGACGGCTTCGGCGGCTCGGACCACGGCGATTTGAATTTCCGTTTGCTCGTCCTTCGTGAACTTGCTCAGCACGAAGTCACGACCTTCCCAATTCTCCGGCGGCGTGCCGATCCCGATTCGTAGCCGCGGGAACTCTTCCGTTCCCAGGCAGCGAATGATATCGGCCAACCCTTTCTGCCCGCCCGCAGATCCGCTCGTCCGCACTCGCAACTTGCCCAGCGGCAGGTTGAAGTCGTCGGCGACGATCAGCATCTCGTAATTCTCTAACTTATAAAAGTCGCGCGCCTTGATGACGCTCGCCCCGCTCAGGTTCATGAACGTCTGCGGGCACACCAGCAGAACACGCTCCGAACCGATCGTGGATTCGACAATCTCGGCTTGAAAATCCGTCTTGGGCTTGCCCGTCGCGAATTTCTTCGCCAAGGCATAAACCACTTCGAAACCGATGTTATGCCGCGTTCCTTCGTACTTGCGGCCCGGATTCCCCAGACCCACGACCAGCTTCATGCGGCAACCCCCGGCGGGGCCGACATCGGCGCCCTGAATTTCCCACTATTTCTCGTCTTCCCCCTCCTCTTTCGCCACGCGACCGATGATCTCCGGCTCGGCACCCCCTTCCGGAGCGCCCTCTTCGGCAGCCTCCATCGGCGGATGGCACGTGACCACGACCAATTCCGGATCGTCCAGAATCGTCACCTGGTCCGGCGGCACAATGTCCTTAATGGTCAACGACTGATTCAAGTGCAGGTCGGCGATCTTCACGACGATCCGTTCGGGAATCGCACTCGCCGGGCACTCGACCTCGACTTCGTGAATCGGTTGTTCGACGACGCCCCCTTCTTTGGCGCCCGCCGCATCGCCGCGGATTTCCACCGGCACCGTCAGGCGGACCTTTTCATGCTCCGAGACACGGGCAAAGTCGACGTGCAGCACGTGGGTGCCGTAGGTGTCCCATTGCAACTCGCGAATCAGCGCCTTCTCGCTGACTTCGCCGCGCAGCTCCACCAGACGGCCGCCGTGACGCAACACGGGAGCCAGTTCGGTCCCCGTCACGGCCAAATTCACGTTGGCCTCGCCGTGGCCGTAGAGGATCGCCGGGATCACCCCGGTCGCGCGTAAGCGGCGGATGGCCTTCTTACCTTGGCGCTCTCGTTTCTTGACATTCAATACGTCGGACATCGAAGCTTCCTGCGCGTTCCTATTGAACGGTGGACGGTCGTTGGCAATCCGCCCCAAACGGCGTCACGCGTACAAACGACGCGACGACCGCGGCCGAAA
>CAZUBB010000153.1:5862-11585 GCA_964618485.1 uncultured Pirellulales bacterium
CAATCCCGACAACCGGGCCGGCGAACGGAACCAAGCCGTTCGCGGCGATCGCTGGGTGGCGAATCCAGCTATTCTCCACAAATCGCCAAGGCTTGCAACCCTTGTTTCAGGAAGGAGTTAGCCTCGCGAAGCGGCCAGGTTCGCTGTCGGCAGTCTCCGCCAGATGACAATCGCAAGTCGTTTTGAGGAAATACTTTGCGAAAACAATCGGCATGCGGACACCGCGGGATAAATAGCTCGTGCGGCGCGGCCCGTTGGCTCGGGCGAAATGCCATTGGCCTGGAGAAGCTGCAGCAACGCCGCTATTCTTCCCGGTCCAGGTGGTGCGACCTGAAAACGGGCTGGCCCAAGGAGGGGTGGCATGAAGCGGAGAATTCAGACCCTTGGCGTGCTCGGGTTGCTCGTCTTCGCCGGCTATTGGGTCTGGCAGAACTACGAATTCACTGGCTCGCTCGATCACTTCTCGGTCCGCCGCCGCGGCGCCGGAACGGCGCTTCGACCCGTCCCCCCGGTCGCTCGGAGCAGCAACGCGATCCGCATCGCGTCATTCAACATCGAGGTGTTCGGCGAAAGCAAGCTCGCCGACCCCGGCGTCTCCGCGGCGCTCGTGGAAGTGGTCCGCCGGTTTGACGTCGTGGCGATCCAGGAAATCCGCGCACAGAGCGTCGACCTGATTCCGCGCTTTCTGGAAGCGGTCAACGCCGGCGGCGCGCATTATCACTACGTGCCGGGTCCGCGATTGGGGCGCTCCAACAGCAAGGAGCAGTACGCATATATCTACAATCGCGCCAGCGTAGAAGTCGACCCCGGCTCCATTTACACCGTCGACGATCCCGATGACCTGCTGCATCGCGAACCGCTCGTGACGAGCTTTCGCGTGCGTGGGCCCAAGCCCGAGGTCGCTTTTACCTTCACGCTCGTGAACATTCACGTCGATCCCGACGAAGTCGGCCGCGAGCTGAACGTGTTGGACGACGTGTACCTTGCGGTTCAGCGCGACGGTCGCGGCGAGGACGACGTGATTCTCCTCGGCGATTTCAACGCCGACGCCGGACGCCTCGGCCAGCTCGGCGAGATTTCGCAGTTGACGCCGGTCATCACAGGTAAGACGCCCACGAACACGCTGCGCACCGCGCAACTCGACAACATCGTCATCACGGCGCATGCCACGACCGAATTCACGGGCCGCGCCGAAGTCCTCGACCTGGTGCGCGACCTGAACCTCACGACGCAACAGGCCGCGGCAGTCTCCGACCATCTGCCGGTCTGGGCCGAGTTCTCCGTCTTCGAAGGGGGCCCCCCGGCGCACCTCGCGGAGCGGGACGAAGAACGCCGCTAGGCGACGCGCTCGTACCAATGCAGAACGTCGGCCACCGTTTGCTCCAGCGGGATTTCCGGCCGCCAGCCGGTTGCGGCATTTAGCTTCGAGATATCGGCGACAGGATCGAGGCGTTCGCCCGGCCTGGTTTCGACGACCTCTCGATCGTTGCCGGCGAGGTTGGCGAGCTGGCTGAGAATGTCTCCCGTGCGGCGCGCCACACCGGAGCCGACGTTGTACGTGTCTCCACGGACGCCGTCCGTCATCAGCCGTCGATAGGCGCGTACCACGTCGCGGACGTCGCTGAGGTCAATCCACGTATTGCGGTTGCGCACCGTGACGGGGTTCGCGCCGCTGGCATACTGTGCCGCCCATTCCGGCAGCATCATCCGCGAACCTTGCCGTGGCCCCGTGTGCTGGAACGCCCGCGCGATCACCGCGTCGGCGCGTCCAGCAGCGACCGCCTCGCGCACGATGTGCTCCGCCAGGAGCTTGGTCTTGCCGTATCCGTTCTTGGGATCGGCCGGCTGATCCTCGCGGCAACGCTCGTCGCGCGTCCGCGGCGGGGCGTACACGTGGCTGGTGCTCACGAACAGAACGCGCGCCACGCCGAGCGATTCGGCCCATTCGAGAACGCGGCGCGTTCCTTCGACGTTCGCAGCCAACGCGCGCGCCGTGGGTTCGTCGGCGCCGCAGTCGCTGGGGACGCTGATTGCCGCCAAATGATAAATGCAGTCCGGCGTGAACTCTCTGGCGAGACTTTCAAGCACCGCGGCGCCCTCGGCAGACGCCAAGTCGCCGCGGAACACGGTTACGTTGCGATGCAGCGTCTCTGGCGTCCGCGCTGGCCATTGTCCGGAAGTGGATAAGCCCGCGACAACATCCCCCGCCGCCAGCAAATGCTCAGCCAAATGCCCGCCCACAAAGCCGGTAATGCCGGTGATGAGAGCGAGCATGGGAGGGAGGAGAAAAGGAGAAGAGAAGAAAAGGAGAAAAGAAGTTTCTGGGGTTCCGTCATCGATGCGATCGTCGTTGTGCAGGGTTTCACTCCGTGCTCCGTGCTCCGTGCTCCGTGCTCCGTGCTCCTGGCTCCTCAACTCCCTCTTTCCAATTCCGCGTCGACCATCATTTTCACCAGTTCCTCGAACGTCACCGTGGGTCGCCAGCCGAGTTCTTTTTCGGCTCTTGTGGCGTCGCCGCGGAGGTGGTCGACTTCCGCCAAACGTAGCAGTCGCGGCTCGGTTTGCACGTGTTTTTGCCAGTCGAGCCCGACGTGCGCGAAGGCCAGCTCCACGAGGTCGCGCACGGTGCGCTTCACACCGGTCGCTACCACGTAATCGCGCGGCTCCGCCTGCTGGAGCATCAGCCACATGGCGCGCACGTAGTCACCGGCGAATCCCCAGTCGCGTTGGGCCTCAAGGTTGCCGAGCTTCAGCGTTTCCTGTGAGCCGAGTTTGATCCTCGCAGCGGCGTTCGTCACCTTGCGCGTGACGAACTCCAGTCCGCGGCGCGGCGATTCGTGATTGAACAGAATGCCCGAGCAGGCGAACATCCCGTAGCTTTCGCGGTAGTTGATCGTGATCCAGTGCGCGTAAAGCTTCGCCACGCCGTAGGGACTGCGGGGATAGAACGGCGTCCGCTCGGACTGCGGTTCCTCGACGGCGCGGCCGAACATTTCACTGCTGCTGGCCTGGTAGAAGCGAATGCCCTGCGGATCGACGGTCCGAATCGCTTCCAGCATCCGCGCGGTGCCGAGCGCATTGACATCGCTCGTGGCGAGCGGCTGTTCCCAACTCGTCGGCACGAAACTCTGCGCCGCCAGATGATAAACCTCGCTCGGCTGAACTTGCTCGATGACGCGCACCAGCGCCATCTGGTCGAGCAAGTCGCCGGGATGGAGCGTAACGCGGTCCAGCAGATGCGCGATCCGCTCGACGTTCGGCGTACTCGAACGGCGCACCACGCCATGGACGGCGTATCCCTGGTCGAGGAGCAACTCGGCCAGGTAACTGCCGTCCTGTCCGGTGATGCCGGTAATGAGCGCCGTTTTGGTCATTGCCTACTTTTGTATCGGTGGTGGCACGGTCTCCCGACCGTGCCACGATGCCGGGAGACCTTCGGTCGGCACGGTGGCACGGTCGGGAGACCGTGCCACAACTGGGATACATACTTCACGCGCGGATAGCGCGTCACTCCGGGCGCTTACGCTTCCGGCTCATGAATTCTGTTAGGAGTCGCTTGCCGCGCCGCCGCCGTTACTGGCTTCATCGCGCGGGACGCGGACTACGGCGGCCAGCGAGTCTTCTTCGTCCATCGCCATGATCCGCACGCCTTGCGTGTTGCGGCCGATGATGCTGATTTCGTTCACCGCCATCCGCTGCAGCTTGCCGCGGGCGGTGATCATCAGCAGTTCATCGTCGTCGTTCACGCTCACCACGCTTACCACCGGGCCGTTGCGCTTGGTCGTCTTGATATCGCGCACGCCCTTGCCGCCGCGGCCTTGCGTGCGGTAGCGCTGCGACGAGGATCCTTCGCTCTCTTCGTCGCCTTCGGCTTCGACGACCGGCTCCGGCGCTGCGGCCGATTCATCGCCGGCGTCTTCGTCCGCGATTTCGTCGGCGCTATTGGACCCGAATGGCGTCCGCTTGCCGTAGCCGTTTTCACAAACAGTGAGCAGCGTCGCGTCAGGATCGGCCACCACCATGCCGACCACCTGGTCGCTGGCGCTCAGTTTGATGCCTTTCACGCCGCTCGTGCTCCGTCCCATGGGGCGGGCGCTTTCCTGCTTGAAGCGGATCGCCATGCCGTTCGCGGTGGAGAGCACGATCTCGTCGCCCGGCTTGGTGATCGCCACGTCGACCAGCTCGTCATCCTCGCGGAGCTTGATGGCGATAATGCCTCCTTTTTGCGGGCGGCTATACGCGGCCAGTTCGGTTTTTTTCACGAGGCCGGAACGGGTCGCCATGATCAGGTAGTGATCCGGCTGGTCGAACTCGCGCACGTTGAGGCACTCGGTAATGCGTTCCCCTTCGGCGAGATTCAGCAAATTCACGATCGCCCGACCGCGGCTTTCCCGGGCCAACTGGGGCAAGCCGTAAACCTTTTGCCAATAGACGCGCCCGCGGTTCGTGAAGAACAACAGGTAGTCGTGCGTGCTGGCGGCGAAGAGGTGTTGGATCGGATCTTCGTCGTCGGCCGAGGCCCCTCTGAGCCCCTTGCCGCCGCGGCGCTGCGCGCGGTAGGTGCTGGCCGGCGTGCGCTTGATGTAGCCCTGGTGGCTGATGGTGACCACCATGTTCTCTTCGGTGATCAGGTCTTCCAGGTCGATGTCGCCGATTTCCTCGCCGGAAATCTCCGTACGGCGGTCGTCGCCGAGTTTCTTGGTCGCTTCTTCCATGTCGTCGCGGATGATCTTCAAGATGTTCCGCTCGTCCGACAGGATGCGCAGGTACTCGTTGATCTCCGTCAGGAGCTCGCGGAACTCCTCGCCGAGCTTTTCCTGCTCCAGGTTCACTAACTGGCCGAGCGTCATCCGCAGGATCGCGTCGGCCTGCACCGCAGTGAGCGTGTACACGCCCGCCACGCCCCGTTCGGACTGGAACGCCGCGAACCCATCGGCGCCCAGCGCCCGTTCCATCATCGCTGCGGGGCATTCGACGCCCATCAAGCGAGTTTTGGCCTCGGGCTGCGTCTTGGAGGAGCGAATGATGCGAATAATCTCATCGATATTCGCGTGCGCGAGCAACAACCCTTCGACGGTGTGCTTGCGCTGCCGCGCCTTGTTGAGCAGGAACTCGGTCCGCCGGCGAATGACCGTGACGCGATGGCGGATGAATTCTTCCAGCAGTTCCTTGAGGTTCAGCGTGCGCGGCTTCCCGTCCACGAGAGCCAGCAGGATCAGCGAGAACGATTCCTGCAATGGCGAGAACTGGTAAAGCTGGTTGAGCACGATGTCCGGGTCGGCGTCGCGTTTCAGCTCCAGCACCAGGCGCACGGGCTCCTTCAGGTCGCTCTCGTTGCGCTGCGCGGAGATGCCCTTGATCTTGTCTTCCGCGATCAACTGTGCGATCCGCTCTTCCACGCGGTCGCGCGCCTGCTGGTACGGAATTTCGCTGACGATAATCCGCTGCCGATTCTTGCCGAACGACTCCACGCGCGTGCGGGCGCGGACGACGATCGTGCTGCGGCCCGTGTAGTAGCCGCGGCGAATGCCGGAACGCCCGCAGACGATGCCGCCCGTTGGGAAGTCGGGGCCGGGGATGATTTCCATCAATTCGTCAATGGAAACGTCGGGCTGATCGATCACGCGGACCACGGCCGCGCAGACCTCGCGCAGATTATGCGGCGGGATCGACGCGGTCATGCCGACGGCGATGCCCACCGCGCCATTGACGAGCAGATTCGG
>CAZUBB010000154.1:0-11541 GCA_964618485.1 uncultured Pirellulales bacterium
GCCTGTGATGGCGGTCCCACGGGAGGATTCTCCGCCTGGGTGGCTTGCCACGAGTTGGCATCTTGGGCAAGATAAGCCATGTTTTCCGCAGGCGGGCGCACCGGGCGGCCGCGGTTCGATGGGTCAAGAAAGAAATCAAGTAGGTGACACTGATGGTCTCGAAATACTCCCTGGGTCTTCTGGCGGTTCTGGCCGCGCTGACGCTGACGGGCGCGCCGAACACGGCGGATGCCGGACTCCTGCGCCGCGGCGCTCACATGGACGCCTGCTGCGATCCGTGCATCAACTACCGCGACCGCTCCTGCGTCTCGCCTTGCGAGCGGACATTGAAGACCGAACTGTGCGTCACGGACCCCTGCACCTGCTGTGACATCAAGGTCCCGGTCTGCCTGCCGTGCTGCTGCGACGGCGCCCCGACGGTTTGCTGCCGCAACGGCCTCTTCGGACGCACCGTCGTCCGCTACGATTGGTGCTGCGGGTGCAGCGTGCAAGTGACGATCTTGCGCTGCGGCGATGTCGTCGTGACCTACCTGTAGTCGAACGCTTCCGCGGCGAACGTGCCGCCGCATTCGGCGGCATGTTCGCGACGCGTTCCCGCGCCCTCCAAGTCCATTCGTAGTGCGTGGGACGGTCGCTTCGATGGCTCGAAAACGTCGCCCGGCGACGACCAAGACTGATCCGGCGGAATCTCTCACCGCCGAGGCGCTCACGATCGCCTGGCTGCTGGCCGTCTTTACCGCGCTCGTCTGCGAGTTGGGTGCGGTGCTTTGCCTGGCCTTTGGCGGCGAATCTCTGCAGGTGTTTGGCGGGCTGCTGCTGTTTTCCGCTCTCGTGATCGGGCTGGCCGCAATTGGCGTCGGACTGGTAGCGAGCCGCTACCGCCAGGTCCGCCCTCCCTGCGGCATCCTGGTCTTCTCCTGGACGGTCGGCTTACTGCCGATCGCGATCATTCTGGTACAGTCGCTTCGCTAGCGCTGCGAAATGTGAACACTGCGGCGGCGCCGCGACATGCTGTGGCGTTTTCGCCACGATGTAGCGCTGCAATTGTTGTGCGGTGGGTCGATCCAAGGTCCGTTGCTACATGACTTTAGATCGATCGAGAGTGCTCGTAAGCGCGGCCGGTACGGCGGCTGCAATGAGGCTTAGCCAATCAAATCACCTCTGGGATTGGCTACCGTGAAACGCACGCTCCGCTGGATCGCCCCTCTGTTCCTGCTTTTCGCCGTCGGTGCGTCGGCCGCCTCCGCCGCCGAACCGTGCGGGACGCCGAGCCGCCCCTGTCCGCCACAACCGGAGCAAAACAGTTGGGTGTTCCGGCGTTCGTATTACACGCACGAACCGACGATGGGCGTGCAGATCGGCCAGACTGCGTCGTCACGCGGACCGGTCTACACGCGACCGCAGGGAGAGTACGTCCGCGGCGCGTACCGCAACTCCTACAGCGTGATCCAGGTCAACGGCCAAATCTGGGACCGCACCTGGCAATGGGAGTCTTGGGTCCAAAGCGGATCGCAGCGCTAGCAACAACAGACGACTGCGATCAGCAAGCCTTCAACTTCCCGCGCGAAGGACTCCCCACGGCGTCCGCTGCGCTCAACGCGCCGCTGGTCGCCATCGGTAACGAAGCTGGCGACCGACTCGGGATCACCTCGACCAGAATGTTCTTAAACGCTGGCGTGCGGCTGGCCGGGTCGACCGTTCGAGGCACGAGCACATTGGCTTCCGGATAGTACATAAGTGCGTTTCCGGCGCGAACGTGCTCGAACGCTCGCGCCAGCACCCCCGGCATCTCCCCGGCGGCGCTGCGGACGGTGACGCGCTCGTCCGGTTCAATCCCGAGGCGGCGCAAGTCGTCGGGATGAATCAGGATCACGTCGCGCCGTTCCTGGCCGCGATACAGGTCGTAGTCTTCGTAGACGACGGTATTGAACTGCCCTTCGCTGCGCACAGTCATCAGGCGCAGCCCACCTTCGGTCGGCGTCAGCTCCGGAATCGCATAGCGGTGCAGGCGGGCACGCCCATTAGGCGTCGCGAAGACCGGTTCGTGAAACGTTCGCCCAGGAATCTGGAACTCTGCCAGGGTACGATCGATCTCCGCCAGCTCCTCGAAGCCGGGGACGATCTTCGCGATCGCCTGCCGGACGTGCCGCGCCTCGCGCATCGCACGCCAATCGACCGGCTGGGTCGTGCCCAACACGCGCTCGCCCAACTCGGCGACAATCTCCACTTCGCTGCGCGGCCCGTCGTGCCGAGGCTTGCCGCCGTCGCTGAAGCGCACGTAGTTGAACATCGATTCCTGCGTCGTCGGCTGCGGTTCCTCGTCGCGGGCCAGCACGGGCAGAATGATCGTCTCACGCCCCAGGCCATGGGCATGGCCGGTGTTGAGCGTCGTGCTCAAGTACACGAGCGTCTCGAGCTTGCTGAGCGCCTCTTTCGCGTAGGTCGCGTCGGGATTGGAACCGTAGAGGTTCCCTCCCAGGCAGACGCCCACCTTGAGTCGCTCTTCGTTCGCGCCGTCCATGCACGCCAAGGTGTCGAGTCCCGGCGTCTTTGGCAGTTGCACGTGGAAGTGATTTTGCAAGCGTTCGAACACCGCGTCGCGCAGTTTCGGTGTCACTCCCATCGAGCCGATCCCCTGCACGTTGGAATGCCCGCGGATCGGCAGCAGCCCGCTCCCCGGCCGGCCGACCATGCCCCGCAGCAGCGCCAGGTTGGCGATCGCCTGCACGTTCTGCACGCCATTGGCGTGATGCGTGATCCCCATCGTCCAACTGAAGACCGCCCGCTTGGCCCGCGCATAATAGTCCACCGCGCGAAAGATCTCATCCCGCGCCACGCCCGACTTGTGCTCGATCTCGCGCCACGGCGTTTCGTCCAGGAGGGTCAGAAATTCCGGCGCCCCTTCGCAGAAATCGTTCAAGAACTGCTGATCCGCCGCGCCGAGTTCGACGATCCGCTTGGCGATCCCGGTCAGCAGCGCCAGGTCGCCGCCGATGTGCGGCTGCAGGTAGCAACTCGCAATCGGCGAACCAAACAACATGCTCCGCACGTCGCTCGGCACGGCGAAGTTCACCAGCCCCACTTCAATCACCGGGTTGATGACCACGACGTGCCCGCCGTTGCGCCGCACTTGCATCAGCGACCGCATCATCCGCGGGTGATTGCTCGCCGGGTTACCGCCGATGACGAACGCCAGATCGGAGCGTTCCAAGTCTTCCAACGTCACCGTAGCGGTGCCGCTCCCCGTCACGCTAGTCAGTCCGACGCCGCTCGCCTGGTGGCAATAGAAGCTGCAGTTATTGACGTTATTCGTGCCGTACAGCCGCGCGAACAACTGCAAGAGAAACGCCGCCTCATTCGAGCTGCGACCGCTGAAGTACCAGAACGTTTCATCCGCCGAGCGTGCCTTGAGCCGCGCCGCAAGTCGTTCGTTGGCCTCATCCCAAGAGATCAACCGGTAGAATTGCGCACCTTGCTCGTAGAGCAATGGTTGCGTCAAGCGGCCGCACGCTTCCAACTCGCGCGGCGTGAACGCTTGCAGTTGCGCGATCGAATACGTGCTGAAAAAGTCGGGCCGAATCGCCCCCTGCATATCCGCGGCCATCGCCTGCAGTGATTTCTTGCAAACCTCGGGAAAATGCCCTGCCTCGTTGACCATTCCGCCCGACTGTCCGCCCATTCCCAGCGCGCACGTCTTGCAGGCATTCTTCGTCCGCATCGCCTTCCACAGCCGGCCGACGCCGCCCACCTCGCGGGCCTTCCGCCAGGTATAAGCCACCGCCTGCCAACCGCCGCCGTGTGTAGGTCGATGCATGGGGGGAGGAGAAAAGGAGAAAAGAAGGGGGGGGATTGGAGTTTTCGGTGTTCAGTTTTCAGTGGGAGGGAGCAAAGGAGTCGAGTTGCACATCGTCGTGGTTGCCATAGTCGCATCTAGGAAACTTCTTTTCTCCTTTTCTTCTCTTCTACTTTTCTCCTCACCTATAATCCCCATGACATGCATCGCAGCTTTTGCCCATCGCTCCAATGGCTGCTTGTGCGCGGTCGAAGTCGTTTTTTTGGGCGGCTTCTTTTGCTTCCAGCGCGGCGCCTTCGAGTTCGTTGACGTATTGGCTGTAGCCGTCGTCTTCAGCGTAATCATAGCTCGGGTGCTTGATGATTTGCGCGAGCGCCGCCGCGATGGCCGCCTCGTGCGCCACGTCCTTCTGGTGCGCGGTGAAGTCACCCTTCCCGCCTGACCATGGTTTGAGGCGCTCCGTGCGCGCGATTTCGAGCCGCTCCATGAGCGGCGGCCGATCGGCCGTTTCGCTCCAATTGAACTCCGAGGCGCCGGGCTCGAGCGGGGGCGCGTCACCGCGAATCAAGCCGCTTAACTCGTCGGAGCGCCGCTTGGCCTCGGCGAAGGTGCCGTCGGTGCCGACCTTGCAGTTCTTGCCGGCGCGGCCGAAGGCATCGCGGAGCGCCGCCGCTTGCGCCTTCCAACGCACTTCGCCGTCGTACTCGGCGATTACGCCGAACAGCGCCGAAAGCGTCGTGAAATCGCGCCGCGCGGTTTTGAATCCTCCGCCTTTGAACTCGTTGGGCGACTTCACTGCCGTCTCCACGAGCTTAGCCAGAGACTTGACCTCTGTTTCCAACGATTCCGCGCTGATCATCGTCGACCACGCCGTGCCGCCGGTCGGCGGAGGTGAAGCCGACGTCGCGGCGTTATTCACCGGCGCTACCGCCGTTACGGGCGCAGGCTCCGGACCCAGGTGTTCCCCAGCATTGTCGAAGAACGCGGCCCGATCCAGTTTCGAAAACGTCGGCGCCGGCGCCGTGCCGGAGACCAGGCGTTTGCGCGGAGTCGACTGGTCCGATTGCGCTCCAGCCCAGCCATAGCAAGCCCCGGCCAGCAGCGGAAACAACGTACACAGGAAGCGAAGGTTCACCACGGCGAACTCATTCGGGCGCACAACCAGGAGCTAATCAACCACCACTTTGTCCATCATGATTATCCATTCGCCGCCGCACAATGGCCGCATGATCGCCGCGGTAGCGAATGAGTTCACGAAAAAGCCCCGACGGGGCCAAGAAAGGCCGCCATTGGGGCTTTGAGTTTCTGAAACACGGACCGCCGCTTGCGCCGCGAATCCTAGTATTCCCGGCTCGTCTTGATGCCCGGTTCGGGGACCGGGTAACGGCCGTTGGCGTCCGGCATCAGCGGGGAGTTCGAGTCCATCGCAAGCTGGTCGATATCCGGGCCGAGCTCGTGCTCGCAGGAGAGCATGTCGTCGAACGTGACGATCTGGCCGGTATGGGCGGCCATGCGGCCCATCGCCGTGACGAGGCTCGCTTCCGTGCCGCGCTTCGCTTCGTTGTACGGCAGGTTCTGGCGGATCGCCGTCACCAGGTCGTCCCATTCGAGCTGGTACGGATTCGGCTCTTCCTGCGGGCAGCGCCAGGCGATTTCCCGGTTGTTCATCTTCTGCGATTTGTAGATGCGGCAGCGCGACGGCGCGTGGCCGGCCGTGGAGATGATGGCGGCCGCCTTCGAGCCGTGCGCGTAGCTGGCGAACTCGTTGTGGCAGCCGTCGATGCCGCGCCCTTCCAGATAGAACTTGGAACCGTCTTCGAAGGTGTACTCCGTCGCGTAGGTGTCGAAGTTCTGGTCGATGCAGTTGCCGCGATAGTGCCGCCCACCCACCGACTGCGCCTGCACCGGCCAGGCGTCCTTCATCCAGCAGCACTCGTCGATATTGTGAATCAAGAAGTCGCTGTACGATCCGCCCGAAAGCCAGATGAACGAATGGAAGCGGCGAATCTGGTTGAACAGAGGGCTGAGCGACGCATCCCAGTGCTGCGGATTGCTGGGGTCGGTAAAATCGGACGCCGTCGGTCCCGACTGGCGATAGGCCCGCATCAGGACGATGTCGCCGATCTCGCCATTCTTGATGCGATCGAACAACTCGCCGCGCGAACGGCAGTGCCGGCACATCAGACCGACGCCGACTTTCAAGCCCTTCTTTTCCGATTCCTCGGCCAACGCCAACATCTTCCGAGCGCCCGGCCCGTCGACGGCGACCGGCTTTTCCATGAAGACGTTCAGGCCCTTATCAATGGCGTAGCCGAAATGGACCCAGCGGAACGCCGGGGGCGTGGCGAAGATGGCGATGTCGCCGGGGCGGAGACAGTCCATCGCCTTCTTGTAGCCATCAAAGCCGACGAAGCGGCGTTCGGGCGGAACGTCGACCTTGTCCTTGAACTCAGTGCTGAGGTTGTTGTAGCTGTTTTCGACGTTCTTCTCGAACACGTCGGCAATCGCCACCAGCTTGAGCGGGCCCGCCGTCGTGGCGAGCGCGTTGGCTGCGGCACCCGTTCCGCGGCCGCCGGCGCCAACCAGCACGACTTGGATCGTCTCGCTGTCGGAGTTCTCGGCCGCGTGCACCCGCGGCAGCACGAGATTGGCAAGCGTAGCGCCGGCCGCCAGGGCGCCGGACGATTTCAGCAACTCGCGGCGCGAAACGCCGCCCAGATTGGGAATGCTCACAACAACGTCTCCGCGGAACAAGGTGAGGGCGAATGCAGATGGGAGGTCACAAGGCAGGAAAGCGGACTCATCCAGTTTCCTTGATCGGACGGTAAAGTCAACGGGACGGGGGAAAAGCAGGCGGTAGGCTGCAGGCGGGAGGTCGAAGAGCGGAGCTCGGAGATGCCTTCCCACTGAACTGAACACTGAAAACCGAAAACTTGCTCCAGCCCGCCCCGCATAGACCTTCCCGCGTTCATCATGCATCATTCATCGTTCATCACTCGCTCCCGGCCCCGGCGCCTATGTGGCTCGACGCCTATATTGACTGGTTCGTCGTTCTGATCGCTGTTTGGCTGGCGTCGGTCGGGGGCGTGATCGGGAGTTTCCTGAACGTCGTCGTGTACCGGCTGCCGTTGGGAATGAGCCTCGTCCATCCTGGGTCGCGGTGTTCCGTTTGCTTGACGCCCATTCGTTGGTACGACAATCTCCCGGTTCTGGGCTGGTTCTGGCTCCGTGGGCGTTGCCGCGCCTGTGGTTCGCCGATTTCGCCCCGTTATCCCTTGGTGGAGGGGCTCGTCACAAGCTTTCTTGTCCTGTTCTTCTTCAGTGAGTTCTGCTTCGGCGGCGCTCGAGATCCCTGGTCCGCCACGGGCTACCTGTTTCACGCCCCCTGGGCGAGCGACCTTTCGTCAACGCCGGTTTGGATGCGCTACTGGCTGGGCGTAGTCCTGGCGGTCACGCTCCTCGCCGCGGCGCTGATCGAGCGGGACGGGCACGCCGTTCCTTGGAAGCTCTTCTATCCCAGCCTCGCGCTGTCGTTCGCGATCCCCTGGATCTGGCGCGACGCCCGCCCGCTGCACTTTGAGTTTCCTCTCGGTCCTACGACCGCGGCTTCGCCGCAGTTCGCTCAACCGCTGGAATTGATGCTCGGCGCGTGGGTCGCGCTCGTGGTCGCGCTCCTCGCCTGGCCGCGGCTCGAGCGAGACTCCCGCGGCTCGCGTCCGGCCGTCGTGGCACTGCTGGCGATCGGAGTGCCGCTCGGCTGGCAGCATACGGCCGTGATCGGCGCGCTTTGGCTGTCCGATCTTTGGTTGCGCCGCCCGCGGCATGCGCTTCCCAGCCTGGCGTTGATCGCTGGCGTGACGCTGCTGCTGTGGCGGCCGGCGCTGGCCTGCGCGGCGCGACTCGCTTCCGAATGATCGGCGGCGGCTCTTACTGACGCTTACGTCAACTTCCACGGGTCGCGATATTCGCGGCTCAACATGGCGGACGCTTCGCTGTCGTTGAGGATCTGCTCTTTCGCCGGATCCCAACGGAGCGATTCGCGCCCCAGCCGCATGGCGATGTTGCCGAGGTGGCAGATGGTGATCGAGCGGTGCGCGGTTTCGACCGGCGCGGCGCATTCGGTGCGCGACAGCACGCAATCGATGAAGTTCCGGAAATGGTCTTCACTCTTATAAAGATGAATCTCATTCGGACCGATCACGCTATCGAGAATCGACTTCGGGTTCGCGTCGTGCTGGCCGCGGTTGGCCCAGACGCTTCCTTCGGTCCCCTCCCACGTGACTCCACCCCGTTCCTTGTCGAAGAGGATCATCTTCACGCCGTCGGCGTAGATCGCCTCGAAGTAGAACTCCGTCGCGGTGTTCCACAGTTCGTCCGGCGGGAAGACTCCTTTGGCGGCGCGAATCTCCACCGGGCCGGTGGCTTCCGTCCCCAGACCCCATTGGGCGCAATCGGGATGATGCCCGCCCCAATCGGTGACGTTGCCGCCGGAGTAGTCGTAAATCCAGCGAAAGTTCACATGGCAACGCGCCGGCGCGTACTTCGCTTCCGGCGCGGGCCCGAGCCAGAAGTCGTACTCGAAGCCCTCGGGAACCGGTGCGGGGCTCTTCAATTCTCCGGTCTTGGCGTAGTCGGCCCGGCCGCCGGGCAAGCCGACGCGCACGGTATGAACCTTGCCGATCCGCCCGTTGCGGACCAGTTCGCAGGCACGGTGGAAATGGCTATCGGAACGCTGCTGGCTGCCGGTCTGAAAAATGACGCCGGCTTTCTTGACTTCATCGCTCATCACGCGCCCTTCGACGATTGTCAGCGAGAGCGGCTTCTGGCAATAGATGTCCTTCTTCGCCCGGGAATCGCGTGCCAATGATCGGGCGTGCAGACTTCGACGGCGTCGATATCGTCGCGCCCCAGCACTTCGCGGAAGTCGACGTACGCGTCGCAGCCGTGGTAGTCGCCCGATTCCTTCTGCTGCGCGTAATGTTCCTCCACGAGCCGCTTCGCGGGCTCGCGCCCGCCGAGTTTGCCGTCCCAATAGCCCAGGCTTTCGCGGTTCACGTCGCACACGGCGACGACCTGTACACGCTCGTCGGGCAGGAAACTGCGGAGATCGTTGAAGCCCTGATTTCCCGTGCCGATCATCGCCAGCGTGATGCGATTACTCGGCGCCGTCCGCCCGCGGCCAAGCGCGGAACATGGAATGATCGTCGGAAAACCGATCGCCGCCGCCGATGCCGCGGCGGTTTTCAAGAACTGACGTCGAGAATCACGGGCGCGCGTCATCGAAGTGCTCCTGAACTTGTCGCAAGTTGTGGCACGGTCTCCCGACCGTGTCACCAGCCGGACCGAAGGTCTCCAATCCAGTGGCATGGTCGGGAGACCATGCCACAACACTCTCACATGCGTCAGCGCCCGGAGGTATCCGCCTTCTCCGTTTTCGCGCCGCTGATTTCTCTCGGCGAATGCTTCGTGGATTTGCGATCGTACCTGGAACGAACGATTTGTTCCAACCGCTCGACGACTTCGTCTTCTTCGAGGCCGTCGGTCGAGATCTCGATCGCGTCGTCTGCCTTGCGCAACGGTCCGTCCGCACGGGTGGCGTCGCGTTCGTCCCGCTCCATTTGCTGCGCGAGGACTTCCTCGAACGTCACATGCGCATCATGCGCCTCCAGGTCGCGCAAGCGGCGCTTGGCGCGCTCTTCCGGGCTCGCGGTGAGGAAAATCTTGCACTCCGCCCGCGGAAAAACGACCGTCCCTTGATCGCGCCCTTCCGTGACGACGTCCGCGTTTCCGGCAGCTTCCCGTTGCAATTCGACCAGCCGCCGGCGCACACCGGGATTGCCGGCCGCGTGGTGCGTGAGCGATGTCACCTCGAACGATCGAATGATGTGGGAAACGTCCTCGCCGTCGAGCAACAACTGCCCGTCGACCAGTTCAATGCGCAACTCGCCTGCCAGCCTGGCCAGTTCGTCATCGTGAGTCCAGTCGTGCCCGCGCCGCATCGCCGCGAGCGCCACGGCGCGGTACATGGCGCCGGTATCGAGAAAGCGAAAGCCCAGCCGCTTCGCAAGTTTTCGCGAAGTGGAACTCTTTCCAGCGCCGGCGGGTCCGTCGATGGTGACAATCATGGGGCGGGTGGAGAAAAGGAGAAAAGGAGAAAAGAATCTTTGGCCCCCTACTTTTCTACTGTTCTCCTACTCTACTTTTCTCCTATTCTCCTTTTCTTCTCCAAACGCACTCCACTTCCAACCATTCATACCCGTTGAAATCGATCGTAACGGCGTCGCCTGCGGGGGGCAACTCGGTCAGGGTCTGGCCAAGGTAATCGACTTGCCGCGCCGAAACCAGATTGCGAAAGCAGCGAATCGTCGCCCGCCCTGCGCGCCCCGCCGTTTCCAACAACCGGGCGCGGATGCCGATCAACTGTCCTCCTGCCTCGACCGGAGTCCAGCGCGTCGCCATCAGGTTCTTCGCGTCGACGTGCATCAACCAACTCGAAGCGCCGACCGAGGGGCAGCGCACCATAGCATCAGCTACAACAAGCCCAGTTGATTGCGCCCACGCCTCCTGATACGCATACGGCACGCCGACGCCCACGCTTTGCGTGAAACTTCGGCGCGTTTCCCCGGGCGGAATCAGGATGCTATCCAACATCCGCATGGCCGAACGGCGATGGTAGGGCGCGCCGCCGGTGAAAATGACCACGTTTCGCTTCGCGCCGGCGATCTCCACGAACAGCGGCGCCTCGACTTGCTTGGCGTCGGTCGGAAAACTCCCGCCCGCGGCGCTCCGCAGCACGTCGGCGGCCGCGTCTCCCCAGGCGAAGCGGCTCGCAAAGTAACACTCCCACGGATTGCCGCGCGGTGCATCGATCGGCTCGAATTGCGTTTCCATGACGAGCACGCGGCTCCCGCGATCGAGCTGGAACGTCTGCTCGAAGCGTCCGGCAACCTCTCCTTCGGGATGCATCAGCCGCCCGCGCGTCCGCACGCGCGCACGAACCGGGCCAGGGCTCAGGACTTCTAATTCGTCGGCCGCCATCACGGAGTAGACCGCCATTTCATCGGGATCGCGCCACGTTTCTCCAGGGCGCGGCCGTTCGCCGGGCCAGCGGCGGGCGAGTTGCTGCGACAAGAGCGTGCCGCGCACGCCGAAGTCGCGCAACGACTTGAGCGCTCCCGTGTCCTCGCCGATGACGACTTCGAGAAACTCGTTGCGCAAGGTGCGCCCTTCGACCATGCTGGCGGCGCCCTGCTCCAGCGACGCGGCACGCGGCGGTTCGAGCGGCAGCCACACGTAGCCCATCGCCGGCACGCTGACGAGCGCCAAGTTGCGATCGCCGTCGACCTGCTGCGGAGTCGCCGGATCGGTCGCCGCACGGCCCCACGACGCGGGCCACTCAACGACTTCCGTGCGCGACGCGCTCAAGGGATTCAAGACGAATACGCCCTCGCGCCGATCGCTGCCGCCCCGCGCCAGGCACTCCGCCAAGAGCGTGGCCTCGTGTCCGGCGCGCTTCTCGAGTTCGGGCACGTCGGCGCTTGGCGGCGAACTGATTTCGGAGTCCGTCGCGCAGCCAATTACCCGCCGCAGCGTGCTGATTGTCTCCACGCGATAGCGTGCGCCCTCCCGCGCGTAGTCTTCGATAAACTCCGAGACGGGGCGCGGCGACTTCTTCTCCACGGCCTGATGCAGATATGGCACGCGGTATTTTTCCGGCTCGAAGCGCACCAGTCGTCCTGAACCGGTCG
>CAZUBB010000155.1:0-4269 GCA_964618485.1 uncultured Pirellulales bacterium
ACCACATGGCGATCGACGAAGTGGCGCCCGGCTTCCGCATCACGGCCCGTTGCCCTGACGGCGTGGCGGAAGCGATCGAGAGCACGCAAGAAGACTGGTTCGCGCTGGGAACGCAATTCCATCCGGAAGCGGAGAGCGCGTCGGCGCTCGATCTGCGAATCTTCGAGGAGTTTATCTGCGGAATTCGCGGGGAAGTGGTGGAAGCGATTCGGCTGGTGGCTTAACGCGAGTTTTCGGTGTTCAGTTTTCAGTTCTCAGTGGGGCCGGCTGGGGTCGAAGTTTTTTCATGGGTTCGATCCCGGCCGGGTTTTTTCGCTTGGCGTGGGAGGCGTCGTTCGTTGGAAACGCGAAGGCGCTGAGTTTTGTAGGGCGGGCCGCGCGCGAGGACGTGTTTCGTGAGCCACCGGTCCGTCATACAAGGCGGTTGCAGGTTGATGGGGTGAGGCCCGCCGTTGTGCCGCGGCGGGCCTGGTTGGGGCGCGTTGCATCCCGGTTGCGCTGGGAAGCATGTTGCGCGCAGGGCGGTTCATCTCGCGCGCCGGCCCGCCCTGCTATGGCTGCGCCGTGCTAAGAACGCCGACGTTAACGCGCGATGACGCTCGCCGAGTGTCGCCCCGTTGGGGCTGCGAGTTGCGCCTTGGGCTTGCCATTGCAATTCACTTCGGCGCTCACGCATCCGTTTCTACGGCGGTCGTGAGTAAATTCAACCTGTTTGGATTTCGTGAGCGCTGCAAATCCATTTAGGCCGCGCGATGGAATTCCTACGGACGAGCGCCTCTGATCTAGTTGGCAACCGCTTCTGCGCGTGGATACACTGGCCTGTAAGTGCGCGTCGGCTTTATTGCGCCACGACGGACTCGGCCAAGTATCGCGACTCGCGAGTCATTTTTTTCAGGATTGGGATAAATCATGAAGCCATGCTCACAGCGCGCCGCCGGAACAAGGCAAGCCGTGCTCATTCTCTGGGCGGTGCTTGTTTCGACGCCGATTTCGGGGGCATGGAGCGATGACTTGGATCAGGATGGCGCGGCGAATGGGGCCGAGAAGCGACTCAAGATCACCGTCGAACTCGCGGCAGACGTTTGGCCTGGCAAGTTGGGTTCGTCGCCACATATTCCCGTCGTGTGGCGCGAGGCGATGTACTTCTCCGCGAAGCATCCCAATGCTTCGAGACGGATTTGGCGCTATGACGGCGACTCGATCGAGCCGGCGTTCGACATGACGTCGCCTCAAGAAGAAGAATGGCCCGAATTGAGCTCGCTGGATGATCGCTTGATCTACACGGTAACGCCACCCGCACGTAACGATGGGAATCCGCGGAAAGAGCTATGGGAGTTCGACGGGACAACACAACGGCGCGTGCCAGACGCATCATGCGATCGACAATTCTCGGCGAATCTGATGCGTTACCAGGACAGCGTCTACTTCATTGATACGAAGTTTGGGCCGAAAACGGACAATCAAGGCGAAACGCTCCGCCGCTACGATGGCAAATCCAACACCGTCGTTGCGCAGTTGACGGAAGGCGGCGTAGGCTGGTTTCAACCGGTAGTTCTGGGGGGCTCGTTGTACGCCATAGCTCAGGCTCCGTTCGCCGATTGGCGGCAGATCGACGACGACGGGGCGCACGTTTGTCGCGGCGTCACCGAGAATCTACGCCTCGCGCCAGGTCACGTGCCGGCACAGTTCTTTCGCGGGCGCTATTATTTTTCCGCCGGAGTTGCAAGCGGTCCCAATGATCTTTGGACTTGGGATGGCGATTCGACGAAAAAGGCGGTCGATTTGGGCACCTATCAAGGTTGCTGGACCTCCTGTGTTTTTCAAAATGCGCTCTATTTTTCCATCGGCGATCACGAGAAATCGGAGCTCTGGAAATACGACGGCGAGGGCGTTTCTCGGGTCGCGTTGGGGCGGCCATATAAATCGGCGCATGCGTATCGCGAAGTTCGTGGGGTGTTGATGTTGTTGCTTGATGACGGCGAGCATGGAGTAGAGCCGTGGTACTTCGATGGCCGCGAGGCGCATATGATTGCCGACGTCATGCCCGGTCCGGCGGATTCGGATGCCTGCGTCCGGGCGGAATTCAACGGTCGCGTATTCGGCACTGCGGAATTGCCGATTTGCGGTCTGGAATTGTGTGAATTCGTCTTTGATCCAATGCAAGAAGTCGCAGAGCCGAATGGTGAGGATTTGCAGGCCCGAGCGGCGGAGCGGCCGTAGCCGAGTGTCGCCCCGTTGGGGCTGGTCGTCGGCCACAAGATGGACCAACGTTGGGAAGGTAACGTCCTCGAAGCATCGCCCGCGATGCCCGTCCCACACGCCGGCTAGAAGCCGCTCGTCGAAGACGCACCGCTTCGGCATCCATTCCAGCGCCGTCGCGTGATGAGTTTCCCCACCAAGCACGCTAAGATAATGCCGAATTGCCAACGACTTAGGCAAACTCAAGATCTTGACAGCATTGGTCCGGAGACCGTGCGGCAACTATCGTTGCGCGTTAGTTTGCCGTCGCGAGTTCTTCGCGGTGGGTGGCGGCTTCCATGATGCGTTCCTCCGTGGCGTCGGCGCGTTCGAAATCGCCGGTGATGCGGCCTTCGCAGAGGACGAGAATGCGGTCGCAGAGCGTGAGGAGTTCGGGCAGCTCGCTGCTGGTGACGATCACGCCGAGGCCTTCGCGGCAAAGCTGGTCGATGAGCTGGTAGAGTTCCGCTTTGGCGCCCACGTCAACGCCGCGCGTGGGGTCGTCGAGGAGGAGCACCTTGGGGCGGGTCAGCAGCCAGCGGCCGATGATGGCTTTTTGTTGATTGCCGCCGGAGAGGCTGGTGATCGCCGCGCGGATGCCCGCGGTCTTTACGCCGAGCTGGGCGACGCTCCCTTCGGCCATCCGGCATTCGCGGGATCGACTGAGCAGCCCTCCGCGGGTCGCCTCGGGGAGGTTGCACATCGAGATGTTCTCGCCGACGTTCATCCGCGCGAAGAGGCCGAGGCGCTTGCGGTCTTCGGTGACGAGCGCCATGCCGGCGCGTTTCGCGGCGGCGGGCGTGGCGAACTCGACGGGCTCGCCGTCGAGCTGGATGCGGCCCGAGGGACGCTCGCTCGACGCGCCGAAGAGGCACTCCAGCAACTCCGTGCGGCCTGCGCCCATCAGGCCGGCGAAGCCGAGGATTTCGCCGCGGCGGAGCGTGAAGCAGATGTCTTTCAAACGCCAGCCGCGGGCGTGACCGGGCCAGCGCAGCGAGAGGTGTTCGACGCGGAGTATCTCATGCGCGCGATGGCGCGCCTCGCCTAGCTGGAGCGAGGCGATTTCGCGCCCTACCATGAGGCGCGTGATTTCCTGGGCGTTGGTCTCCGCGCGGTTGAGCGTGCGGACGAATTTTCCATCGCGGAGAATCGTGATGCGCTGCGCGAGGCGGAAGACCTCGTCGAGCTTGTGGGAGATATAGACGATCGTGACGCCGCGTTCCTGCAGTTTAGCGATGACGCGATAGAGCCGGGCGACTTCGGTTTCCGTGAGGGCGCTCGTCGGTTCGTCCATGATGAGGACTTCGGCGTCGAGCGAGAGCGCCTTGGCGATTTCGATGAGCTGCTGGTCGCCGACACGGAGCGTGCCGACTTTGGCGCGGGGGCCGACGTGGCATTCGAGTTGCGCGAGAAGCGCGGCGGCCGAGGCCTCCATGCCGCGCTCGTCGAGGAGTCCGACGGCGTTCTTTTTTTCGCGGCCGAGGAAGATGTTCGCGGCGGCCGAGAGTTGTTCGACGAGGTTGAGTTCCTGGTGAATGATGCCGATGCCGGCCGCCTCGGCGTCGCGGGTTCCTTTGAAGCGCCGCACTTCGCCGCCGATGAGCAATTCCCCCTCGTAATCGGGAATGACGCCGGAGAGGATCTTCATCAGCGTGCTCTTGCCGGCGCCGTTTTCGCCAACGACGGCGTGGCATTCGCCGGGCAGGAGGTCGAAGGAAACATCATCCAACGCGGTGACGCCGGGGTAGCGCTTCGAGACGTGGTGGATGGAGATGGAAGGCATGGTGTTGAGGAAGAGCCAGGAGCCAGAAGTTCGGAGCAAGAATCGAGAGTCAACAGTCGATCTGCAAACTTCTTTTCTTCTTTTCTTCTTTTCTTCTCCCCCAGCAGCTACTTCCTCGCTTCCTCCCAAATCTTAATTGCGCCGAGGAGGGCGAGCATGATGAGGCCGACTGTCAGTCCTTTGGTGCGGTCGGCGGCGACGATGGTGCCGCTGCCGACTAAGAGGGCGAGCGTGGGGACCGTGATCCC
>CAZUBB010000155.1:4279-6590 GCA_964618485.1 uncultured Pirellulales bacterium
GAGGCCGGGGAAGAAGCGTTTTTCGGTTAGTTCGCGCAGCGAGCGGAGTTCGTTGAACGTGACCGCGAGGACGACCAGGAAACCGACGATGAGGCCTTCGTAGTCGTCGGATCCGGAGCCGACGACCTTGGCGACGGAGTCGATCACCACGCGGAGGAACAGCACGCCGAGCATGACGCCGGGGATCAGCCCGACGCCGCCTTGCAGGCTACAGCCGCCAACGACCGAGGCGGCGATAGCGTTGAGCTCGTAGCCGCGGCCTTGAGTGACCGGATCGGCGATGCCGACTTCGGCTGTGTAGAGCACGCCGGCGATCGATGCGGTCATCGCGCCCAGGCAGTAGGCGAGCCACTTGAGTCGATCGGTGCGGATGCCGCTGAGGCGGGCCGCTTGTTCGTTCCCGCCCATCGCGTAGAGATGGCGGCCGATGACCGTGCGGTTCATGAGAATCCAGGCGAGCAGGCCGAGCACGAGGAAGATCACCAGCGGGATCCACCAGGTGCGGCCGAGGGCGATAAAGGCGCGGTCGTCGATGTTGAGCTTCGTCGACTGATTGCCGAGAGAGGCGGTGATTTCCTGATTGAGCACCTTGGCGAGGCTGCGCAGGCCGACCAGCGAAGCGAGCGTCGCAACAAATGGCGGAAGCCCGACGATGGTGATGAGCCAGGTGTGTATGGTGCCAATCAGAAATCCGACGGCGATCGCGGCGCCGATTCCGGCAGCGAACACGGCGGTTCCGAGATGCGTGGTGTCAGGAATGCCGCGGTTGCCGTCGGCGGCGAGGAGATAAAACGTCTGCGCGCAGATGGAGCCGCTGAATGCGATCACGGAGCCGGCCGAGAGATCGATGCCGCCGGAGATGATGACGATCGCCGCGCCGAGGGCGAAGATGCCCAGCAGCGAGGTTTGGCGCATGATCTCTTGCGCGTTATCGGCCGGCTTCAGGCGGTACGCCGGGTTCACGAACGTCGTGACAGCAACGACCGCGGCGATAGCGAGGAGGAGGCCGAGTTCGTTGCGGTAGGAGGACACTGGGGCGGAGGAGAAAAGGAGAAGAGAAGAAAAGGAGAAAAGAATGAATGCGAGAGCCGGAAGCGTGAGCGCCCGGAGCGGGGTGCGCGACAAACTTGGGGTGCTCCGGGCGCTGATGCTTCCGGCTCTAAATGCTTTTTACGCGACGTTTCGTTAAGACGGCTGGAGACCTTCGGTCGGGGTGGTGGCACGGTCGGGAGACCGTGCCACAACGATTTCTATGGTGCAATACTGGCGGATTCGCTTACGAGCCTTTCAGCTTCTTGGATTCGAGCCACTTCTTGAATTCGCTGAAGGTCAGGAATTCGGTGGTGGGGGCGAACATTTCTTTTTTCAGCGGCGAGCCCTGGTCCGGGACGACGACTTTGAGGCCGGTGACGATGATTTTGTCTTCGGGGACCATCGCTTTGACCGTCTCCTGGTCGTCTTCGACGAGGGCCTGCATGAGTTTCGTGGCGTCGAAGCCCATCTGATACGGATTCTGCACGACCATCGCGTCGATGAGGCCGTTTTCGAAGTGGACGAGGGCCTTGGGGGGCGCGTCAAAGGTGACGACCGTGGTCTTGTCGCGAACGCCGCGATCGTGGACGGTGGAAGCGATGGCGTTGGCGTTGTAGGCCCAGATGCCGACGAGGACGTTGAGGTCGGGATTGCGATCGAGCGCGTCGCGAACATTTTTGTCGGCGACGGAAAGATCCATTTCATCGCCGAGCGTGTCTTCGGCGGGCGTGAACTTGTCGCCAGCGCCCTCGGCGAAGCCGGTGATGCGTTCGACGGCGTTGGCGGCGCTTTTGTGGCCGACGAAACAGGCGTATTTTCCGCCCTCGGGCCGGAGGCCTTGGGCGGCCTTGCCGAGCTCGCGGCCCCCTTCAATGTTGTCCGTGCCGAGATACGCGAAGCGAGCGTCGCCGGAGCGCTGGCGATCGACATCGGAGTCGACGGTGAGGACCTTAATGCCCTGCTCTTGCAGCTTGCGCATCGCGTCGGCCACGGCGACGTTCTTGGCGTCGATCACCGAGATGGCGACGGCGGCGATGTCGCCCTGGTTAGCGTATTGCTGGAGCTTGTCGGCCTGGCCTTTATCGGAGCCGTCGTTCTTATCGAGTTGGGCGTCGAAGCCGGCGGCGGCGAGATTGAGTTGGGTTTCGGCGTCCTCCATGCCGGCTCGCATGGCGTCCCAGAAGGGGTCGTCGCCGTTGGTGAGGATGATCAGGCGGCGGACTTCGCCGCTGCCGGAACCGGCGTTGGTCTGGGCCGCGCCGTCCTCGGCCTTCGGCGT
>CAZUBB010000155.1:6600-11510 GCA_964618485.1 uncultured Pirellulales bacterium
GCCGGCCCAAACGACAATGCTTACCAGCAGCCAGCCGCAAGCGACCGCCTTTTTCAGACGCGCATTCATCCGCCGTACCTCCGCCGTGGGTCGCGAAAGCAACCCGATGCCTGAGAAATGGGAGAAAAGATCGGTGTGCAGGAGGCGACTTCGACGCCGCTTGGGACGCCGCGCTGAACGCGCGACGCTACGATCGCGCGTCACGGAGTCTTCGGCGACGGAGTCGCCTCCTACAATCGTTCGACCTTGCCTGGTCCCGGCCGGCGCGCCCCGCCAAGTAGCGCGGCCATTCCGCCGGAAACGGCGATTCTAAATGGGACGCTCAACAGGGGCAAGTCTCACCCGCGGTTGGTTGCGGACCGAAGCAAGCAATAATGACACTTCCACGGCCGCACGGCGGTCGCACTACCATGTCGCTGGTCGCCAACCGATCGAACGCCCGTGCCGCCGCGTTGCCGGCGGTTGCGCCGCAGGTCGTGGGCGACTGGGAGCTCGTTGCGCTCGCGGGTCGCGGCGAGTTTGCAACGGTCTTTCGCGCGCGACCGACGGGCCGGGTCGACGCGGAGGCCGACTATGCCGTCAAGGTCGCGCGCATGGATCGTCGTGATGCGGCGGCTTGCGCGGCGCTCTTGCGGCGCGAGGCGGAAATTGCCGGACAGATCGCGCATCCGAATCTGGTAGCCGTGCTGGCCGCCGATTTTTCGTCGGAGACGCCGTACCTGTTGATGCCGTGGTACGAGGGAGCGACGCTCGGCGCGCGGCTGGCGGCGGGGCAGCGATTCGCGTTGCCGGTGGCGCTCGCCATCGCGCGGCAGGCAGCAGCGGCGCTCGCGGCGCTAGCGGAGCATGGTAACCGGCATGGCGACGTGAAGCCGGCGAATCTGATGCTCTCGCCAGCCGGGCACGTGACGTTGCTCGATCTGGGCTTTGCCTGCCACCGCGAGGACGAGGCGGGGCTATCGGCCCGGCATTGGTTGGGGACGCCGCACTACGCCGCGCCGGAACGTTTCACTTCGCGGCTCGGCGTGACTCCGCAAAGCGATGTCTATAGTCTCGGCGTCGTGCTGTACCTGCTGCTAAGCGGGCGGTTGCCGTTTGAAGGCGAGAGCCTGGAGGAAATCGCCGCCGCGCACGTGCATCAGACGGCGCCGCAGTTGCGCTCGCTGCGGCCCGGGACGCCGATCGAGGTGTGCCGCGTCGCGGCGACGATGCTGGCGAAAGAACCGCTCCGGCGGCCGACGGCGCGGGAGTTAGTGGACGCGCTGGCGCGGCTGGAGATTGCGATGCTGGCGGACCGGGGGCGGTAGTTTGCGCGGGGATGGCGCCTAAACATCGACATCGTCTTCGTCGCCGAAGGAGATGTTCTGAGGGCGCGGGTCGACGTAGTAGATGCCGATTTGTTCGAGTGACGCCATCGCGAAAAGCACGCGCGGCCAGTTGCGCCCAAAAAGCGGGGCCTTCTCCTCGTAGAAGTTCGCCATCAACTGCTCGTCGTTCCAGTAAACCGGCGGCTGGTCGATGTAGACTTTGCCGAAGTCGAGGAGATAGGGAGGTTCGACGATTTCGATCTCGATGGCCAGAAGCTGATCGTCGTAATCCACGAGTCGGGGGATGTTGAGTGTCCCCAGCCGCCGCCAGCCGGCCTCCATAAGTCGCAGATAACAGTCGCGCTCGACTTCGTAGTTGTGGTTACGATAGAGTATCTTGAGTGCGGAGCCGCGGGACGTCGGCCAGACGGTTCCGTCGGAACCGAAGCCAAGCGGCGATTGGAATTGAACGTCGATTGCTCTAGGATTTGCGTAGGATTCTGCGGCTGACTTTAGTTGTTCGTCGGGAGTATGCACACATGATCTCCGTTCATGGACATTCGGCGACGGTTAAGTTGCGGCTCCTCGTAGGCGATCAGGAATATGCGCTTGCTCGCGTCGGACCGGGCGAAGTCGGGTTGCGCGACGTATGCGAACCCGTTTCGCCGACTCATGGGATTATCGTAGTGAGCGTCGACGGCGTCGAAAACCGCCGCGAAGTTTTTTTGCCGAACGGCATCGGCGCCGATGGGGAGCGGGTGGTTTATTTCTGAGCGCGTGGGCTGCTTGAATTGAGTGCGCTTCATTTTGCGCTCAGCGCGTTTACTCCGGGCGCTGACGCTTCCGGCTCCATGTTGAGCGCTTAGCTGCTCGCGCTGCGGTAGCTGAGCAGTGCGCGGCGGAAGATCCAGCGGGAGAGCCAGAGGCTGAGGGCCGTGGCGGCCAGCGTGAAGAGGGCCAGCGGCCAGGACTGTTTTTCCAGCGGCCAGGCCATCAGCCGCGCGGGGATGTTGACCACGATCAGCACCGGCAGCAGGTAGGTGAAGAACCACTGCAGGCCGAGGCCCATCAGGTTGCCGTTCGCGCCATAGATCTCCATCGGATAGCGCGAGAAGTTGGTGAGATAGAACCAGAAGTCGTAGAGCGACTGGTTGCGCCCGAGCCAGATGCTGGTCGCCGCCAGCGACACGGTGAGGCTATAGAGGATCGCCACGCCACAGAGGATGTAGACGCAAAACAGGAAGATCGACACGGGACCTGGCGTGAAGTCGAGACTCGACAGCGCGAAACCGAGTAGCAAGAGCCCGAAAACGAAGTTGGCCAGCGACGCCCATTCGATGCGCTGCAGAGAGATCAGGAATTGCGTGTCGATCGGCTTGAGGAGCGCGAAGTCGAGGCCGCCGGTGCGGATCAGTTCGCTGAACTCCTCGGCGTTCGGCATGAAAAACGTCTGCACCAGGCTGTTGATGATCATCGAGGTGGCGATGAACACGAAGAACTGGTGCCGCCCCCAGCCGTTGCCGCCGAGATTCAACTCCGCGCCGGCGAACCGGACGGTTTCAAAGACGAGGACGTAAAACCCGAGGTTCATCCCCATCCAGCAGACGCTAGTGAGCGCGTTGATAAGGAAGTTGGAGCGAAAGGTGAGATCCCGCACCAGGCTGTTGCGCGCAAACGTTAGGAAGACGCGGAAGTAGGCGGGGGACATGGCGGACGGGGGGAGGAGTCAGGAGTCAGGAGTCAGGAGGGGGCGCGAGTCTGGCAGCCTGGAGTTTAGGGGTTGCGGGCTGTGGTTTGTAGATGGGGGCGATTCGCGGTCGCCGAATGGGGGAACCGGCGGGACGAAATCTGGTATAATTGGGGTATGGCCAGCGACTTAGCTCGAATTAAAAAAGAGATCGAAGGGCTCCCGGCGGAGGAATTGCGGGAGGTTTCTCGCCTGGTGGGGAAGCTGTTGGCACAAAGTCCGGCCAGCGTGCAACCCCACGAAAAACCGGCCGCTGCTGGCTACGGATGGGCCAAGGGGCTGATTCATGTGCCGGTGGATTTTGACGCGCCTCTAGATGATTTTCGGGAATACATGGAGTGAGCGTACTCCTCGACAGTCATGCCTTCCTCTTGTTTTCTGCGGCCGACCCACAACTTTCGCCGGCGGCGCTGGCGATCATTATGGATCCGGCCGAGACGAAATACTTGAGCATTGCCAGCGTCTGGGAAATGGCGGTGAAGTGCAGTATCGGGAAGTTGCCGCTGGCAATTCCGTTTTCGGAGATGATCGCCTCGGGGCTGTCAAACGCGCAATGCCAGATACTGCCCATTGAACTTAGCCATGTCGAGCACGTTGCCTCGCTTCCTTTTCACCACCGCGATCCTTTCGATCGACTGTTGGTTGCTCAATCGATGGTCGAGGGGCTAGCGATTGTAAGCCGGGACGCAATGCTCGACGCGTACGGCGTTGCGCGTTGTTGGTGAAGCCCATCTTCAGGCAGTTCGAGGGCTGCTGGCGTCGGTCTTGGTCGGCCGGCAGCCGCCGCAAGGCGAGAGATGACGACCCTGCCCTTGGCGGCACTTCTGCGTTACACTTGCGGCAGGTCCGAGATCGCAAATCCCCACCGGCCGGCCCCCTTGGGCTGCCGTTTCATACATCAAACTTTGATGCTGAGGAGAATGGATCATGCCGCTGGTTCCTATGCGACTGTTGCTCGATCATGCCGCGGAGAACGGGTACGGGCTGGCCGCGTTCAATGTGAATGACATGGAGCAGATTCAGGCCATCATGATGGCGGCCAAGGAGACCGATTCGCCGGTGATCGTGCAGGCTTCGCGCGGGGCGCGGAAGTTCGCCGAGGATTTGTACCTGCGAAATCTGATGCTGGCCGCGGCGGAGTTGAATCCGCAGATTCCGATCGCCATGCATCAGGACCATGGCAACAGCCCGGCGACGTGCAAGAGCGCGATCGATATCAACTTCACTAGCGTGATGATGGACGGCTCGCTCAAGGAGGATGGCGCCACTCCGGCCGACTACGACTACAACGTGAAGGTCACGCGCGAAGTGGTGCAGATGGCCCATAAGGTGGGCGTGAGCGTCGAGGGGGAACTCGGCTGTCTGGGTTCGCTGGAGCATGGCAGCGGCGAGCAGGAAGACGGCCACGGGGCGACCGGCACGCTGTCCCACGATCAACTGCTGACCGATCCGGACGAGGCGGCGCAGTTTGTCGCCGATACCGGCGTCGACGCGCTGGCCGTGGCGATCGGCACCAGTCACGGGGCGTACAAGTTCACCCGCAAGCCGGACGGCGAGGTGCTGGCGATGAGCCGCATCGAGGCGATTCACAAGAAGCTGCCGAACTGCCACCTGGTGATGCACGGTTCGTCGAGCGTGCCGCAGGAGTTGCAGGACATCATCAATAAGTACGGCGGCAAGCTGAAGCAGACCTGGGGCGTGCCGGTCGAGGAAATCCAGCTCGGCATCAAGCACGGCGTTCGCAAGATCAACGTCGACACCGACAACCGCCTGGCGATCACCGGCGCGATTCGCAAGGTTCTCGCCGAGTCGCCCGAGAAGTTCGACCCGCGCGACTACCTCAAGCCAGCCCGCGA
>CAZUBB010000156.1:0-11446 GCA_964618485.1 uncultured Pirellulales bacterium
CCTAATCCACGCCGCCAACGTTCATTCTGAGCCAGGATCAAACCCTTCAATTAATTGCTGCTTAACTGAAGCCTTACGGCTCCAGATAGTTAGCTCAACTGAACCAGGTTTGTGACCGAGTCTATTTGCCTCGGATGGTCGTGAAGCCATCGCGAAGCCTCGGTCGGTTCCGGTCTTACGCCGGCTGATTCGACAGGGAACTTCTACCAAATTGTCAAAGAGCAAAATCAAACTCGCGGAGGTCACCGGCGTCCGGTTGGCCCCCGCGAAGGATTCGCCATTCTAAAAGAACGGGGCGGCGTGTCAAGCCACCAAGTGAGAATTTTTTTCTCCGCCTGAACCCTTCACCCCTCCGCTTTCGCACCAGCCAAGGCCGGTGATCTCGCGTCGGGAGAGGTATAGTATCGGCCACCTGCCCGATCGACTAGGGGTGATTCTGGAATTTTTTGCGAACGCCCCAATTCGCCGCAAATCTCCTACGATATCCCTCTCAAACGGTTCATTTTGCGGCGAACATTTCCGCTTGCGCAATATGCCGCGGCGCAAAACCGCGCGCAACTCCGGGCGCTCATGCTCAACGGCCATTACTCTGCGAGTGGGTAAAAGCGGCCGCACCTCGCGCGCTCCCAACCTCTCGTCCTTCTTGGCGACTTTTTGCGTTTTTTGCGGCTATTCCTCCTCTGCAATGCGCTGTCCGTCGCAAGGAGGAATAGCCGCGAAAAACGCAAAAAGCACGAAGAAGGAGAGGTTGGATAGTGAGCCTTGATTGCGACGCTCATTTTGCAAAGTAATTGCTAATGGGCTCACGCTTCCGGCTCGCTGCAGCATTCATGCGGCTGCAGTGAATCAGATTACGAGCCCCTTCGTGACGAGCATGAACACGTCCTCCAGCGTCGGGTCCTTCTCCGCGAACGAGTGCATGCGGACGCCGTCGCGGATCAGGCGCTCCAGCAGGCTGGCCACGAGCGCGTCGTCGCCGGCGATCTCCGCCGTGACGCGGTTATCCGCCTCGATTTGCACGTCGAGCGTCTCGGGCAAGCTGCGAAGGATCGACATGCCGATATCGGCGCGCTCCAGAAACTTGATCTCCAGGATGCGATTGCGCTGAATCCGGCGATAAACTTCCTGCATCGGCCCGTGCATCAGCAATTGCCCTCGCTCGATGATGCCGATCGAGGTGCAGGTGTCGGCCAATTCCGTCAGAATGTGGCTGGAAATCAGGATCGTTTTGCCCATCCGGCGCAGCTCTTTCAGCAGCGCTTTGACCTCCAGACGCGCCCGCGGGTCGAGGCCGCTGGAGGGTTCGTCGAGGATGAGCACCGGCGGGTCGTGCACGAGCGTCTTGGCGAGGCATAGCCGCTGCTTCATGCCGCGCGACAGACCGTTCACGAAATCGTCTCGCTTGTGCGTCAGGTCGAGCAGTTCCAGCACGTCGCTGATGACGTGTTTGCGTTTGCCGCGCGGAATTTGGTACGCCACGGCGAAAAAGTCGAGGAACTCCCAGACCTTCATGCCGTCGTACACGCCGAAGTTGTCCGGCATGTAGCCGACGCTACGGCGCACGCCCATCGGATCGCGCGTCACGCTGTGGCCGTTGACGATGCCTTCGCCGTGCGTGGCCTTCAGCAAGGTGGCGAGAAAGCGGATCGAAGTGCTTTTGCCGGCGCCGTTCGGGCCGATAAAGCCGAAGAGTTCGCCCGCTTCGATTTTCAAATTCAGCCGCTCGACCGCCGTAAAATCGCCGTATTTCTTGCCGAAATCGATCAGTTCAATCATGGGATCTGGTGAGAAGCCTTAAGCAGGAATGAGTTGCGAAGCCAGGATAGTTCTGATTCCGTTCATCGTTCGTCATTCATACTTCTGACTTCTTCGTCGCACCTCGCGTGGGATCATTCTTCGTCCTCGTCTTCGCCCGGACGGAAGAATCTTGCGTTCTTCGGGTCCACCACTTGCAGCCATGCCTGCTTGTCCGGCAGCGGTGGCTCAAACACCCCGTAATCGAGATGCGCGACGATCAGGCTCAATTGGCGGTTCTGCGGCGCGGGGGGATCGATCGCGATGCCCGGCAGCTCTTGCTCGGTCCAGGCGATGAGTCGCGTCTCGCCCGGCGCGAGCGTGGTTTCGGCCAATTCGACCAGCCGGCGCACGTTCAACTGACCAGGCAGATCCTGCGGTGCGGTCTGGGGCGCCTCGGCGCGCTCGCCTTGAAAAAGCTTTTCCTTTTCGTCCTCACTCACGGATTCGAACTGCACGGTCGCGGCAGTGCCGGCCTTCAGATCGCCAATCCAGGCGACACTTAAGGGCTTCTGGGGGTCGATGTCGCGCCGCACGACGCCGGCGCCTTTCAGCTCGTATTCGGTCTCGTTGACGACCTTCCCGCTGCCATCGGACAACGGCTCCCAGCGCAACGCGCCGCCCATGTCGAGGAAATGCTCGCTGTGGACCATGCCCGTCGCATTCGAATCGACGCCGAAGTTGGTGAATTTCACAGTCGAATCGCGCCAGTAAGTCACCGGGCGAATCGATTGTCCTGTGAGCTGTTCCCTTTCGGCGGCCAGCGGCAACGCAACCGCGCCGGGATCATCGAATTCCAGGTCGTAGTTCGAGGCCAGCGAGGAATACATCGCTGTGTAACGCGTCACATGCCCCTTCGCATGCGGCCCTTGAATCTCCACAACGGCCAATTCGGTCGTAGACCGGGCGAAACCGATGTCGAGCTGCGCGAGTCGAATTACGCCGATCGAAAAACCAATCGCCAACACAGGGACGGCCAGCCAGGCCCATTCCACGCGTCGGACCATCCGGAAAATCAGCCAATTCAGCGGCGCGAGCACAAGCACGTAGGTGCCCAGGGTCCAGAAAACAAACTCCCGCTTCGGCACCTTGATGCCGGCCGCCGTGCGCAGCGATTCCCTTGCAAATACGGCGGCGTCGCTGAAATCATTCCAGCCTGCCACGCCCGGACCGATGGGCGGAGCGATGTCGGGTCCATAGGGATTCGGGTTGAACTGCCCGAATGGCGTGGTTGCGGCTTGGCCGAGGTTTTCCGTGACACTCCGCGAGGCCGTGTACTTGCTGCGGGCGGCGTCGGTGAGCCAATCGCGGGTAAAAAACCGCAGTTTGGAGGCCTTTTCCGGCACAAACGGCAACGGCGTGCCCTCCCAGGCGACGGTCGCTCCTTCCACGCCGACGGCCGCGGTGAACACCCTGGGATCGCGTCGCAGGAGCCAGGAATTGGCCATTTCGTCGATCCCCGGCCAGGTGCGCAAATCACGCTGGGTGAGACTGAAGGCCGTCACGGCGATCCGACCTGCGCCGACGCGGCGCTCCGCGACCAGTTCGCCGCTGTCTGGAATGAAAGCACCTTCCGGCCGCAGCGCGAGCTTGACGCCGCTCCAGGGTCGCTTGGCCGACAGCGCCGGCCCGCCGCGCTGGAAGGCGCGATTCAGGTAATCGAGTTCCGCCTGATTGAGCTCCCAGGCGCCGCCGGAATCGGCTGGCAAATAGGGCTCCAGGAAGCTTCCCTTGAGCGTATCGAGCGACTTCGGTCCCGAAATAACCAGTTGGCCGCCCCAATGAAGCCAGTCGATGAGGGCCTCCTGCTGCGACGTCTGTAGCTTGCCGGGCTGAAAATCGTCCCACACCAGGTAGGCGATGGTCGTCCATTTTAGCGCACTGGAGGCCAGCGGGACGTAATTGCGGACCGTGGGGCTATGAATCCGATAGTGTGGGGCCTGGCCGGCCTCAGTGAACTGCGTGCTCGGCGCGCGGACCGTGGGGATCGCCTTGAGGAAACTGTAGGCGTCGGGGGTCGCGGAGAGGACCACGAGGTGATACTGATGCTCCGGCATCAGGATCAACGGGTCAATCGTCGCGGTTCCGGCCGATCGCCCTCCCTGGAACTGGAGCGACGTGCGCAGGCGGAAGCTGGGAGTATTCGTCGGCGGAAAATACGTGATTTCCAGGTTCTTTTTCTGCTTTTTCGCCAACTGAACCGGGCGCTCGGTCGACACCGTGTAGACGGTCCGATCGAGCACCAGCGGTTCGCCCTGCGGGTCGACGCCCTCGACCTTCATCATCCCGTTAAAGTCTTCGCGATTGGACCGCGCGTCCATCGTCGCGCTGCCCCAATGCCCTACTTTGGTGGCATTGTCGATCGTCGCCAGGCTGCTCGGCCGCGTGCGGAGTTGCAACAGCTCGTAGTCAGGCTTTTCCGCTTCTTCCTTTTCCTTGCGCAAGCGCTCCGCAAGGTCGCGGCGCTCTTGTTCCAGTTCCTCGGGTGTCTTGGCCGTGTTGCCCGGCGGCGTGGATTGCGTGCAGCCGCCGCAGCCGGCGACCGGCAAGGTCAGAGCAAGCGCCGCGCAGGCCAGCCAAACGCATTGCCAGGCTGACCAGGGGGCGGCGGGAGAATGATGCAGCCCCGGCGCAGAATTTCGTCGCTCAATGCGTGGCATCTTCCCGCGACCTCGATTCCAGTTCCGTCGTGCTGACACCGCCGGAAAGCGAAACGCGCCCTGCTCGGGCTGACGATCCGCCCTACCGCGACGCTTTGAGTGTAAGGCCGCGATGGAGCCGGGGAAAGAGTGCGGTTATTTCCGGCTGAGCGGGATCGCTCTTACTAGCCCGAAGCACTATCGAGGGAGAGTTGGCGTTGATTCACGTTCGATGCGTTCCATGAAACCATCGCCCTCGCACCCCCGCTTGCGCGTCGGACTAGTGTGCTCCGCCGGTGGCGGCCGCGATGGCGGATGCTACAATCGCGGAACTTGTCACGCTATTCGCGCGCGAAAAGCGGTGGATCGGCGGCCAAACCAATTTCTTGCGGATGGGTTTCACTATGCGGGCCTACCTGGGTGCGCTTTTGTCGGCAGTGGCGGTGATCGCGCTTTCGGGATGCGAGGAACCTCACTTGCCCAGCGGCGCGGCCGCAGAGCCCGCCGTGAGCGTGGCGCTCCCGATCGTGCAGAATGTGACCGACTATGCGTACTTCACCGGCCGCACCGACGCCGAGAAGTCGGTCGACGTCCGGGCGCGGGTGAGTGGCTACCTGACCAAGATCAACTTCCGGCCCGGCAGCGAAGTCAAAGAGGGGGATTCGCTCTTTGAAATCGACCCGCGGCCCTACCAGGCGGAACTCGATCACGCCCAGGGCTCGTTGGAGCGGAGCGAGGCGCTGGTCGCCCGGTTGACGAAAGACCAGGAGCGGGCGCTCAAGCTGCCGGCCGGCACCATCACGCCGCAGGAACTCGACAAGATCGCCTCGGACCTCGCCGAGGCGAAGGCCAGCGTGACGATCGCCCGTGCGGACGTGGATAAGGCCAAGCTGGACCTGGAGTTCACTAATATCACGGCGCCGTTCGGCGGCCGCATCGGGCGGAACCTTGTTTCCGAAGGACAACTGATCACCGCCAACAACCCGCTCGGCGAACCGCTGACGACGATCGTCACCGTCGATCCGATGTTTGCGTATTTCGACTGCGACGAAAACCGCATGCTGGAAATCCAGAAGCGGATTCGCGAAGGGAAGATGAAGTCCGCGCGCGAGCAGCCCGATTCCGTGCAGGTCGATATGGGGCTGAGCAATGAAGGGACGAGCTATCCGCACATCGGCACGCTCGATTTCGTAAATAACCGCGTGAATCCGAGCACGGGGACATTGCAAGTGCGCGGCGTGTTTCCGAATCCGCTCGTCGCGAGCGACAGCCGGATGCTCTCGCCGGGGCTGTTTGTGCGGGCGAGGCTACCGATGGGCGAACCGCACGACGCCGTGATGATTAAAGGCGAAGCGGTCGTGGCCGATCAAGGCCAGAAGGTCGTGTACGTGCTCAACGAAAAGGATGAAGTCGAAGCCCGCCATGTGAAGCTGGGCGAAGAGCACGACGGACTCGTGGAAATCCTCAGCGGACTCCTGCCCAGCGACCGCGTGGTGGTCTCGAACCTGCAGCGCTTGCGGCCCGACGTGAAAATGAAAGTCACGCCGACGCTCGTGGAAATGCAGGGGGGCGAGCCAACCGCACAACCGGCGATCCAGGTGGCCCCAGAGCCAACGGGCGCGCAATCCGAAGGCGGGAAGCACTAACGCGATGACCAAGTTTTTTATCGATCATCCGATCGCCGCCTGGGTCGTTTCGATCGTCATCACCCTGCTGGGAGCGGTGGCCGCGTCGCGGTTGCCGATCGCCCAGTATCCGGAGATCACGCCGCCCACCGTGCAGGTGACCGCGTCCTACCCGGGGGCCAGCGCGCAGGTGGTCGCGGACGTCGTGGCCGCTCCGATCGAGCAGCAAGTCAACGGCGTGGAGCGAATGCTCTACATGTCGTCGCAATGCACCAACGACGGCAATTACACGCTGACCGTCACGTTTGAAGTCGGCGCCGATTTGAACATGGCGCAGGTGCTGGTGCAGAATCGCGTCGCGCTCGCCATGCCGCAGCTGCCGGAAGAAGTGCAGGTGCTCGGCGTGAGCACGAAGAAGAAGTCGCCCAGCATCCTGCTGGTGATCAACATGATCTCACCGGACGGCTCGCGCGACGATTTGTATTTGAGCAACTTCGCCACGATTCAGCTCCGCGACGAGTTGTTACGCGTGAAAAACGTCGGCGATCTGCTGTTCCTCGGCCAGCGCGACTACGCCATGCGGATGTGGCTCGACCCCGACGCCCTGGCGACGCGCGACCTGACCGCCGTGGACGTGATGAACGCGGTCAAGAATCAGAACGTGCAAGTGGCCGCGGGACAAATCGGCCAGCAGCCGGTGCCCGACGGACAGAAATTCCAACTCCCGATGACCGCCGTCGGCCGCCTGCGTACGGTCGAGGAGTTCGAGAACATCATCGTCAAAGTCGGCACGGGAGACGGCGCCGGCACGTCGAGCCAGGTGGTGAAGATCAAGGACGTGGCGCGGGTCGAACTCGGCGCCCAAAGCTACGATCAGATTTGCCGGCTGGACGGCAAGCCGTCCGTCGGACTGGCGATCTTCCAGTTGCCGGGCTCGAACGCGCTTACCGTGGCCGAAGACATCAAGGCCAAGATGCGCGAGCTGCGAGTAAAATTCCCCAAGGGGGTCGACTACCAGATCGTCTACGACACGACGCCGTTTATCGAGGAATCGGTCAACGAGGTCTTTCACACCTTGCGCGACGCGGTGATTCTCGTCGCCATCGTCGTGCTGTTCTTCCTGCAGGATTGGAAGGCGATGATCCTGCCGATGATCGACGTTCCCGTGTCGTTGATCGGCACGTTCGCGGTCATGGCGCTCCTGGGATTCAGCCTCAACAACCTTACGCTGTTCGGGCTCGTGCTAGCCATCGGCATCGTGGTGGACGACGCCATCGTCGTGCTGGAGAACATCGAGCGTTTGCTCGCCACGGGCATGAAACCGCGCGAGGCGACCATCCAGGCGATGAAAGAGGTGACCGGGCCGATTATCGCCATCACGCTCGTGCTCTGCTCCGTGTTTCTGCCGAGCATTTTCATCCCCGGCATCACGGGGCAGTTTTACCGGCAGTTCGCGATCACGATTTCAGTCTCGATGATCATTTCCGCCGTCAACGCGATGACGCTGACGCCGTCGCGGGCGGTGACGATCTTCCAGAGCGAGGCCAGCGAACACGGCCACGAACATCAACGCGAGGCCCTGCCGTGGTGGTTTTTCGCGCTGCTCGGCGGTTGGATCAGCTGCCGCATTCTTCAGACGCCGGTCGCGCACGCGTTGGGCGTGCCGCTGGAGTTGGACGTTTACACCACGCCGCCGCCAGCCTGGAAAAACTGGCTGGTGATGTTCGTCGCGTTCCTGCCGGGGGCGATCGCCGGCGGCGTCGTTGGCAAGCTCTTCATTCGGCCGGTGAACGCGTTCTTGTCGGTCATTTTTAAGTGGTTCAATCGGCTGTTCGACAAGTTCACGCTGGGTTACAGCGCCGTGATCGGGCGCTCGCTGCGCATCACGGCGATCGTCGGGCTCGTTTACGCTGGGTTACTTTGCGCGACCTATTTCGGGTTGACCAAGTCGCCGACCGGCTTTATTCCGGTGCAGGATCAAGGATATCTGCTCGTGAACGTGCAATTGCCGGACTCCGCATCCGTGCAGCGGACCGCGAAAGTCATGGAGCAGATCGAAGGAATCTGCCTCTCGATCGAAGGCGTCGCCCATACGAACGCCGTCTCGGGGCAATCGTTCCTGACGTTCTCGAACGGTTCGAACCTCGGGTCGATGTTCGTGATTCTCGATTCCTTCGAGGAGCGCGGCAGCCACGAAACCTACGACGCCGCCATTCAGCAGCAGATTCAGGCCAAATGCCTCAAGGAAGTGGACGAGGCGCTCGTGCAGGTGTTCCGCTCGCCGCCCATTCAAGGGCTCGGCAGCGCCGGCGGCTTGAAACTGATGAACGAGCAGCGCGGGTTCGTCGACCTCAATCAGCTGCAATTGACGACCGACGAGCTCGTCGGCGAAATCAACAAGAATCAGCAGATGTTCCTGGGTTCGATGACGCTGTTTCGCGCGAATACGCCGCAGTTGTTCATCGACATCGATCGCGTGAAGTGCGAGTCGCTTCAAGTGCCGGTGCAGGATGTCTTCACGACATTGCAGGTCTACATGGGCGGCCTGTACGTCAACAACTTCAACGAGTTCGGCCGCACCTGGCAGGTGCGGATGCAAGCCGATGGGCCGTTCCGCTCCGATGCGGCGAGCGTCGGAGAACTGCGCGTCCGCAACCGGCAAGGCGAAATGGTTCCGCTGGGCACTTTAGCGCGGATCAGCGATGTCTCCGGCCCCGTGATCGTGACGCGCTACAACACGTACACGGCGGCGGATGTGAACGTGGTGCCGCGCCCCTCGGCCAGCTTGGGCGTCGCGATGAGTACGATCGCCGGCATCGCGCAGCGGCTGGGGCTCGATTTCGAATGGACCGAAATCGCCTTCTTGCAACAGCAGGAAGGAAGCGGCGCCATGATGGTCTTCGCGCTCGCCACGCTGCTGGTCTTCCTCGTGCTGGCGTTCAAATACGAAAGTTGGAGCCTGCCCGCGGCGGTGATTCTGGTCGTGCCGATGTGCATTCTGGCCGCCGTGACCGGGATGTTTATCGCGCGGCTGCCGATCGACATCTTCGTGCAGATCGGTTTCCTGGTGCTCGTCGCGCTGGCGTGCAAGAACGCGATTTTGATCGTCGAGTTCGCCAAACAGTTGCAAGACGAAGGGCAATCGCTCTTCGATGCGGCCGTGAACGCCAGCCGGCTTCGGTTCAGACCGATCGTGATGACGTCGTTCGCCTTCATCCTCGGCGTGGTGCCGCTGATGATCGGCCATGGCGCCGGCGCGGAAATGCGTCAATCGCTCGGCGTCGCCGTGTTCAGCGGCATGCTGGGCGTCACGCTGTTCGGCGTCATTCTCACGCCCACGTTCTATTACGTGATCCGGCGACTCACCGGTGGAGAGACCAAACCGGGCGCGGCGCCGCCGACGGCGACCGCCGCAACGCCGCAATCCCCGAATGGCGACGGAGCGCCGGAATCGCCCCGCGCTGCCTCGGGCGCGGAACCTGCGCACTAACCCCAGCGAACCAGCCGCCGCCATGCCCGCCCGGCCCTCTGCGCCACCGCCGCCGTTGATCCTGGCCAGCGCCTCGCCGCGCCGCCAGCAACTCCTGCGTGACGCCGGCTACGAGTTCACGGTCGTCCCGCCCGCTCCCGAGGCGGAAGATGGCGCTACCGGCGGCGAGGCTGCGCAAATGCTCGTGGCGCGACTCGCCTGGCAAAAGGGGGCCGACGTCGCGCGGCGCGTGGAGTCAGGCATCGTCATTGCTTGCGACACCGTCGCCGAGTGCGAAGGACGCACCCTGGGCAAACCGCGCGACGTGGAGCACGCGCGTCGGATGCTGATGTTTCTCAGCGGCCGCGCGCACCGCGTCTACAGCGGGCTGTGCGTCTGGCCGGTCCCCGGCGCCGCGCCGGAACTGGTCGTGGAATGCACGGTGCTGCGAATGGACAAGCTCGAAGCGGCGGCGCTCGAGGATTACCTCGCCACGAACGCCTGGGAAGGAAAAGCCGGCGCGTTCGGCTACCAGGACGGCCCCGACTGGCTGCACGTCGTGCAGGGCAGCGAATCGAACGTCGTCGGGCTGCCGATGGAGGCGCTCAAGAAGCTGCTGCGCAAAGTCACGAAGTCGCTCAAGCCGCCGAAGAAGAAACGCGACAGTGAATAACGACGTCTTGAGGGCGTTTCGCTACGGCGGGAAATCGCTCGGCAGTATCAAGGGAACTTCCCGTTGGCGGCGTTGTTGATCATGTCCACGTAGGACATGGCGCCGCGGAAGATCATCATGATGATGATGCCGAACATCAGCATCGTCATCAGCACCCATCCGACGGCCGAGAGCGCGCGAATCGCCACGCGCCCTTTGTCCTGGTATTGCTGGGCCAAGTGCCGCATCGATTCGGGAATCCTTCCGCTGCGCTCGCCGATTTCCAGCGCTTCTAGAAAGTCGTTCGGGAAGACGCGAGTGCGTTCAAACGCCTCGGTCAACGAGCGCCCGCTCTTGATGTCGCGTGCGATGTCTTGCTCGGTGTCGGCGTAGACACCGTTCTGCGAGCTTCGCAGCGACAGTCCGACCGCCTTCGCTGTCTCCATGTCGGTATCCAGCGTGAGGCTCATCGCCCAGGTGAGGCGTTCCATCGACAACGCCCGCAAAGCGCCGCCTACGAACGGCACGTACAGCAGGATGCGTTCGACCACGCGCCCCCACAGCCATCCCTGCCGGATCGCCACGTACGCGAGCCCACCGATCGCGGCGAGCGTCCCGAGGAAGCCGAAATACTTGATCAGCCCCGGCGTACCGACCAGCCCCAGGCCGAGCATGTCGAACACCTGGCCGTTGTTGCGGCTGGCGATCCATCCCAGCACGACGATCATCGCCGCGATCGCTAGGATGGCAATACTCAACTGAAACGCCGGCCAGGCCAGCGCGATCAAGAACACGCGGCGCACCGCCAGTTGGTGGTCGTAATGATCCGCCAGGTGGCGGAAGACTTCGGACTGCTTGCCGGTCGCCTCGCCGACGGCGACCATCTCGCGAAAGAGCGGGGGGAAATAGTCGCCGGTCGAGTTCAACGACTCGCGCAGGCTGACGCCCCGCGACACCTGGTCCTGAACGTCCCGCAGCCGCGAGCGGAGGGCTCCGCCGGAGCGCCCCTCGGCCTCCCGGGCCATGATGCCGCGGATATCGAGCCCCGCTTCCAACGACGTCGCCAATCGCCGGCACAACGCCGCCAACTGCCGCTTCCCGACCCTGGCTGAAAACATGGTAAGCCGCCGAAGAATCTGTTCCGCTGCCCCGAGCTGGCCAGGAACATTCTAACGCGGCGCGGCGGCCGACGCCAAAGAATCGGTCACCGGACCAGGACAACTGCAAAGTCAGGTAGTGCGGAGCATTGCCAGGCCGCGGGCGGGGG
>CAZUBB010000157.1:0-6316 GCA_964618485.1 uncultured Pirellulales bacterium
GCACCTTACCTAACCCACCAAGACCCGGCCGACACAAGAATTAGGACAGGGCCGTTTTCAGTGCTTCGCCCGTCTGGGTCGCGCATCGATAATTGGAGAAAGTGCTGGGTGAGTGGGGTTGACAGCGCTTTCAATAATCTCGTCAACTCCAGTAGGGCGCGTCGAGAGGTCGAGTGTTCCTGCAAAAGGTACGTCTAACACCCAGACATAGCCGGACGTCCAGTATCTCCACGACGTAAAATCCGGTTCAATCGTGTCGAGTTCTGCGGGCCATTTTCCATTGCCCCCACAGCACTTCATTGCAGTCGGAGTAGTCTCATAGATTGGCCGAGTCGTAAAGTTAACGCCAATGTCACTGCCGGTCTCGAACCAGATCGCACGTGAATTCGGGTGATGGGATTTATCAGGGTCGACGCTGTTGTGGAGCGGTCTCCCGACCGCTCCACTCGCTCGACCGAAGGTCTCCCGACCGTGCCACCGCCTCGACCGAAGGTCTCCCGCCCAGTGACACGGTCAGGAGACCGAGTCACAACTCATTTCACTCTTTCGCCTGCGCCTCTTTCTCGTCGCGTTCCTTCTGCTTCTTCGTGCGCAAGTCCCAGGCGGTCAGCCAGCGCGTGTTGCCGCGCTTGAGGTTGAAGTCTTTGAGGAGCCGTTCGTCCATGTCGTTCAGGTGTCCGGCGCCGTAGAAGATGCCGATCTTCTTCTTGCCGGCGTTGATCTGCTCCTTCAGCACGTCGAGCGCGACCTTGTTGCGCTCGGTGATAATTGTCGAGCCGTCCGGGCCGTCGAGACCGGCCATCGCGCTTTCCAAGTCGCCGAATTGCTCGGCCATCACGCGTTTGAGCATCACCGCGCGTTCCCTGGAGAACATCGCCGCCATCATGTCGGCTTCCGCGGAGCGCCCGCTGCGGGCCTGCTGCTTGCTCTGTTGGGCGATGCCTTGGCCCATCATCCGGAAGAAGAGTTTTGTGAGACTTTCATCGCGGCTGGCCATCGTCTCCGCGAATTCCTCGGGAGACATATCGGCATGGACGAAGTTCGGTCGATCGTATTTCACGAGCGCCAGTTGGTGCTCCAACTCCAGCATTTCCTTCATGCTGTTTTGCAGCATACCAATCGGGTGCGCGTTGCTCGTCCCCTGGCCCGCCTTGGGTACGGCGTCGTCATCCGGCGCGACCAACTCATAGAGCAGCGCGTCGTAACCCTCGAATTCCTTGTTGAGCTGGTCGTAGTACGAACGCTCTCCAACGTGTACTGCGCCGATGAGATCGACGCTCAATCCTTCGCGCATGTCGTCCGCCGGGACATACGTAACGATGGCGGTGTCCATCGTGCGCGGCACGCCTTTCTTATCGCGCGTGAGGCGCAGGAAGCGATCGGCCTCCTTCTTTTCGCTCGCCGCGGGTTTTTCGGCCGTGGCCGGGGGAGTACCGCGCGATGCCGCCGCAAACACGGCGCAGACAAATGCGAACAACATCGCGGGACGCATCAACCAAGCCCGATGCCCGAACATGCGGACACTCCAAATCGAGGGGATAACTTCGCTAATCGGGGGTCAAAACATGTGGAGCCCCGAAGCAGTATAGGCCGTTCGGGCAAGGCGGACAATCAAGCACCCCTGCTTTTGGAGGGGGCAGCGAGCATCAGAACAACTACTACTGATGGGTAGTGCGTTTGCGCCACGCGAAAAATTCACGATAGCGCCGTAAATTGCTTGCAAAAACCGGTCATTCTGTTATTTTGAGGACATGGGTGTGAGCTCTGCTCCACTCAGACACGGCCTCCGCAGGTTCCTGCCCCGCCTGCGGAGGCCTATTTTTTGCGCCCAGCTCGCCGCGCGACTTCAGTCTCACTTATGATGGCTCTCGCCGTCATCCGTTTCTTGAGCGCCGCGAAGTCTCTCTCATGAACCCGTTGGGCGAAATCATCTGCGATTGCGGCGCGAGCGTGGCGCGATTGTTATTTCCGTCCGCGTGCGCGTTCTGCCATCGCGACCTGGAGGACGAGTTCTCGCGGCGCACGCTCTGCGAACGGTGCGCAGTGATGCTAGCGCCGCTAGGCATCGAGCATTGCCCGCGGTGCGGATTGCGTTATCCGCCGGGCGTGCCGTGCGGGCCCGATTGCGAGCAATGCCGCGCGCGGCGCCCCGCCTATGAAGCGGCGTGGACGCTCGGCGCCTACGACGATCTACTTCGGCACGCGGTCCTTCGCGGGAAGCGGCCCCAGGGCCAGATCCTCATGGCCGCGCTGGCCAGCTTGCTTTACGAGCGCCACGCCACATCGCTTCACGCCTGGAATGCGGACTTGCTGGCGCCAACGCCGCTGTTTTGGCTGCGGCGCGCATGGCGCGGCGCGAATAGTCCGGAGACGATCGCCGAAACGCTTGGGGAGAAGTTGTGCGTCCCGGCGCCTGCGTTCGCAGTCCGTCGCAAGCGATGGACTCGCCCCCAAGCGGGACTGCCGCAGCGCGAGCGCGGCCCCAACGTGCGCGGAGCGTTCCGCGCTGGTCGCCCCAAGTATTGCGATTTTCACGGAGCCCGCGTGCTGCTTGTCGACGACATCCTCACCTCGGGGGCCACGCTGACCGAACTGGCGCGTGTCGTCCGCGACGCCGGCGCCGCGGCGGTAGCAGTCGTCGTCATCGCCCGCGCGGAAGCTCCCCTCTAAACGTGGCGAAGTCCTTGCATTACTGAGAGCCGGAAGCGTGAGCGCCCGGAGATACGACCTTTTTCGCATCGGCGTCGCGCACCATTTCCGTGGCCGAAATGCGGCAAAATCGCTCAAATAAGGCCTTTTTCATCTTGCGGCGGCCGCCCGGCGGCGTTGAGGGGGCCGGGTGCTAGAGTTAAGATGGGCCGAGATTGCAAATTGCCCGACTGAGCCGTTCCTGCACGTGGAGATTTGACCGCGATGAGAGGCATGCTGGCCGTACTGTTGAGCGTCGCCCTGACGGCGATCTGCTGGGGCATTTACGGTCCCATGCTGCACCAAGGGCAGCATGACATGGGGGCCATCGTCAATGGCGCACATATTCCCAGCCAATGGCGGCCGTTCACCTGCGTCGGCCTGGCCTATTTCGGCATCGCCGTTCTGGTGCCGATCCTGCTGCTACGGACGCGCGGCGAGCCGGGGCATTGGTCGATCACGGGCACGATCTGGAGCCTCGCCGCCGGCGCGGCAGGGGCGATTGGCGCGCTCGGGATCATCATGGCGTTCAAGAATCACGGAAATCCGATCTTCGTGATGCCGCTAGTATTCGGCGGCGCGCCGGTGATCAATACGTTCTTCACCATGTATCTCGGCAAATCATACAAAGAGGCGGGACCGGTCTTTTTTGCCGGCCTGATCCTCGTCGTCACCGGCGCGGCGACCGTTCTGATCTTCAAGCCTGGCCCCACGCGCGCCGCCGCCGAGCTCACGGCGTCGCAAATGCTGATGGTCGCCAGTTGGGTCGCGGTCACCGCGCTCTGCTGGGGGATTTATGGGCCCGTGTTGCATAAAGGCCAGGTGGCCATGCAAGGAAGCCGCCTGCGGCCATTTATCTGCGTGGGGCTGGCGTACTTCTTGATCGCGGTGATTCTGCCGCTCACCGTGCTGAGCGTCTCGCCAGAGCCGGGCCAGTGGACCAACTTCTCCGGCACGGCCTGGAGTCTGGCCGGCGGCGCGGCCGGAGCGATCGGCGCGCTCGGCATCATTCTGGCGTTCACCTACGGCGGCAAACCGGTCTACGTGATGCCGCTGGTGTTCGGTGGCGCGCCGGTGGTGAATACGTTGACCACGATCCTGACCACAGGATCGCTGGCCTCGGTCAGTCCCATCTTTTTCGCGGGGTTGATCATCGTTGTGGTCGGCGCCGTGACGGTGCTGGTGTTCGCGCCGAAGGGAGGCCACGCCCCGGCGAAAGTCGCGCCGCCGCCGAAAGCGGCGGCGGCGGTTTGAGGGCCGCGGTGAGTTACTTCTTCTCCGTGGGCGGCGAGCGCGGGACTAACTGCAGCACAAAGACCGAATCCGCGCCCGCCGCTACCGTCGTGCCGAGCACGATGAATTGATTGAGCGGCGCTTCGATGTTCGTATCGAGGCTGGCGAACGGACGCTCCCCTTCCAACTCCGGTTGCTGGCATTTGATGCGGGCTTCCATCATCAGAGCGCCGTCCGGCTGGCCGGAAATGACGCCTTCGAACGAGAACACAAAGTTTTGATCGCTCACGATCGGGCGGCTGCTGACCGTGAAGGGCCTTCCTCCGCGCCCCACGTTGATGGACATGCGACCGGCCAGCTTGAGATCGGTGATGCCCAGTTCGGACAATTCGTCGATGACTGGTTTCAGCATGTCGGGCGGCGCGGATCCTCCAGGAGCAGACACGAGCCAAAAAACGCGAACCTGTACCGGTTGAAAGTCGGGCTTCGTTGGGCGGATATCGTCGCGATCGAGCGACTGCAACAAGGCCTGGAGTTCTCGTTGCAGTTCAGGAGGTGCACTGACGATGAGCGAGTTCGTTCGCGGGTCCGTGGCAACTCGAACTTCGTCGCCGGGGAACACCTCCGCTAGCAAGTTACTTGCGTCGGACGCCCCGATAAACTGGAGGTGATAAACGGTCAGCAGTGGCTCTGCTTCGGGCTGTTGCGCCGCCGCCGGCAATACGGATGCGATCAGCCAGCCGATCGCCAGGAACGCCGGCAGCACGAGGCGTTTCGCCCTGAAACATGATGGACAAGTCATTTGATTTCTCCTGTGAGGGAAACAACACGCGAATTCAGTTGGCTTGCGGTTCTACGTCGAGCGCATCGTTTGCCGCGACGCGGCGCACTTCGGGATACACCCAGACGATGGTGACCTGGGGATTCTTCGTTTTGAGCGGCATCGCGATCACTCGCTCGTCCTCGCCGAAACGAATCTGCACGTCACGTTCCGGCGCGACGGCGACTTGCTGCGATGGCCGTGCCACGGGGACGACGTCTTGTACCCGTCCACGTGACGACCAGATCCCCAACGCGATCAGTACCGCCGCGGCGGCTAGTAGTCCACAACGCTGGCTGATCTGCAGCGCCCGTTCTCGCCGCAACCGGCGATCGATGCGCTCCACGAGTCCCGCCGGCGCGACGGGGCGCGCCGTGGCAAGGAGTTGCTCGGTGTGCTGTGCGAACGCGGCCGACTGGCGGCACGCATCGCAGGCGCGGAGATGCGCCTCGAACGCGCGACGCGCCGCGGCGTCGAGGTCGCCGTCGAGGTAATCGTCAAGTTGGGTGCAATCGGCGTCAGGCATGGAGATCTTGGGCCGTCGGTTGAATTTGTTCGCGAAGCTTGCGCCGGGCGATGGATAGGTTGGTTTTCACCGCGTCGCTCGTGCAATCGAGGACGACAGCGATTTCTTGGTTGGTGAGTCCTTCGCACGCGGAGAGATACAGCACTTCGCGCTGTCGACCCGGCAGGGCATCGAGCGCTGCGAGTGCTTTCGCGACTTCATCTCGTTGTTCGGCCAGCAGCCCGGGGTCGCTCGGCAGTCCAGGCTGTTGCAGGTCCAACGGTCCGGCCCGCTCCGGAGCGAGTCGCTGCCGGCGCAACTGGTCGCGCCAGGCATTGGCGGCTATCTGAAACAGCCACACCCGCGCCTGTTCAACTTCGCGCCGGGCCAGTCCGCTCCGCCAGGCCCGCAGGAACGTCTCCTGGGTCAGGTCTTCGGCGCGGTGGCGGTCCCCGGTCAATCGCAGTGCGAAGCCGAACACGCGCGGCACGAGCTGTTCCAGCGTGGCATTCACCGCGAGGGGGCATCCAGGATCGCGCCTTGAGGTTCCGGTCCGTTCGCCCAGTAAGACGAACAAGGCGGCCGGAGGTAAAAATGCGCGCGCTACAGATTAGCAGAGCACGCGCGGCGCAACAAAAAAGCGACTCTCGTCGCCATAAGGGTGAAGCCGGCGTGCCGCCTTCACCCTAACTGCCCCCAGTTTGGCGATCGAGAGTCGCTACAAGGAAAGTCGACTCGAGTTGAGTCGGAAATCGATGCGGTTTGCCGCATCAGGGGTGCGGCCGTGACGCCATAGCGGAGACAGCGTTGCCGAGATTACACGATTTGCTTGCAAGTGCCGCATGGGGGGCGAATTACTTCCACGCGCGGCGCAGGAACGTGAGCCAGTTACTATGCATGATGCCTGCGATGTCCTGTTGCGGGTATCCGCGGCGTTGGAGGACCTCGTGGTAATTTTGCAGGTCGGCGATCGTGTCGATATCCCCCGGCGACTGCTCCCGGCCGAAGCCGCCATCGAGGTCCGAGCCGATGCCGCAATGCCGCGCATTCCCGGCAAGCTGGCAGATGTG
>CAZUBB010000157.1:6372-11274 GCA_964618485.1 uncultured Pirellulales bacterium
CACCGCGCCGATCACGGCGCCGCGATCGATCAGCGCACGCAGCTGTTCGTCGCTGAATTGCCGCACGCCCGGCACGAGCGCGCGGCAGTTGTTGTGACTTGCCCACACGGGGCCTTGGAAGAGTTCGAGCGCTTCCCAGAAACTCTCGTCGCACAGGTGCGTGGCGTCGAGGATGATGCCGAGGCGATCCATCCCGCGAAGCAGTTCGCGACCTTCAGGAGTGAGCCCGCCGCTGGCGTTGGTGCCTTGCGCGTACCGGCCGGGTCCGTAATGTGCCGGGCCAATCGCGCGAAGGCCTTGCTCGTACGCGAACTCCAGGTCACCGACGGTGCGAATCGAATCGGCGCCTTCCAGGCTGAGGATGTAACCGATTGGCGCGCTGTCCGGGGGCGCCGCGGGCGCGTCGTTGTATTGCCAGAGCTCGAGCTGACGTTCTAGACCAGCGAGGTCGACGATCTGCGACATCGCGCCGCGGGCTTCCATCGCGCGGTACCACGAGAGCTGTCCTTGCGTGATCGCCCAGGCGATCTCCGGGCTGCGCCAGCCGGGGACCAGGTTCTTCGGCCAGCCGGGAAGTTGTTCGCCAGGACGCGTGTATCGCGCTAACATGGTGGCCACGCACATTCCGACGCGTCCGCGGCGCATGTCGGGCAGGGCGACGGTGTTCTTGCCGCGATCGACTTTATCGGTGAAGCCGTCTTCCGCCGCGCGAATCGCCGCCACGGGCTGCGCCAGGTCGCGATTCCACTCGAGAGCGTTCATGCCGAGATCGAGGTGAGCGTCGAAAATAAACATAAGTCTCCCACCGTAATTACCGTGAACGAAACGGCGCGCCGGCGGCAATCCTACCCGCCATCCAACCCGCATGTCAGCGGGGCTGGTTGCACGCTTCCGGCGGCGCGGTTAGGCTCACACGATTGGTCGGCGATTCAACGGCATCGGCATTCCTTGGACCCAAACCATGTGGCGAATCATCAGGCGGAATTCGTGGGCGTTGGCCGTCGTCCTGGGCACTTGCTGGAACGCCGCGCGAGCGGACGAACCACTCGCCGTCGATGTGAAGACCGACGTGGAGTATGGCAAGGTCGGCGATGAGACGTTGCTCCTGGACCTGGTTGCGCCGCCCAAGGGTGAGAAGCCGAGGCCGGGGATCATTCTCATTCACGGCGGCGGCTGGGCGGGCGGAAGGAAGGAAGACTTTACGCCGTTCGCCAAAGATTTCGCCGCCTCGGGCTACGTGGCGGTGAGCGTCAACTATCGCCTGGCGCCGAAACATGTCTGCCCAGCGCAAATCGAAGATTGCAAGTGCGCCGTGCGCTGGATGCGCGCGCACGCCGAGGAGTTGGGACTCGATCCCAACCGCATCGGCGCGATCGGCGGCTCCGCCGGCGGGCACCTGGCATTGATGCTCGGCGTGATGGATCCGGAGGACGGCCTCGAAGGCGAAGGCGGTTGGCAGGACCAATCGAGCAAGGTGCAGGCGGTCGTCAATTACGTCGGCCCCTCCGACTTGATGGGGACGCTACCGCCGGTCTCGCAAGGGATCCTAAAGAATTTCCTGGGCGGCACGCGCGAGGAAAAAAGGGAACTCGCCATTCAAGCCTCGCCAGTCACCTACGTGAACGCCGGCGACGCGCCGAGCCTGACGTTCATGGGCACCAAAGACCCGCTCGTCCCGCACGAGCAAGGCGTCACGCTGGCGAACAAGTTGACCGAAGCCGGCGTACCAGGACGCGTCGAATTCATCCTCGGCGCCGGCCACGGCTTCCCCGCCGAAGAAATGCAGAGGACCGTCAAGGCGGCGAAGGAGTTTTTGGCGGAGGAGTTGGAGTAGAGGAGAAAAGAAGAAGAGAAGTAGAGAAGAAAAGACGTCGCCCCGAACTCCGAACTCCGTTCTCCTGGATCCTGGCTCCGCTCCTCATGCAACCACCCGTCGCTCCCATCCAGAAAATTCCGCCGCGTTGGCAGCCGTTGCCTCCGCTGGATCGGCGCGTGCTCGGGGTGCTCGTCGAAAAGGCGAAGACGACGCCGGATGCGTATCCGATGTCGCTCAACGCGCTCCGCGCAGGCTGTAATCAGAAAAGCAATCGCGATCCGCTGATGGAGGTCGAGGAGGACGACGTTCAGGAAGCCCTCGACCGTCTGCGCGGGTTGGGGGCAGTCGCCGAAGTGCAAGGGGGCGGACGCGTACCGCGATACCGGCATTTCATGTACGAGTGGCTCGGCGTCGATAAGACCGAAATCGCGGTGATGACCGAGTTGCTCTTGCGCGGCGAGCAGACCGAGGGCGAGCTGCGCGGTCGCGTCGCCCGGATGGAACCGATCGCCGATCTGCCGGCGCTGCGGGCCGTGCTCGATGCGCTCAAGGCGAAAGGGCTGGTGATTTCGCTCTCGCCGGAAGGACGCGGCCACGTCGTAACGCATACACTCTATCCGCCGCGCGAGTTGGAGCGCGTCAAAGCGGATTTCCAACGCGTGCATGGCGCCGAATTGGCCGCCGCCGCGTCGCCGCGCGTCGAGCCACGCGCTGCAGCGCCGGCGCCTACACCGGTGAATTCACCGACGCCGCAAGTTGCGGCAGCGCCGCCGGAGCTGGCGTCGCTGCGACGCGAGGTGGCGGAGTTAGCCGGAATCGTCGCCGGTCTGCGCGACGAACTGGAGCAGGTCCGCGCTCGTTGCGATGTCCAGCAGCGAGAACTCGACGACTTGCGCCGCGCGTTGGGTGGATGAGGCCAACGATTGCCTCTTTCGCCGATTGCCATGCGAAACGCTGTAGGCTTCAATACACTTCGAAGGAACAGGGGGTCGTTGCAGTTCGACGCACCTAGGCGTGGGGCCTCGCCATGAGATCGACCTGGACCTTTCATTCCGCCGGCGAAATTGTCTTTGGGCCGGGAGCCGTGAAGCAACTGGGGGATCGCGCTGCGCGGGCCGGCCTGCATCGCGTGCTCATCGTCACCGATCCGCCGTTGGCCGCGGCCGGAATCCTGGAGCAGGTGCGGCTGCCGCTTGAAGAAGCGGGGCTAGCGGTCGAAGTCTTCGATAAGGGGGCGCCGGAACCGAGTTTCGCCGTCGCCGATCGCTGCTTGTCGCATGCCAAACGCTTTCGCCCCGATTCGCTCCTGGGGCTCGGCGGCGGCAGCAACATGGACCTGGCCAAGATCACGGCCGTGGTCCTCACGCACGGCGGTTCGCCGCGCGACTTCGTCGGCGACGATCGTGTCCCTGGGCCGGTAACGCCGATTCTTTGCGTCCCCACGACCGCCGGCACCGGCAGCGAGGTCTCGGCTTCATGCGTGCTCACCGATCAGGAGCAGCAAGTCAAAGTCGGCATCCTGAGCAATCACCTGCGGCCCCGGCTCGCGGTCGTCGACCCCTTGCTTACGCTGGGCTGCCCGAAGCGTGTTTCGGCCGAGGCCGGGATCGACGCGCTGACGCATGCGATTGAAGCCTATACCGCGGTCGACAACGAGTATTTTCCGTTGCCTCCGGGCGAGCGCACCGTCTATCAAGGCAAGCATCCGCTGGGGGATTGCATCGCGGAGAAGGCGATCTCGCTGGCTGGCGAGCATCTCGTCGCGGCGGTCGAGGAGCCGGACAATCTCGCTGCACGGACCGGCATGGCGCTCGCGGCGACACTCGGCGGATTGGCGTTTTCCAACGTCGGCGTGGCGCTCGTGCACGCGATGGAATACCCGATCGGCGGCGCGGTCCATTGCTCGCACGGTCTGGGGAACGGCTTGCTGCTCCCCTACGTGATGCGATTTAACCTGCCGGCGCGGAAGGCGGCTTTCGCGCGTGTCGCCAAGTTGCTCGGACGGCCGGTCGTGGGAGTCGAGGTCGAAATCGCGGCGGAACAGGCGATCGAGGCGGTCGAGCAGACCCGCGAGCGAATCGGAATCCCGCGCCGCTTGCGCGAGCTGGGTGTGAAAGAAGAGCAGTTGCCGAGCTTTGCGGAGAAGGCCTTCGCCGTGAAACGTATTCTGCGGGTCAATCCGCGGATGCCGTCGCGCGAGGAGATCCTGGAAATCTACCAGGCGGCGTGGTAAATCGCCAAAACGCAGCGTTACGCCTGACCTCGCTCCCGTTTGAGTCGGGCCAGTTCCTCCCGGAGCCGTTGGTTTTCGGCCGCCAGGTGGGCTTCTTCGTTCTGGAAGGGGGACGTGCCGCGCGGCGCCGCCGCGACCGGCGTGCGGACACGGTCCTGCGTGAAATAGACGCCGGTCGTGAGGCTCGTCTTGCAGTGGGCGTCGTGGAGTTGGCCCAGGTTGTCGACGTAGCGGACTTCGTAAATGCGGTCGCTCTTTTCCCCGAACCAGCCGGGGCCGAACGGGGCCCAATGGATAGATTCCACCCGTCCGCCGTTCGAGGTGATGTAGGCCCCGATCCGCTCATGGTCGAGCGAGCCGGCGAACCCGCGAACGACGACCGCTAGGAGGATGACCCCGACGACCGCGAACACGACGACGATCGAATCCATTGCTTTCCTCCCGATTCCACGCTGGAAACTACTGCTGGCCGCACTGGTCGCACGTTAGAATGCGGCGGTCCGCGCTAGTTTAATCGGTGCGCATCGTGGTCGCACGAGGCGCGTCAACCCCGCGAACTTCTTCGCTTTTGGGTGGGCATTATGGCAGTTGAGACGAACATTTTTTCGCGGCTGATGGCGGTGATCGAGGACCGGCGGGACAATCCGCCCGAAAAGTCGTACACCACGAGCCTTTTCGCCGCCGGCGTGTCCAAGATCGGCGAGAAAATCGTCGAGGAGGCGGCCGAGGTGATCGAGGCCGCCAGCGAAACCGGAGATGTTGGCCGGAGGCACTTGGTTCACGAGTCCGCCGACCTGATTTATCACCTGTTCGTACTGCTGGGGCATCGTGAGATTCCGCTCTCGGAAGTCGA
>CAZUBB010000158.1:0-3376 GCA_964618485.1 uncultured Pirellulales bacterium
GCCATGCCGCCCCGGCTGGGGGATCGTCTAACGGTAGGTCCGGGTAAGCCCAGCGATTTCAAGCATTTGTTTCACGTGAAACTGTCCAAGTTACGCTCTAATCTTCCGTTTCTTGGACGTTGCCTTCCCTAACTTCCGCTCAGCCGTAGGGCCTCAAAATCGAGTCGCTGGTGCGCGCTGGCCTGGGCCGCTACCCACCTAGCGGCCGACCGGCCAGCGCGAATCCAGCCGCGGATTTTCGGGCCTGGCGCGCGCGCCCAGGGGCTGGGCTACTTGCCCCCGGGCGGCCCGTTGCTGGGCGCCGCCGGCGGCGTCCAGCGCGCGCGCTGCTCGCGGATCGCGCCCATGCGGAAGTAGCAGCTGCCGCCCCACTCCTGCAGGTCGACGACGTAGATCGACATCCGCTTGAGCACCTCGCGCCCCTCCTGCAAGCGCAGGTTATTCGCGCAGCTCACCGTTTTCTCGAACACCTGCGGGCCCATGATCGCGGAGCCGATCGACAACACCACGCCGTCGTCGAGCCCCTCGACCGAACCGGCGAACAGCTTGAAATCCCACTCCGCCGCCCGGCCGATCGCCGACCCGCTAAATACCGGATGGTTCGAGATGATGTCGTAACCAATCCCCGGGTGGACCGTCAGCGGAACGCCATGCCGGTAGGCCTGGGCGACAATCGAAGCTTGCTTCCACTTGTGCTCGATCGCAATCCGCCCCGCCGGCCATCCCTGGGAGCGCATCGCCCGTAGCAGATCGACCCGCGCGCCGGTCAAGACATCGTCCGGTTGCTTTGCAATCTCGGCAGCCAGCGATTCTTGCGTGGGGAGCGTCACGCCGTCTTCGTGAATCAACCGCCCGAGCGCTCGGCCGTAGCCGAGCCCGTCGAGCGCCCCGGCCATGATCGCCAGGTGAATGTTCGTCGCCGTCTCGTGCCACGTGCCGAAGGTCCCCGAGGCGACGTTCATCTCGACGCTCTCGGTCGACGCCCCGAACCAGGCGTATTCCCAGTCGTGAATCGTTCCCGCGCCGTTCGTGGCCAGATGCGTCAGCCACCCCCGCGCCATCATCCGCTCGAGAATCCGCGCCGCCCCGTTCCGCAACAGGTGCGCCCCGTAGATCAGCATGATCGACGCCCCGCGCTCCTTCGCAAAACGAATCCGCGCGGCGCAATCGTCGATCATCCCCTGATTCGCCGCCGAACCCGGTTTCGGCACGGCATCGGGATCAATGAGAATCTCCTCCGCCCGCGTCAAATGATGGCGGTCCTTCAGCGGAAAGACCTTGAGGCGACTGAGATCGAGCGGTGTGACGTGCATAGAAAAACGGCGTTCGGGCAAGACCTGTGGGAGGCGACTCCGTCGCCGATGGAGAACGGCTGAGCCGTCAGGGCGAAGCGAATCAGTATAATGACGCGGAACGCCTCGCCCTAGCGGTTGCGTTGCTCGCAACCACGACGCATTTGATTTAGAATCTCACGATGGCCCGCCGCTTCAACCTTCGCACGTTTTTCTGGATTGTGGCCTGCGCCGCGGCCATCGCGTGGCTGGTCTCGCCGCCGCAAAGGCCGGATGGGTTGCCAGACGAACCGGAATACACGTTCGCGGTGCTGAATCACTACGGCATTGAATACGGCGTTCCCTACTTGGTAGCGTTGCCATTTCGGCTGGCGGTACTTAGCGGAGTATGCATCGCATTTCTCATGTACGGCAAGATGAAGGCTGAGCGCACGGCGAAGTCGAAGTCTAAGTGAGCCGTGCCGCCTCGATTAGCGCTAGGGATTTCGGATGGACGAGAACCCGTACAAGTCGCCAGAGGCCAGCAGACAGCCACGCAAGATCGATTGGCGGATGCACCCCGTCAATGTCATGTTCATCGCCGTGCTTGTGCTGCTCAGCATCAGTGGCGCTGCTAAATCGCATCCGCGCATAATGATTGGCCTGGCCTGTGGGATGGCAGTCTATTCCATCTGGCTACTGAGGAGGCGGATGCAGAGTTACAGGAGCGGCGAACAGCCTGACTGAAACGTCTTGAATTTCGCGCGGGTCTGCCGTTTGCCGACGCCGCCCGCAAGCGCCACTTGATTTCGCCCCCCATCCCACCCAGACTGAAGGGCTCGCCTGCATCCGCGGTGTTACTCGTTGGCGGCTCGATGGTCATGCCTGGAACGGTCGGTCTCTTTATCCCCTGCTACGTCGACCAATTCTTTCCCGACGTGGCCTGGGCGACCGTCGAATTGCTCGAGGCGGCCGGTTACCAGGTCGCCTTCCCCGCGGCCCAGACCTGCTGCGGCCAGCCGATGGCCAACGTCGGCTGCGTGGACGACGCCCGGCCGCTGGCCCGGCGGTTTTTTGAAATCTTCCGCGGCTTTGACTACGTCGTCGCCCCCAGTGGCAGTTGCGTCGCCATGGTCCGGCATCACTATGAGGACTATTTCCACGACGACCCCGCGTTCGAAGCGTTCAAAGGCCGCGTGTTCGAGCTCTGCGAATTCCTGGTCGACGTCGTCGGCCTCCAGCAGATCGATCGCGCCTTTCCGCACCGCGTCGGCCTGCACCAGAGCTGTCACGGGCTGCGCGAACTACGGCTCGGGCAACCGAGCGAAGTCGTCGCCCCCGGCTTCGGCAAGACGCGGCAGTTGCTGGAACTGCTCGACGGCATCGAGCTGGTGCCTCTGCAGCGCGCCGACGAATGTTGCGGCTTCGGCGGCACGTTCGCCGTCGCCGAGGAAGCGGTCTCCGTGATGATGGGCGAGGACCGCGTGCAGGATCACCTCGCGGCCGGCGCGGAAGTGCTCACCGCCAACGATATGTCGTGCCTGATGCATCTCGACGGCCTGATCCGCCGGCAGAAAAAGCCGCTTCGCGTGATGCACGTGGCGCAAATCCTCGCGGGGCGACAACCATGAACCACGCCCCGCTCGCCGAAAAATACATCGCCGATCGCCCCCGCGCCGCCTGGCACGACGCCACGCTGTGGTTTGTCCGCGCCAAGCGCGACAAAGCCGCGCAGTCGCTACCGGAATGGGAATCGCTCCGCGCGGCCGCCTCGCAGATCAAAGCGCACACGATGTCGCGCCTGGCCGATTACCTCGAACAATTCGAGCGCGAAGCCACGCGCCGCGGCGCGATCGTCCACTGGGCCCAGGACGCGGACGAGCATAACGCGATCGTCCTTGATATTCTCCGCAAGCACGGCGCGACGAAGCTCGTCAAAAGCAAGTCGATGCTGACCGAGGAATGCCATCTGAACCCGTTCCTCGAGCGGCACGGCGTCGAGGTCGTCGATAGCGATCTCGGCGAACGCATCGTGCAACTCGCCGGCGAGCCGCCCAGCCACATCGTGCTGCCGGCGATTCACATTAAGAAAGAAGAAGTAGGTC
>CAZUBB010000158.1:3403-9786 GCA_964618485.1 uncultured Pirellulales bacterium
TGCGCGCCGACGCCGGTCTGACGGGCGTCAATTTCGCCATCGCGGAGACCGGCGGCATCGTCGTTTGCACCAACGAAGGCAATGCCGACCTCGGCGTCTCGCTGCCGAAGCTGCATATCGCCTCGCTCGGCATCGAGAAGCTCATTCCTCGCGCCAACGATCTCGGCGTCTTCACCCGCTTGCTTGCTCGCTCCGCCACGGGTCAGCCGATCACGTCGTACACGTCGCATTTTCACGGACCGCGCCCCGGCGGCGAATTGCATATTGTGCTGGTGGATAATGGCCGCTCCCGGTTGCTTGGCAGCGAAGAGTTTCACCGCTCGCTGCACTGCATCCGCTGCGGCGCGTGCATGAACACTTGCCCCGTCTATCGCCGCAGCGGAGGGCACAGCTACCAGACCTCGGTGCCGGGCCCGATCGGTTCGATTCTCGCGCCCGCGCGCGATATGAAGGAATTCCAAAGCCTCCCGCATGCTTGCAGCCTGTGCGGTTCCTGCACGGAAGTCTGCCCGGTGAAAATCGACTTGCATCACCAGTTGCTCACCTGGCGGAAGAAGCTGACCGCTGCCGGGATGCTTCCGTGGTCGAAGCGGATGGCGATGAAAGCGGCCGGTTTCGTTTTTCGCCATCCGCGGGTCTATCGCATCGCCGGCGGCCTCGCGCGGCGCACGCTGTCAATGCTGCCGCGGTCGCTCGTTTACAGCCGCTTCAACGATTGGGGACGCCACCGCGAACTCCCGGAAGTCCCCCGCGACAGCTTCCGCGCGGAGTACGAGAAACGGCGGCGCCCATGAGCAGCCGCGACGAAATCCTTCGCAACGTCCGCGCGCAACCATCGCGCGCCGTCGCGCTTCCTGAGCTGCGCGGCGCATGGATCCGCTACGACGATCCCTACGCACAATTCGCGCGCACGCTCGAATCGGTCGGCGGCCGCTGTCTGCGCGTGGCGACGACCGCCGACATCGCGCCAACGCTTGCCGCCGATCCCAACTTCGCGCAAGCCACGCGCATCGCCTCCTGCGTGCCGTGCGTTTCAGGCACGGTCCAGCTCGATGACATCGCCGATCCCCACGAGTTGGGGTCGCTCGATTGGGCCATCGTCCCAGCTAGTTTCGGCGTCGCCGAGAACGGCGCGGTCTGGGTGACCGACGCGCAACTCAAGCACCGCGTCGCCCTATTCATCGTGCAGCACCTGGCGATCGTCCTCCCGGCTCGCGAGATCGTCCCGCATATGCACGCTGCGTACGACCGCATCACGCTCGGCGAATCGAGCCTCGGCATCTTCATCTCCGGCCCATCGAAGACCGCCGACATCGAACAATCCCTCGTGATCGGCGCCCACGGCCCGCGCTCGCTCACCATGATCTGCGTGGACGAGTTGTAGGTCGCTTTCGTATCCTATTTCCTGCGAGCCAGAAGCGTTAGCGCCCGGAGTGACGCTCATTTCGCGATCAAACGCCATCCATCGTCGACGCGTCCCTTCTCTTAGCATGCCCACCGCCAAACTCATCATCGGCTGCGGTTATCTCGGCCGACGCGTCGCGGCGCTTTGGCGCGCCCAAGGCGATGAAGTCTTCGCCACGACACGCAGCCGGGAACGCTTCGCAGAGTTTAGATCGCTCGGACTCGAACCGATTCAGTTCGACGTCACCGCCATCAACGAACCATTGCCCGCCGTGCGAACGGTCGTCTTTGCCGTCGGCTTCGACCGCACCGCGGGCGTCGAAATGTGCAAGGTCTATGTGGATGGCCTGCGCCAGTCGCTCGACGCCTTGCCCAATTCGGTCGAGCGCATCATCTATATCAGCTCCACCGGAGTCTACGGACAGAACGACGGTTCCGTCGTCGACGAAGATTCGCCGACCGAACCCGCGCGTGAAGGCGGCAAGGTCGTGCTTGCCGCGGAACGCACGCTTCGCGATCATGCACTCGGCAAGTGCGCGATGATTCTCCGCCTGGCCGGCATCTACGGGCCTGGACGCCTCCCTAGGCTCGAGGCCATTCGCGCCGGCGAACCGCTTGTCACGCCGACGGATAGCTATTTGAATCTCATTCACGTCGCCGATGCCGCGCGCATTGTGCTCCTCGCCGAACAACACGCCACGCCGCCGTGCACGTATCTCGTCGCAGATGGACACCCAGTGAAGCGCTGTAGCTTTTACCAGGAAATCGCCCGCCGCCTCGGCCTGCCGCGCCCCACGTTCGTTGAACCGTCGCCAGAAAACCCAGCGCCATCGCGAGCCGAATCCAACAAGCGCCTCGACCTCCGCCGCTTGCTGACTGAGCTGCCTGTCAAACTGCAATACCCCAACTATCGCCACGGTTTGAAAGAGATACTCGGCAGTCAATCCAACTCCGAAGACCCGCGGAAAGCAGTAAGCGGCTTTCAATGCGAAAGCGGCCGTGACTCCGGGCGCTAACGCTTCCGGCTCGCTTCAATCCCTTGCGACGCGGTCAGGAGACCGCGTCACTACGGATGACTCCTTCTTCGGTTTCTTTGCGTTCTTCGCGGCCATTCATCCTCGCCTGCGCGCCACCCGCCGCGCCTCCGGCAGCCGTTCCGCAAAGCGCCCCGAAACAAGCTCGATCTCAAATTCCTCCAGCGTCTCATACCGCAGATCGCTCAGGAACCGCACCGCCCAGTTATGGACGAGCGGACTAATAGTGACCACTAATCGACCGTGGCGGTGCGCCTCCCAGATTTCGATCGCGGTTCCCATCGAGGCCTCGGGGATGAACGCCAGCACGACGTCGGTCTCACAGCACATCTGGTTGTGCCGCAAAAAAACGGAGCGCCCAAAATCTTCGTCATACGCCAGCGACTCTCCGTGATCGGCCAAGGGGTCGTAGATTTCCACGCCCTGTAAATGGGCAGCCAGCAAATCCCGCAGTCGCCCGCGATAGTCCTGGGCATGCAGCGCCGCCTCCAACATCGACCCCTGCATGATTCCGGCGAGAAAGATGCGCATGTCAACTTTGATGCGTAAAAACAGGCTTCAACAGATTTCCATCAGTCTTGCATTCACCTGCCATGATAGCGTCCGCTGCGCGGCCCAGTCGCATGGCACGGCCTGCCGCACGATTGTGCATGCCTGCGGTGGAATATGGCAAGGCGTGCATTTTCGGGGGCTTACAGTGGGCAAAAACGCACCCTAGATCGCCAATTGGGTCTTGGCACGCAAGTTGCGTTTCCGCTCGTTCGAATCGTTGAGGCACCATCGCACCAAGACCGCCACGCGTGATTTTGTGGCGGATCTCGCATCGCCGTTCGCGATGCCCCACGCCTCATCAAATGCGCATGTAAGCGCTACCGGAACGCTCATGGTACGTCGTTAGAATTCCCGACCGTCCGGCGGAAGTCCGCCGGCGAGTGAGGGCCGAACAGCGAAGCGGCCTTTGCAGAAGGGCGAGACGGCCTTTGACGAGCCGGCGAATGCACGCAGGCGGAACACGCTTCCGTTGCGCGCTGCGCCGGCGACACGACAGGTTTCGCTGACCATCGAAGGAACTTTATTGTGAAGCAAGGTTTTCTGATCGACATGGACGGCGTGCTCTATCGCGGGCCGGAATTGATTCCGGGCGCAGATCGCTTCCTGGGCGAACTGCGTGCGCGGCGCATTCCCTTTCGATTGCTCACCAACAACAGCCAACGCACGCGCCGCGACGTCGTCGCCAAGCTCGCGCGAATGGGCATTCAAATTGACGAAGAGAACGTCTACACCAGCGCGATGGCCACCGCGCGGTTCCTTGCGCAACAAAAGCCCGGCGGCACGGCGTTCGTCATCGGCGAAGGCGGCCTCCTCACCGCCCTGCATCAGAACGGTTACGCGGTCGTCGACCACGAGCCCGATTATGTCGTCGTCGGCGAAGGCCGTACGTTCAATCTGGAACAGGTCGAAGCCGCCGTGCGCATGATCATGGGAGGCGCGAAACTGATCGCCACGAACATGGATCCCAACTGCCCCACGCAATACGGACTCCGCCCCGGCTGCGGCGCCATGGTCGCGATGCTCGAAGTGGCCACCGGCGTCAAAGCGTTCAGCGTTGGCAAACCAAGCCCCATCATGATGCGAGCCGCTCGCAAGGAGATGGGGCTCGCCACCGATGAAACGACGATGATCGGCGACACGATGGAGACCGATATTCTGGGCGGCGTGCAGCTCGGTTTCCACACCGTGCTGGTGCTCAGCGGCGGCACGCAAATGCACGACTTGCCCAACTACGCCTATCGGCCGGAGATCATCGTCGACTCCCTGGCTGAATTCACCGAACTGCTGGAGCGCAACGATTGGCGGCCGCTCGGCGCCCGCCCTAAGCTCGCCATGGCGATGGCGTAAAACCTCCCACGCTCGTTCCGCAACAAACTCTGCCCCCGCGGTCCCACTTCCTGGCATGCACTCCCAGATATGCCAGGAAGCTGGGGTCCGCGGAGTTTTTTTTGCGCGATGCAACACCGTTGTGGCAGGTCTCCTGACCGTGCCACGTTGCCGGGAGACCTTCGGTCGATTGGGTGACACGGTCGGGAGACCGTGTCACAACGCGTGATTCCTATCTCTGACGCAAGCGCATCGCGCCGAGCGCACTCAATCCCGCCAGCGTCAGCCACACGCTCGCCGGTTCCGGCACCGACTGGCCTCCGCCCGCGCCGAAGTTATTCCGCACGGCGTTCAAGTCTTCCAAGTCGACGTTGCCGTCGCCGTTCGTATCGCCGATCGGCGGATTCTCCGCGCCAAAGTTATTGCGCACGTTGTTCAAGTCTTCCAAGTCGACTTTGCCATCCCCATTCGTATCCCCCGGCACGGTCGGGTCGGGGAAGTCTCCGATGAAATGAATGTTGTCCAACCAGATCGTCGTGCGTCCCTGCAAGGCCTGATCGCCGCCACCCCAGAGCTGAAACGTCAGCGCCCGCACGTCGCTCAGCGGCGCGACCGGCGGAATATCCAGCGCTCGCCACTGGCCGTCGCTGTCCAGGTTGGCGCCCAGTTGAGTGGTCCAATCCCAGTTGTCGCCGGTACGGGCCACGAGTTGCATGTAGCCTTCATCCCCCCACGGCGTGTCGGGCGAGTCTTCCGCGACCAAGATGTCGGCGATCATCAGCGTCGCCGGCGTCGCGTCCACCGGCGACGCAAGAGTTTGCGAGAAGTTGGCGTCGTTCTTCCCGGCGGCCGCGTCGAAGTCGATCACGATCTTCAGCGATCCTGAATTAGGATTGCCCAGCGAATCGACGGTAGGATCCCACTCCGCCGTGGCCGGAGCGCTGCTCCAGGTTTCGAAATACCACCGCGCCGCATCTGCCGCGGTATTAAAATCGTTGATCGTGAAGTCGGCCCGCGCGGGGCGAGTCACGAGGGCCGTCGGCAACATTCCGCCGCATAGCGCAGCGGCGAACAAAGGGCGGCGCACGGCCGCGAACAGGGGGCGCAACATGTTGTGTGACCTCAAGAAATCGGTGTGGGCGCAACTTGATTAAGTTGGGCGACGAAAAGATGAGATGGTTCGCCGCCCGGCCTAGTCGGACTCATTCTAGTCACGCCCGCGCCGCGCGGAATAGCCCTTGCACCCTTTTTCGCTCACCCCGGCACACGTCTGAACGGCCCAGCGCCGATCCTCCCTGGCCCCTTGCCTCCCGCATGCCGTCTGCGATATTTACGGACGTCCCATCACGCACACCCTGCGCGCTAGGTCGCTCGCCACCCTTGTGGTCCAGCGACGATCGCGCAATCGCCCTCACGAATCAAGGAACATCCACCATGTCACGAAGCGGCGCTGTCACTTTCAAGGGAACTCCGCTGACGCTGGCCGGCGAGGCCGTCCAAGTCGGCCAGCCCGCACCCGACTTCACGCTCCACTATTTTGAAGGCGGCCTCAAGACCCTCAAGCTCTCCGACCTCAAGGGCAAGCCCAGCTTCATCAGCGTGGTGCCGTCGCTCGATACGCCCGTCTGCCAGGCGCAAACCAAGAAGTTCAACGACGAGCTCAGCGGCCTGGGCGACAAGATTAACGCCGTTACGGTGAGCCTGGACCTGCCGTTCGCGATGAACCGCTTCTGCGGCGCGGAAAGCATCAAGAACATGCGCGTCGCCAGCGACTACCAGGACCGCAACTTCGGCCAGCACTGGGGCATGCTCATCGAAGAGCTCAAGCTCCTCGCCCGCGGCGTCTTCGTGCTCGACAAGGACGGCAAGGTTCTCTACGCGGAACAAGTCAAAGAAGTCGCCGACCACCCCAACTACGAAGCCGCCATCGCTTCCCTCAAGGGCGCGCTGTAGTCGAAACCGCTCCAAGCCCGCAAAGCCCATGGGTGGCCGCCACGGACAAAGTTCCCACCCCCAAAGCCGCAAGCGGCCTTCCCTGGGATCGTGCGCGACGCAGTCAAGCCCGCG
>CAZUBB010000158.1:9806-11267 GCA_964618485.1 uncultured Pirellulales bacterium
AACCGCTCGGCGTTCCACCCGACTTGCGCCAACACCGGAGCCACGGCCCGCCCCGCTATCTCCGCGTAGTTCGAAGCGCGGCTCGGGTCGTCATCCGACGGCGGCGCGACGTCATTGAGCACAATCCCCGCCACTGGCAACCCCGCCCCAAAGGCCGCGGCGGCGATCAGCGTTTGCAGCGTCTGGTTCACCGCGCCGATGCGATTCGCCGCCACGACGACCAGCGGATAGCCGAACGCCTCGGCGAGATCGGCGCCGTACTCCTCGTCCCCCAACGGGGACATCAACCCGCCCGCCCCTTCGACGAGCACGATCTCCGAACACTCGCGCCAGTACTCCAGGCCCTCGCGCAGCAACCGCGTATCGAGTTGTTTGCCTTCCTCGCGCGCGGCCAGATGCGGCGCAAGCGGCGCTAGGAATCGCTGCGGGCAAACACGCTCCAGCTCGCCCGGCCTCCCCGCCGCATTCCAGAGCTGTTCCGCGTCCTCAGAAACGAGCGTGCCGTCGCGCGCAACGCAGCCACTCGCCGCCGGCTTATACACGCCCACGCGCACGCCACGCGCCACAAGCTCGCGCGCGATCATCGCCGCGACAATCGTTTTCCCCACATCCGTATCCGTGCCGGTAACAAACAATCCCGGCGTCTTCGCTTGGCGTGCCATCCCCACATTGTAACAACGTTGTGTCGCGGTCTCCCGACCGCGACACCGTTCCGACCGAGGGTCTCCCTCCCTCTCTTACCCCAACAGCTCCCGAATTACATCCCCCTCCGCCAGCTTCAGCGGGCGCCCGATCGGCGTGATCACCTCTTTCGCCGGATCGATTCCGAGCGCGCTGAGAATCGTCGCGTGCAAATCCGGGAACGAATGCGTGTTGGTCGCTTCGCGTCCCCCCTCGGGATCGGTTTCTCCGAGCACATGGCCGCGGCGAATCCCGCCGCCGGCCAGCGCCAGCGAAAAGTAATGCGGCCAATGATCGCGACCGCCGAGCGGATTGATCTCCGGCGTGCGACCAAACTCGCCGCCGCAGACCACGACGGTTTTTTCCAGCAGGCCGCGCTCTCGTAAGTCCTTCACCAGCGCCGCAAACGCCGGGTCGAGCTCCGCGTTCAACTTCTTGTGAATCTCGTGGTTGTTCACGTGCGAATCCCAACCGCCGAGAGTGACCTCGACGCAGCGCACGCCCACTTCGATCAACCGCCGCGCCGCCAGACAGCCGCGCCCGAACGCCGTCGCGCCGTACATCGCCCGCACGCTCTCCGGCTCCTTCGAGATTTCGAACGCCTGCAATTGATCCGAAGTCATCATCGTCCGCGCGTTCGCAATCGTCTGCCGGTGCAGCGTCCCTTCCACCGCGCGGCTGCGCCCGCGCGCGAACGCGCGCTCGACGACGCTCAGGTCGTCGACTAACCGGCGCCGCTGCCTGGCTTCATCCACTTGGGCCGCAAGGTCCTGCAGTTTC
>CAZUBB010000159.1:0-7731 GCA_964618485.1 uncultured Pirellulales bacterium
CCGGGCGCTCACGCTTCCGGCTCGCAATTCAAGCTTCGCATCCAACTAACCTCGCCTTTCCAGCCAATTAGCCAGAAGCGGTTATGGACCTCCTAACTCAGCCTGTCGGCGTGGCGCATTTCATGGCGATCGGCGCTGTGCTGTTCGTCAGCGGCGCCGTCTGCATGGCGACCAAGCGGAACGCCCTCGGCGTGCTGATGGGCATCGAACTGGTGCTCAACGGGGCCAACCTGAACTTCGTGGCGCTCGGCAGTCCTTACCTGCGAAGCGATTCACCTCTGTCGCTCGGCCTGGACGGCCAGTTGATCGCGCTGTTTGTAATTGTGCTGGCCGCGGCTGAAGCCGCCGTGGCGCTGGCGATTACGCTCAACTTCTACAACAACCACTCCACGGTCGACGTCGACCGCGCGGACGACCTGCACGGCTAATCGGCGGCACTCGACTCGATACGCTCTATGGATCCTTTCGGCGATACACTTTGGCAGTTGCTCCGAGCGGCCTGGCTGTTGCCGCTGGCGTCGTTCACGGTGATCGTGTTCGGCGGCAAGCGTCTTGGCAAAGGGGGCGTATTGGCCGGCTACCTGGCCACCGCCGCGATCGTCGGCGCATTTTTGTGCTCGATCACGGCCTTTGGCCTGTGGGTCAACAAGTACGGCGTGCCGAAGATGGAGGAGCATGGCGCGGAGCACCATGCGTCGGTGTCGAGCGGCGCAACGATGTCGCTCGTCAAACTCCAGGACAGCAACGTTGAGGACTTAGAGCACGCCGAGTCCCATGACACCGTGCCCCACTTCCACGCCGGCGAATGGTATCGCCTCGCGGAATTCGGCAACCTGCGGGCCTCGATCGGCTATCACATCGACGCCCTGACCGTCTGCATGTTTGCGATGGTGACGTTGATCGCCTCGTGCATCCATTTCTATGCGATGGGTTACATGCACGATGAGCTGCACGAGATCACCGATCACGAAGTGCATGTCCACGGCCATCATTTGCACCGGCCCGGGCGCTATTACCGGTTCTTCCAATACCTCTCGCTCTTCTGCTTCAGCATGTTGGGGCTAGTGATCGCCGGCAACGTGCTGATGGTGTTCGTGTTCTGGGAATTGGTCGGAGTGTGCTCGTACTTCCTGATCGGTTTCTATATCGAGCGGAAGAGCGCTTCAAACGCCGCCAATAAGGCCTTTATCGTCAATCGCGTCGGCGACTTCGGCATGTTGATCGGCCTGATGGCCCTCTGGGGGAGCCTCGGCACGTTCACCTTCGCCGGCGTCGACGAAAATGGTGACGGCGCGCTCGCGCAGAACGAAAAAGGAATCTTTGATCTGCTCCGCGAGAAGGAACACGGGTACCTGCTCTCGCCGGCGGACGGCATGGTCGCCGCGGCGGCGGCCGCTGACCCCAAGGTCGCCGACGTGCCGACGCCCGAAAATATTCAGGCCTGGCGCTCGCAGGGTTACGGCTACTGGCTGCTGGTGATCGCCGGGATCGGCATCTTCTGCGGCTGCGTCGGCAAAAGCGCCCAGTTCCCGCTGCACGTCTGGTTGCCCGACGCGATGGAAGGCCCTACGCCGGTTTCGGCGCTCGTACACTCGGCGACGATGGTGGCCGCCGGCGTGTATCTCGTGGGACGGTTCTATCCCGCGTTCGCGCCGGAAGCGCTGTTGGTGATCGCCTACGTCGGCGCCATCACGCTGTTCCTGGCGGCCACGATCGCCATCACCGCCACCGACATCAAACGCGTGCTGGCCTACAGCACGGTGAGCCAGTTGGGCTACATGATGTTCGCCCTCGGCATCGGCGGCTGGATCGGCGGGATGTTCCACCTGTTCACGCACGCGTTCTTCAAGAGCCTGTTGTTCATGTGCTCCGGCTCGGTGATTCACGCCACGCACACGAACGAAATGCCCAAAATGGGCGGCCTCCGCAAGAAGATGCCGTGGACCGCTTACACCATGCTCATCGGCTGCCTGGCGATCGCCGGGGCCGGGCTGCCGTTCACGGTCTTCGGCCGCGCGATCGGCTTTAGCGGTTTTTACTCCAAAGACTCGATCATCATGCACTCGCTGTGGTTCGGCGAGGTCTCGCCGAAACACGGTTGGCTGGGCTACCTGCCGGTCATCAGCGCCGCGATCACAGCATTCTACATGTTCCGCATGTGGTTCATGACGTTCGCCGGCAAGCCGCGCGATCACCACATCTACGATCACGCCCACGAATCGCCGCCGATCATGTACGTGCCTTTGGTGATTCTCTCGGGTGCCGATCTCCGGCCTGAACTTGGAAGGCCTGCTCGACTCCGCCCGTTGGCCGGCGACCGATCCCGCGGCGATGCTCGGGTTCGTCCCCAGCAGCGTGATCGATCCTCACGCCTTCCACACAATGGCTTCGCTGGTCGCGTTTTCGATGGCCGGCGCAGGCGTGCTGCTGGCGGCGGTGTTCTATGGCTGGGGTTATTTGAATCCCGATGAAGTCAGCCGGCAGTTCGCGCCGATCTACCGCTTGCTCATCAACAAGTGGTACTTCGACGAGATCTACAACGTCATCTTCATCCGCCCCACGCATTTCATCGCGGCGCGGGTCGCCAACTTCGACAAGAAGTGGATCGACGGTTTCATCGACACGCTGGCCCGCTCGACCTTGGCCTTGGCGAAGTTCGATGACGTCATTGACCGTTATTTCGTGGACGGCATCGTCAACGCCGTGGCGCGATGGACGTTTTCCACCGGCGTCGCGCTCCGTGGCGTCCAAACCGGCAAGCTGCGGCAATACGTGATGTTCATTGTCGTCGGCACCGTGGCGTTGTTTGTGATGATCAGCTTCTACGCCAGTCGTAGAGCGTAAGGAATACTCGCAAGATTTTCGGGAAGTCCGTTCATGTCGAATCCCACGACGTTTTTGTCGTTCCTGGCCTTTTTTCCGTCGGCGGCGGCGCTGGTGCTGGCGTTCATGCCAAAGAGCAAGCCCGATGCGCTGAAGCTGTTCACGCTCGTCGTCACCGCGGTAGTGTTCGTGGCGTCGCTCGGCCTGTTCGCGGCGAGCGCCACCGGCTACGACCCAACGCAGGCCGGCATGCAGTTGGCGTTCGCGCACGAGTGGATTCCCAGCTTTAACATCGAGTACTCGATGGGCCTCGACGGCGTTTCGATGCCGCTCGTGGTCCTGACGACGTTTGTGTTTTTCCTCTCGATGTGGGCAAGCTGGCCGATCGAAAAGCACGTCAAGGCGTATTGCATCCTGTTCCTGGTGCTCGAGACCGGCGTCATCGGCGTCTTCCTGTCGCTGAATTTCTTCCTGTTCTACGTCTTCTGGGAAGTCATGCTCCTGCCGATGTATTTCCTCATCGGCGTCTGGGGCGGCCCTCGCCGGGAATACGCGGCCATCAAGTTCTTCATCTACACGTTGCTCGGCGGCGTGTTCATGCTGATCGCCGTGCTGATGCTGTACTTCGCCAGCGACCTCAAGGCCCTCAGCACGGACCAATTGAAGACGGCCCATGTCATTCAAACGAGATTGAACGAAGAGGAATTTGCCGCCGCGGTGAAAACGAAAATCACCGATCAAGCCGGTCCGGTTCACACGTTTAACATCCTCGCCCTGCAGCAACTCGGGCAGCACACCGACCAATTCAAAGGCGAGTTGCTCCTCACCAAGTCGCTCGAATGGTGGGCGTTCGTGCTGTTGTTCATCGGCTTCATCATCAAGGTGCCGAGCGTTCCGCTCCATACCTGGCTGCCTGACGCACACGTCGAGGCCCCCACGCCGATTTCGATGATCCTCGCCGGTGTGCTCCTCAAGCTCGGCGGCTACGGCATCATTCGCATCTGCTACCCCATCTGCCCGCAGGCCGGCTACGAACTGGCCTGGTTTGTCTGCGGGTTGGGCGTGGTGAGCATGATCTACGGGGCCTTCGCGGCGCTCGCGCAAAAGGACTTTAAGCGGCTCGTCGCCTATAGCTCGGTCAGCCACATGGGCTATGTCGTGCTCGGCCTCGGCGTCTGGAGCGCTACGTTCGCCAACGGGTTCAACCCGGCGTACTGGCAGATGGGCATGAACGGCGCCATGTTCCAGATGATCGCCCACGGCATCGCTTCGCCTGGCATGTTCTTTATCGTCGGCGTGATTTACGAACGCGTGCATCACCGCAACCTCGACGAGTTCGGCGGATTGTTCGCCAAGATGCCGGTCTACAGCGGCCTGGCGTTCGGCATCTTCTTCGCGGGCCTCGGTCTGCCCGGTTTGTGCGGATTCATCGGCGAAGTGTTCGTCACGCTGTCGGTGTGGAATTTCAGCCACACGCTGGCCGTCATCGGGGCCTTCACGGTGATCCTGACCGCCGGCTATATCCTCTGGACGTTGCAACGCGTTTACCTGGGGCCGACCTACAAGGGCCCGCACGCGGACCACTTGCATCCCATGACGGCCCGCGAGTTGGCCATCGCCGTGCCGATCTTGTTCTTCTGCATCTTCTTTGGCGTCTATCCGCAAGCTGTGTTCAAATACATGACGCCGAGCGTCAACCTGACGGCGTCGGAACTCGCGGCGTGGACCCAGCGCGAACATCCGGGCCCGGAGGCCGTGGCGCCGGCGGAAGCGACCGCCGCGCTGCCGATCACCACGAGCGCCATCGCGCCGACCGAAACAGCGAATTAACGGGGAGTCGGCGACTTGACCACGATTCACGATATTCTCGATCCCGCCAACGGCGCCGGGCTGGTGCACGACACGCTCAACGTGTCGTTGCCGCTCTTCAAGCCGGAGCTGATCCTCACGGCCACGATCGTCGTGATGCTGCTGGTGCGCGTACTGAACTTGCGCTGGATCAACGGATTTTACCTGGCTTTCGCCGGCTCGCTCGTCGCGCTATTTTACTCGGCGCCGTGGCAATTGCTCTCCGCCGAGACGCCGCTCGCCAGCACCGAGTTGTTCACCGGACTGCTGCGTTATGACGCGTTCACGGTTTACTTCCGCGCAGTACTGATGGCCTTCGCGGTGCTGTTCGTGATCTTCACCTGGATCTCAGGCATCCCCGATCGCGAGGACAGCACCGATTTCTTCACGCTGTTGTTCGGCGCGACGATCGGCCTCTGCCTGATGGCCTCGGCGAATCACCTGCTGACGGTGTTTCTGGCCGTGGAAATGGCCTCGGTCCCCTCGTACGCGTTGGCCGGCATGCTCAAGGGGCGCCGGGAAAGCAGCGAGGCGGCGCTCAAATACGCTGTTTACGGCGCGGGCGCTGCGGGCGTGATGCTCTACGGCATCAGCCTGGTCGCCGGCGTGCTCGGATCGGCCCATCTGCCGACGTTGGCCCATCAACTGGCTGTCGTCCTGGCCGAGCCGTCCTTTGGCGACCGCCACGTTGTGCTCGCCCTGGGTGGGTTGATGATCATGGTCGGCCTGGCGTTCAAGCTTTCCGCCGTGCCGTTCCACTTCTGGTGCCCCGACGTCTTCGAAGGCGCCAGCGCCGAGGTCAACGCCTTCCTGTCGGTCGCCTCAAAAGCCGGAGCGCTGGCATTGTTGATCCGCGTGGCGGTCGGCTTCGGCCACCTCCCCGCGGCGGAAGCCCCCGTGGCGTTGCAGCCTGTCGGCGGGCACGTGGCGACGGTGGCCTATCAGCACGAAGCGCCCGCTGCGGCACCGACGGCCCCGGTGAAAGTCGCCGATGCCGATCTCGGCCGCGCGCGGAGCTTCATGGCAGGGCTGGTCGCGTTGATCGCTGCCATCACCTGCACGTTTGGAAATCTGACGGCCTACGGTCAGACGAATCTCAAGCGACTGCTGGCGTATTCGACGATCGCCCACGCCGGGTACATGATGATGCCGGTCGCTGCGATGTTGCTGTTGCTTGGCGAGCCCGGCCGCAACGTAGCCGCGCAAAAGGCAGCCGCTTCGATCGCGTTCTACGTCGGCGCATACCTGTTCATGAATCTGAGTGCGTTTGCGATCATCGCGTTCATGCGGAACGCCATCCACAGCGAGGAGATCTCCGCCTACGCCGGGCTGATTCGCCGCTCGCCGGGCGTGGTGCTGTGCTTCGCGACGGTGCAGTTGAGCTTGCTCGGTCTGCCGCCGTTGGCCGGCTTCACCGCCAAGTTCGTCGCGTTCAGCGCACTCGCGGACGTTAACCAGCCGCTCGCCTGGGCGCTGCTGTTCGTCGGCGGCCTGAATACGGTCTTCAGCCTGTTCTATTATCTGCGCGTGGTGAAGGTGATGACGCTCGATCCGGAACCGGAAGATCGTCCGCCCGCGGAGTTCTCGCTGGTCTCGCGCGACGGCGCTTTCATGGTTCTGATGACGCTGCCGATCATCCTGCTCGGCCTCTGGCCCGACGTCCTCCTCCGCCTCGCCACGGCCGCGACGACCGGCATGCTGTCGTAACCGAACTCCGCGCTGACGCTTCCTGCTCGCAAGAATCCAGAAGAAAGTTTCCCTCTCAACTTCTTTTCTCCTTTTCTTCTCTTCTCCTTTTCTCCTCCCGCCCCATGACTTCCACGGCCTCCGCCCATACGGTCGCACTGCTCAACCGGCTCTTCCAAACCGTTTGCCGGTCGCTGCCGATGTATTTGGGCGAGGCGGCCGATCCCTGGACGCACAAGGGGGATGAAAAGGCGAAAGAAACGCTCGAGAACATCATTGCCGATCAAAAGGCGTTCGCCGCGCGAATTGCCGATCGCATCCTCGACATCGGCACGCTCGAACCGGGTGTCTATCCGCTGGAGTTCACCGACACCCATTTCCTGGCGCTCGACTTCCTGATTGGCGAGCTGATCAAGTACCAGAAACGCGACATCGCCCGCATCGAGCGCATCGTGGACGCCCTCGAAGACGACTACGACGCCCGGGAACTCGCCGAAGAGACCCTTGGCGCCGAGCGCGCCCACCTGGAAATGCTCGAAGAGTTGACTCCGAAAAAGTAGCTGCGGACCGCTCCGCGGCCTAAATCGCCCCAACCGGGCGTAGGGTTATGACGCGCGGCGGCATCTGTTATCGTGGATCGCGTCACCGCCTGATCCCTTCGCCGGCGCGCTATGTCGTCCGCTCGCAAAATCCGTCTTGGCACTCGCGCCAGTGCGCTCGCGCGCTGGCAAGCCAATTGGACCGCGGAACAACTTCGGGCGCTCGGCGTCGACGTGGAAATCCTCCTGCTGCGCACCTCCGGCGACGAGCAGCAATCGGGCCCGGTCGCCTCGATCGGGGCGCCTGGCGTGTTTACGAAGGAACTCGAGCGCGCCCTGCTGAAGGATCGCATCGACCTCGCGGTGCATAGCCTGAAAGACTTGCCGACGGAGATCCCGGCGGGGCTGGCGCTGGGCGCGATTCCGGAGCGGGCGCCGGTGGGCGATTGCTTCGTCAGTGTCAAATGGCGCAATTTCGCTGCGCTGCCGCGCGAGGCGCGCGTCGGCACCGGCAGCGCTCGCCGCCGCGCGCAACTGCTGCATGCGCGGGGCGACGTGCAGATGCTCGACATCCGCGGCAATGTCGACACGCGATTGAAAAAACTCGCCGACGGCGCCTACGACGCCATCATTCTCGCCGAAGCCGGCCTGCGCCGGCTGGGTTTCGACGACCGCATCACCGAGCGACTGCCGCTCTCCCTGATGCTTCCCGCCGTGGGACAAGGCGCGCTCGGTCTCGAAATCCGCGCCGAGGATGACGCCACGCGCGAGGCGATCGCCGCGTTGAATCACCCCGCCACCGCGGCGGCCGTCACTGCCGAACGGGCCTTGCTGG
>CAZUBB010000159.1:7741-7997 GCA_964618485.1 uncultured Pirellulales bacterium
GCGTGGGGGCGCGTCGAACAAGACAAGCAGCTCCACCTCACGGGGCTGGTCCTCAGCGTCGATGGCCAGCGCCGCCTCGAGGCGAGTATCACGCATCGCGCCGACGACGCCGCGTCCGCGGGGCGATTTGTCGCCAGCGAGCTGTTAGCCCGCGGCGCGGCCGGTTTGATCGCGGCACAGCGCTCCAGTTAACGGACCCGCCGTTTTCGCGGTTCCACAACGTATGTGGAGCATTGGCAAACCATCGCCCGATCGC
>CAZUBB010000159.1:8007-11237 GCA_964618485.1 uncultured Pirellulales bacterium
CATTCCTCCATCGGCACGCGACGAGCGCCTACACTTACGCCGACGTCGGCCGAGTGGCCGATTTTCACCCCAACGGGTTCGATCGCGACGTCCGCCGCGAAATCATCGGACACGGGCCAGAGGCGTTCGAAGCGGCCCGTGACGCCTTTCGACGCTGGGGGCAATTCCCTTGGCCTTGGACGCAAATCTTTCCGATCAATGCGCCCATCCGCGCCGGTCAGAGCCTGGCCATGCTGGCCCACGCATACGGACTGTGGTGGACGAACGCCTGCCGGATCGTCTACGTCATCGACGAGCCGACGCGCTTCGGCTTTGCTTACGGGACTCTCGCCGAACATGTCGAGTGCGGCGAAGAACAGTTCATTCTGGAGCAAACAGCCGACGGCGCGGTGTGGTACGACCTCCGTGCGTTTTCGCGTCCGCGCTTTTGGGCCGTCCGCCTTGCCTATCCGTTCGCCCGTCGGCAACAGCGGCAATTCGCGCTGGAGTCGTTCGCAGCAATGCGAACGGCCGTTGCGGGCTCGAAGGAGATTGCCGCGCTATGACTTCGATCGCCATCACATCGTTGCGACGACCATCGAGCGTCGTATGGTCCACGCTGGCGCCGGGCGCCGCGATCTGGTCGCTCTATTTGCTCGTCGCGCAGCCATCGCTGATGAATATCGCCTGGAGTCGCGCCATCTTGCTCCTGGCGGCGCTGGTGGTCATGCCCCTCGCGCTGCCGCTCTTGCGCGACGAAAAACGTCTTGCGCCGCTGCTGCAGTTGGCGGAACGATCACGCTTCCTGGCGGCGGTCTTGCTGGCGTTTTCGCTTGCACAAGTGGAAGGCGCATCGGCCGTTTTGCTCGCCGTGCCGTGGCTCGTGGTCACGCTGCTCATCGCCACGCAAGGCATGTTGGACTTGGCCGGGCGGCAGCGCGCCGCCATCGTGGCGCTCGCGATGTGTTACCTTGCCATCGGCGGAGTCTGGGCCGTTTGCGATCGCGCCGGCTGGGCACCGCTTGGCTTCGATCGTGAAATCGGGCTGCTGACGTCGATCCACTTTCACTTCGCTGGTTTCGCCTTGCCGCTGCTCGCGGCGCTTGCCGCGGGAGAACTCGGCACGCCCGCGGCGCGACGAACCGCCTGGGCCGCGACGATCACTCCGCCGTTGCTGGCGGTTGGCATCACGTCGGCGCACTTCGGCGCGCCGGCCGCCATCGAGACCGTTGCAGCGGCAGTGATGGCCTGTGCGGCGATCGCTGTGGCCTGGCAGTATGGCAGACTCTCGGCACAACCTGGCGCGGAATTCTCTGTGCGCTTCTGTTGGACGATCGCCGCTCTGATGCTGGCCGCGGCGATGATTCCGGCGATCGCCTATGGAGCACGCAGTTTTCGGCCCATTCCGTGGCTCGACATTCCGCTGATGCGCATCGTCCACGGTTCGGCGAACGCGTTTGGTTTCACCCTTCCGGCTTTGCTCGGCTGGCGTTGGCGTCGCCGCTCGTAGCGGATATCAGCTGAGTGGTTACGGCCACTTTGGCTCGCGTTTTTGCAAGAAGGCGCTCAGCCCTTCCGTAGCGGCCTCGGTTGTGCGTGCCGTGGCGCTGACCGCCGCGCCGGACGTCAGGAATCCAAACAGCGATTCGCCGATCGTTTCATTCAACATCCGTTTCGTAAGTTGCAATGCCTGCGGCGCGCTCTTGGCGCACTGCCCGGCGATCTCCACCGCGCGGGCCCACACGCGGTCGGCGTCGATCAACTCGTGAAACAGGCCCAGGCGATGCGCTTCGACGGCGTCGATCGTCGCGGCGGTCAACAAGAGCCGCGCCGCCTGCCCGCCGCCGATGCGAAACGCCAGGAGCGGGGAAACCAAGCCCGCCACGATGCCGCGTAGCGGTTCCGGAAGCCCGAACTTGGCGCTCTCGGCCGCGACGACGATATCGCACGCGAGTACGAGCCCCGCGCCGCCGGCCACCGCGGGACCGTTGACCGCGGCGATGATCGGCTTTGGGAAGCGGAGCATCTGTTCGAGTAACTCCTGGTAGGCCAGCGCGTCATCCCGCCATTGCTCGTGTGGCTTGGGGAGCTGACTCGTCTCGCGCATTTCTTCCAAGTCCATACCGGCGCAGAAGGCCGTGCCCGCGCCGGTCAGAACCACCGCGCGGACCCGTTTTTCCAGGTGCAAGTCGTCGAACGCCTGCCGCAACTCGGCCATCAATTGTCGGGTGAGCGCGTTGCGCTTCTCGGGGCGATCGATAATGATCGTTCCGGCGTGCTCGTATACCTTCACGCGAACCAACGGCGCGGACATACAGGCGTTCCTCAGCGAGTCGATTGCGGCAACTCCAACTCCAGAATCGCCGTTCCTAGCAGTTTACCTTGCGTGTCGATCCGCAGCGACTCACTCGCGCCGCCGGCCAGCGCATCGTAGAGCACGAAATTGAACGCCCACAGCCGCGGCAATTCATACCGCACCACGCGCGTCGCCCCCAGGCCAGCAAAGAACCTGGCCACGCGCTCGCTCGTCAATTCGCGTTCCAGGAATGCAAAGGCTTCGGCGGATCGCGCGATCACGCCGATATTGGCGTGGTTCCCTTTGTCACCGCTACGGGCATCGGCGAAGGAGTGGAGAGGGGGCATGGAAGTGAGGAGAAAAGGAGAAGAGAAGAAAAGGAGAAAAGAAGTTTTGCTACTACCGCTTTGGAATCGACCGCGACCGACGGCTCGCAACGCTGAAAACTGAAAACTGAACACTCCCCCTCCTTTCCTCCTCACCACACCCACTCGGACGCTTTCCGCACTTTAACGTGCGCCGGCACAAGTTCCTTCTCCACCAGCGTCGGCCAATACGCGTAGACGGGGCGGATGTCGCTGCGGGCTGTGGCGTAGCCGGCGAGGCCTGGGGGGCCGCCCGTGATGAGGGGGGCGAATTGCCGTGTGAAGCGCTCGACCGCTTCCTTGCGCGGGTCGCGGACGGAGATTCGCAACATCACCTCGGGCGGGTCGTAGTCTCGGCCTCCATCGCGCGGCACGCCGTAACCTGCGCCGAGCAGCTCGACGAGTTTTTCCGCGGGCTCGCTGCCGTCGTCGCGCAAGCGGTCGAAAATCAATTCCGCGCAGCGTTTGGCCCTAGCGCGACAATCGGGCCCGTAGATCAGCAGTTGCCCGCTCGTGGCGTAACCGTCGTGATAGGCCAGCGAGACCTTGTAATTCTCCGGCGCGGCTCGACCCGTCGCCGGGTTGCCGGG
>CAZUBB010000160.1:0-10560 GCA_964618485.1 uncultured Pirellulales bacterium
TTTCGCGATCGTCGCTTCGGGGCCGTTCCGGAGGTAGCGCACTTCCACTTCGCGGCCGGGTTCATGCAGTTCCAGGGCGGCCTGTAAATCGGCCGGCGACTTGATGACCGTGGCCCCGACCTTGGTGATCACATCGCCAGGTTGCAGACCTGCCGCCGCCGCCGGCGTGCCGGCGCCGACCGCCGTGATGCGAGCACCAACCGTATCCGCCGCGGTCGGCGCCAGGTGGCCGATGTACCCCCCGCGTAACTCGACCTCGTCGAATTGCGGGAGATCGCCAAAGCGTGGATGGTTGAGCTCGATCCGCTCGATGACGCCACCGCCCGAGTAAGCCGTGACCAGCATCTGGTAGGGGCTGCTGGGGTCGAGCGAACCGAGCGTCACGCGCTGCTCGGGCCAATCGGCGCGGATTTCGACGACTTCGGCTTGAACTGGTTGTTCGGGCGCCGCTTCGGCGGGGGCCGGTTCTTTTTCCGGTTCCGCGGCGGGCTTTACGTCGGCCGCCGGGTCCTTCTCGGCCGGCTGATTCGCTACGGGGGGCTTTTGGCCGATGCCGAGCGCCCCCAGCAGCATCTGGTAGCCCACCAGAAGGCCGAACGCGACGACGAGAAATGCGACGAATCGCCTATCCATACCAGGTATTCTCCAAACGGGGGTTCACTCTTGGACCCCCTCACCGTCGGTATCATCCTCGCGACGAGCTCGCGGGCGAACCGGCGAATCACGCAAGATACAGGCCCGGTAGGTCGTCTTGCTAGGCGCTCAGGCCGCGATCTTCTGTGGCCCAGGTTCGTACTCCGAAGCCGGAGTCCTTTTTCTGCCGCCAAGTTCCGTTTTCTGTAGCCGAGGGTCTGTGAACTCGGTGGAGAAGGCGACATCGCGTCCAACGCGCCGGCCTCACAGAGGCCAGCTACAGCCGGCACCAGCAACAGCCAGCAACGAATTCAACCGGATACAACTACCGCCCGTCGAGCAGCCGGTCCCCCAGGAAATTGTCGAGCTCCGGGGTGTCGTAGATCTTTTGGCGCGTCTTTTCAACGGGGTAATCGACTCGGCGGAAGCGGACCAGGTCGCCATCGATGATCACATAACAGGCCCGGGGGTCGCCATCGCGCGGCTGGCCGACGGAGCCGACGTTGATCATCGCCTTTTCGTCGGACAGGCTGTACTGATAGCCGATTTCCTCTGGGCTGAAGAAATTCATGTTCTGCGTGAACACGCCTGGCACGTGGGTGTGCCCCTGGAAGCAATGATGCTCCACCAGCGAGAAGAGCTTTTCCATCTTCTTCTGGTTGTAGATGTCCTCCGGGAAGACGTACTCGTTGAGCGGATTTCGCGGCGACCCATGCACGAACAGAAATCCGTTCTCGCGCCGGGATCGCGGGAGCTCGCCCAGGAAATCCCAGCGCCGGGCGTTGTCTTCCGGACGGCCCTGCGGACTTTCGAGCTGCTTGCGGGTCCAGAAAATCGCCTTCTCGGCCCCGACGTTGAACCCGTCGGGGTCGTACATCGCGCCCTGGTCGTGGTTGCCCAGGATGGTGACCTTGCACTTGGCGATCACGCGATCGATACATTCGCGCGGATTGGGACCGTAGCCGATGATGTCCCCCAGGCAGTAGATCTCTTCGACCCCCTGCTGGCGGATGTCATCAAGCACGGACTCGAGCGCGTCGAGGTTGCCGTGGATATCGCTAATTAGTGCCCGCTTCACGCCGGTGGACCCTCCCCTAACAGAGTCCCCTCCAATCCCCGAGGTTCTTCACGCAACCGGCCTGGCGAAAGAGCGATACCATGAAAGAGCAATCCAGCGTCCCTTTCAGCATCCTGCACGGCGACCAAGGCCCGTCAGAACACCCGGATTCGCTGTCCTAAACGCAACCGGTAGTGTAAGTTAGTGTGTATTCAGGGTCAAGGCAACCAGGGTGCGCCTGGCAATTCACTTCGCGGCTCACGGCGCCGCTGTAATCGTAGCGACCGGCAATGTCGCTCCGGCCGAAACCTGTGGCGCGAGCGGAAGATTCAGTGCGCATCTTGGCGATTGAGACCAGCGGGACGGGCGGAAGCGCCGCCGTTTCCGACGGCCCCCGCCTGCTGGCCGAGCAAACGCTTTCCGGCCAGCGACGCAGCACGCAAACGCTTGCGCCAACGATTCATTCGCTTTTGGGAGCAGCCCATTGGAAGCCTGCCGATGTGCAGTTGATCGGCGTGACGATCGGTCCCGGTTCGTTTACGGGACTTCGCCTCGGGATCGCGACCGCCAAGATGCTCGCGTATGTCACCGGCGCGGCCGTGGTGGGAGTCGATACGTTGCGCGCGATCGCGGCGCAGGCAACTTCGCCCATCGACACTATCACATCGGTACTGGATGCTGGGCGCGGTGAAGTCCTCGTCGGACACTTCGGTTTTGATACTGCAGGAGTACCGCTAGCAGTGGGCGAAACAAAGTTGCTCGCTGCCATGCAGTGGCTGACCGAGCTAGCGCCGAACGCGCATTTGACGGGCAACGGGCTGCGCACGTACCTCGATCAATTGCCGAATGGCGTGCGCTTCGAACCGGAAGCAAACTGGGAACCGCGCGCTACGACCGTGGCGCGTCTCGCATTGCACGATTACAACACAGGGCGCCGCGATGATCTCTGGACTCTGGCGCCGATCTACTACCGCCGCAGCGCCGCCGAAGAAGTCTGGGAACGCAAACAGCGTTGACGCGGCGCCGGTCAACTCGGGCGCGAGCGGTCGTCCGGGTCGATGCCGTGCTCCAGCATGGCCATCCGCTCGCGGTGGCGGATGATCGCCTTGGTGATGGCATAGGCAAATCCGCCGATGACCGCGATGGCGCCGACAAAAAACGGCATCACCGACGGATTGGAAAGGATGTGATTCCAGTCAGGGCCGTTGCTCTGTTGCGCCAAGAGGGACCATGCCATCGCTTCACCTCGATAGGTCGGGGATAAGGAGTCTTCGCCGCGGCTCGCCGATTCTTGACGTGTGCCCGCCAAATAACGTAACGGGGCGTCGAACGGCGCGTCAATTCGCCGCTCGCGTCCCGGCGAAGTGGCGAAGGCATCCAGTCTGCGGGTATACTGGGGCACATCCCCCCCGACCTCTCCCACCAGGGCCCGCCGCGATGAACGTCTCCCGCCGCTCGTTTCTGCAGACCGCTCAATCGTCCTTGCTGCTTGCCGGCGCCGCGTCGGCGGGGCTGACGTACTTTGGCAGTGCGGCGTTCGCCGCGGAACCGAAAAAGCGCAACCTGAAGAAGGCGGTTAAGTTCGGCATGATCGGGACCGACGGGACGATCGAAGAAAAGTTCGCTCTCATCAAGGAACTCGGTTTCGACGGCGTCGAGTTCGATAGCCCCAGTGACATCGACAAGCAGGAAGCGGTTGCCGCGCGCGACAAGACCGGCATCGATATCCACGGCGTCGTCGACTCGATCCACTGGCAAATCCGCCTCTCGGATCCCGATCCGGCCGTCCGGGCGAAAGGTCTCGGAGGCCTCAAGACCGCCATCCGCGACTGCCAAACCTATGGCGGCACCACGGCGCTCCTCGTCCCCGGCAAGGTGAGCGATCCGCAGAACGAAAACTTCGATCAGGTCTGGGAGCGGAGCACCGAAGAAGTGAAAAAGGCGCTCCCGCTGGCCGAAGAATGCGACGTCAAGATCGCCATCGAAGTCGTCTGGAACGACTTCATCACCACGCCCGAGCAGTTGGTGAAGTACGTCGATCAGTTCGACTCGCCGTACGTCGGCGCGTACTTCGATTGCAGCAACATGTTGAAATACAAGGTCTCCTCCGCCGATTGGATTCGCGCCCTGGGCAAGCGGATGCTCAAGTTCGACTTCAAGGGCTACAGCCACGACAAGAAATGGGTGGCGATCGGCGAAGGGGACGAGAACTGGCCCGAAGTCCTCCAGGCCCTCGACGACATCGGCTACGAAGGCTGGGCCACGGCCGAAGTCGGCGGCGGCGGCCGCGACGTCCTGCAAGACATCGCGAACCGCATGAACAGGGTTCTCGAACTCGGCTAATCGGCGGGAATCGTCACCGCTATTGCATTGCCAATTCCGCTTCGGCGAAGTGTTCTACGCCGTCGGCTTTGGCGATCACGACTACGCCGCTTTCCGTGACCGTGAAGCCCCGGGCTCGGTCGTGCTCGTGGTCGTAGCCGATTTCAATGCCGGGCGGGATGTGGACGCCCTTGTCGATGATCGCGCGGCGGACCTTGGCGTGCCGGCCGATATCGACGTTATCGAAGAGGATCGAGTCCTCGACGTGCGCGAAGCTGTTCACGCGGGTGTTCGAGCCCAGGATCGAACGGCGCACGTGGCCGCCGGAGATGATTGAGCCCAGGCAGACGATGCTATCGAGCGCCTCGCCGCGGCGGGCGTCGGAGCCTTCCTCGGCGAACACGAACTTCGGCGGCGGCAGGTTCGGCAAGAACGTGCGGACCGGCCAATGCTCGTCGTACAGGTTCAACTGCGGATCGACTTCGATCAGGTCCATGTTGGCTTCGTAGTACGCGTCGAGCGTCCCCACGTCGCGCCAATAGGCGTCGCGCTTGCGGTTCTCGTCGAGGAACGGGAAGGCGTACACGCGGTGATCGGCGATGATCGACGGGATGATGTTCCGGCCGAAATCGTGCTGGCTGTCATGCTTCGTGGCGTCGAGGCAGAGTTGATCGAAAAGGAACCGGGCCGTGAAGACATAGATGCCCATCGAGGCCAGGACATGCTGGTCGTCGCCGGGAATCGTCTTGGGGTTCGACGGTTTTTCCTCGAAGCCGATCACGCGGTCGTGATTGTCGATCTGCATCACGCCGAAATGCCGGGCGTCGTCCTTGGAAACCCGCAGCGCCGCCACGGTCAGGTCAGCCCGGTTGCGTTTATGGGCTTCCACGAGCTTGTGGTAGTCCATCTTGTAGATGTGGTCGCCGGCCAGGATGACGACGTATTCCGGACGCTCTTTTTCGAGCGTGTAGATATTCTGATAGACCGCGTCGGCGGTGCCTTGATACCAGTTCTCGTCGATCCGCTGCTGCGGCGGGACGACGTCGACGAACTCGCCGAGTTCACGGCAGAAGTAACGGTGCCAGCCGAGATTGATGTGCCGGTCGAGGCTCATCGCTTTGTATTGCGTGAGCACCAGCATCTTGCGGAGACCGGAGTTGAGGCAGTTCGAGAGCGCGAAATCGATGATTCGGTAGGCGCCGCCGAAGGGAACCGCCGGCTTGGCGCGATCCCGGGTTAATGGCTCCAATCGCGACCCTTTGCCACCGGCCAGAATTACGGCCAACACGCCGTCCATCATCGTTTCAGCCCCTCCGGTTGAGGATCCAGGCGGTACTTCAAGCCCGATTGCGCTGCCCCACGCATTCTATCGGCCAGGACCGCGCGGCTGAATAGCCTGTGCGAAAGACTTGCGCGTTTGCGAAGTTGGGGGGTTAAGCGGATCCTGCCGGCGCGGCGGCGTTTGCGCCCCTGTACAGCCCGTAAGCCCAGGGGTGGCCGCCATGGGAGACCGTTTCGTCCCGAAAGCGGCAAGCGGCCTCCCCTGGGATCGGCGTCGACTCCGATCCCAGGGAAGGCCGCACTGAGTCGCTTAAGCACAGGGAGTCCGTGGTGGCCATCCCTGGGCTTGGGGATTGCGCGCGAACGTGATCGCTCCGAGGAGTGCGCCGCCGAGGAGCGCTAACGATGCCGGCTCGGGGACGGCGTTCGTCGTGCCGAAGTGATTGCGAACGTCGTTCAGGTCCGCAAGGTCGACCGTGCCGTCGCCGTTGGCATCCCCGGGGATTGCTTCGCCCGACTCGCCGAAGTGGTTGCGGACGTTGTTGAGGTCCGTGAGATCGACCACGCCGTCGCCGTTCGTGTCGCCGGGAACGCGCAACCCGGTTTGCGCGTAGGCCGCGAGAAAACGCGCAGCGGGCGCGCCGAGCGATTCATCGTAGCCGTTGCCGGGAACGTCGACGCCGTCGGGATTCAGGTACCAGTAACTCCCCGCCGCACCCGGCATGCCCCATTGCCAGAGATAGACCTCGCCGAGGCGGTCACGACGGCCGTCGAGCGCCTCGATGAGCGCCTGGTAACCGTTGAGCTGCTCGTCCTGGTCCACAGGGTTCTCACCGTTGAGGTAATTCCACGGCGTCACCGTAGTGCGGTTAAAGGGGATCAGGCCGTGCTCGGTGAAGACCACCTCCATGCCCGCGCCGCCTTTGCGCGCCGCTGCGAAGGGCAGGATTTCCTCGTCGAGCAGTTCATTCCAGCGATCGCGAATCACGTCGATGAAGGCTTCATCAGGATGAACGCCGGACGCATCGGCCTGTGCTTCACTGGCGAGGTTGTAATAGGCATCGACGCCAATGAAGTCGACGTCGGGATGCTCCCAGATCGCGCTGGTGATATTCGCACCGTCGTACTCGTCGAAATTCGCGGCGTAGCCGATCTGCCCCCGAAAAATGTCGCCCGCCGCGCTGATTGCTTCGCCGAACGGCGCGTTGTGCGCGAGGTTCCTCGTGATCGCGCGCAACTCCGTGCCAACCAGCATCCGATCGGCCTGGGCGTTCTCCGCCAGGTGGGCCACATCGACCAGGTAGCTCTCGTAGTCGCGCCAAAACGTTTCGCGCACCGCGCGCGGCGGATCCCATTCGCCGCGCCAAAATCCAAAGCCCTCCGGTTCAATAAACGGGTTGATCGTCACCGTCATCCCGAGCCGCCGCGCTTCCTCCGCGGCGGCCGCGATTTGACTGAGCGGCGGTAAATTCGCCGGCGAAGCGTCGATCGCGCCGGTCGCTGGGTTGAACGTACGCACCGGGCAGAGCGAGACGTGCCGAAACCCGTTTGCGTAGACGTCGCGCACGGCGTCGCGCCAGATCTCGGCGCCATTCGCGCCGAAATCCCACCACGAGATCAGGTTGAAGCCGACGCCGGGATCGCGCGCGGGCTCGTAGACGAGCGACTCGGCGCGAGCACTCGCATCGCTCAACGTGGTGAGCATGGCATAAACGGCAATGGTGGCGACCGTCCGCATATCGCCACCCAGTATAGTCTATGAACCAGTCGTACATGCGCGACGCGATCGGACAATCCATCGAGCAACGAAAACGACGGTTGTCATGCCGATAATTATTGCGGCAACCACGAGAAGCCACTCCACCGGCGTCAGTGCAGATATACGAGGCACTTCCGGCTCTTGGTCGTACAGTGCCGCGAAGTGCGCGTCGACGTCAACTCCCTCATCGATCCAACTCAGTTCCTTCTCTCGCAATTCTGAATACCACGCTTCAGCGTCCGCGAGCTCGCGCTTGAATTGGGATTCGACTCGGCTCAGACTGATGCCCACCTGCATTTGCAATGCGTCATTCGCCTGTTCGCGATAAGCGTCTCGCACATCCGGGTCGTCGGTTTGATAGGAGGCCTGCAGGTAAGCCCTCGCCGCAAGCTGCTTTGCATTTTCATGCGGATCCTCGGTCAACAGACTGCCAAGCGCCTCGAGCAGAACTGGGGAGTCGTGTTTGCTGAACCGCATGATGCCGGTGATTCCTTTCACGGCCTCGCCGAGTTCGCGTTCCGACATTTCGTAGTCTCCACCGCGTCGACGCAAGAAATCGGCGAAGCTCAGCCCTGACTCGCGATCCGGATGCTCCTTTTCCGGCAACATGACGTTGACGAGCGGCAAGGAAGGTTTGCCGTCTTTCAATCGGGGCGCCAGGTACTCGACGAGCAGCACCTGGTATTTTTCTCGTCCGAAGTGCGCGTCAGGATTGATCTCGATCGCCTTACGGATGTGCTGCAGCCCTTCTTCGTACTTGCCTGCATGAATTAGAAACGTGCCAAGATTCGCCTCGGTTTCATAGAGGCCGGGCTCGACTTGGTCTTTGGCAAGAATGACCTCGATCGCTTTGTCCTGCTGGCCAACCTTGTCGTAAGCGACGGCCAGGTCGTCGTAGTAGGCCCGGTTCGTCGGATCGGCCTTGAGCTTGGCTTGTCGATCGCGAATTCGCCAGTGGTAGAATTCCGGTGAATGCCGAATGAACTTTCCGGTAATCAACTCGAGAACCGTCGGAAACTTTTTGCGCTCGGCGAGTAACGTGTCGAAGTCCCACAGGCACCCCGCTGCTGGCCGAGGAATGAGTAAGATAAGCAAGCATGCGAGCATTCTTCGCATCGACAGCACTCCGTCGAAACCGTGGGTGGCATTAGTTTACACCGCGGCGCGAACGCCGGGATACCTGCAACAGGGCTTGTGCGTTAAGCTGATGCGCGATTTCAGCTGTTTATTCCTAAGCCAGCTCCGCTGAGGCCCTTCCCCCATGATCATCGGCGTTCCCAAGGAAGTGAAGCTCGACGAGTACCGTGTCGCCCTCCTGCCGGTCGGGGCCGATGAGTTGACCCGGGCTGGGCACACAGTGCTGGTCGAGCGCGGGGCGGGGCTGGGTTCTGGGCTGCCGGATCAGAACTACGCCGATCACGGCGCGGAATTGGTCGATACGGCGGAGGAGATCTTCGGCCGGGCCGATATGATCATCAAGGTCAAGGAGCCGCAGCCGCAGGAGATTCGCCTGCTGCGGCCGGGGCAGGTGGTGTTCACCTACTTTCACTTCGCGGCCGACCGAGCGTTGACCGAAGGCGTGCTCGCCTCGGGCTCGACCGCCGTCGCTTACGAAACGCTAAGGGACGATCAAGGGCGGCTGCCGCTGTTGACGCCGATGAGCGAAGTGGCGGGGCGCATGAGCATCCAGGAAGGGGCCAAGTACCTGGAGCGCCCGCAGATGGGACGCGGCATTTTGCTCGGCGGCGTGCCGGGCGTGGCGCCGGCGCACATCACCATTCTCGGCGGCGGCGTCGTGGGGGCGAACGCCGCGAAAGTGGCGGCCGGCTTCGGCGCGGATATCTGCCTGTTGGACGTCAACATGGACCGGCTGCGCTATCTCGACGACATCATGCCAGCGAACGTCGACTGCCTCTTCAGCGATCGCCACGTGATCCGCGAGCAGTTGAAGCTGGCCGATCTGGTGATCGGCGCCGTGCTGATTCCGGGCGCGAAGGCCCCGCGGCTGATCGAGCGCGAGGACCTGAAACTCATGAAGCCGGGGAGCGTGTTGATCGACGTGGCGATCGACCAAGGGGGCTGCATGGAAACGAGTCGCCCCACGACGCACAGCCAGCCGACGTATATCGTCGACGAAGTGTTGCACTACTGCGTCACCAACATGCCCGGCGCCGTCGGCCGCACGAGCACCTACGCGCTCTGCAACGTAACGCTCCCCTGGGCGCTCCAAATCGCCAACCGCGGCATCAAAGCCGCGGCGCAAACGCTGCGCCCGATCGCACACGCAGTGAATATCTATCAAGGAGACGTCACGAACCGCGCGGTAGCGGATACGTTTGGGCTGAAGTATGTGGAGATGTAAGGGGGAGGAGAAAAGAAGAAAAGGAGAAGAGAAGAAAAGAAGGGGAGAAAGCAGCCGTCAACATTCTTTTCTCCTTTTCTTCTTTTCTCCTTTTCTCCTCCCTCACTCATGCCTAAACAGCGGTGCTCCCAGCGGCGCTACGCCTTGGTTGCCGAATTGGGCTTCGAGCTTGGGTTGCGGGCCCGTGGTTCCTGCGAGTTCGATGCGATGAGCGCCAGCGGCGAGGACGACCGGGATGATACGCGTCGCCTGGTTTTCCGACGTGAACTTATCGATCACCTGTCCGTCGATTTTGATCGAAAGCGTGCCGACGAAGCGAATGTGAAACTGGTAGACGTCCGCCAGCGGCGCTTGATATACGCCGGCGAGGGTGAACGCCTCCTGCGGGCCGACGCCGTTGCGGCCGAGCCAATCGGAAATCGTCGTGTCGGCGACTTCCGTCACACGATTGTCGGCCAGCGTGAGTTGGAGTCCGTCGGCAAGTGACGAGAAATCGATCTCCTGCGCCGGCAACGGCGCGTTCGGCAAGACCTGCAGCTTGATCGGCGCCGAGGCCGCCTGATCGGCGACGGTGTCGCCAAAAACCACGGCGTTGAGCAGCACCGGCCCGTAGCCCAGGTGCTGGGGATCGATCTCGACGGTCCCTTCCTCGCCGGAGATTTCGCGAACGAGCGCCCCGTAACGTTGAATGCGAATGGCGCTGGCGCCGGGGCAGCGCGCGGTGAGCGTGAGTTTCTCGCCCCACCTCACGCGGTCGGCGGGCGTGGCGGTGAACTCGATCGTACGGCCATGATTCGCCGTGGTGATCGGCACGATCGCGCGGCCTTGCGTTTCGATGGTGCTGTTCTCGATCGCCACGACGCGCAGCTCGTGGTAACCGTCCGGCAACGCGGCGGTGTCGAGCGCGAAGTTATCTCCGGCTCGCGCGTACCCGAGGCGGCGGCCATCGACAAAGAACTGAAATCGATCCGGGGCGCCGGCGCCGCCCGTGACGCGGGGCGTGATTTCGATCGGTCCGGTCACTTGCTGGCCCGCGGTGACGCCGTCCAGCGTGACCTTGGGGATCCTGGCCCAGGGGCGGCACAACGGATCCCCTACGATGAGCGTCTGGAAGGGACTCGGGAGCGATTGATAGTAGGCCTCGGC
>CAZUBB010000160.1:10570-11207 GCA_964618485.1 uncultured Pirellulales bacterium
GGCAACCACGGGCGTAATGCACCTGCAACAATGGCGAGGGAAATTGCGTGGCGGCGTCGTAAGGCGTCGCGACCGCGCCGGAGGAGCCCGCGGCGCCGAAGCGGATGAACTCCGTCAGCGGCGTTTGCCCGGTGCCGAGTCGAAAGACGCTGCCCAGGTCGGTGAGGTTGTCGCAGATCGCGCCGGGACGAATCGTGCTCTTGGAACCGGCCCAGTCAAACTGGCGGATGCCCATCATCACGCCTTGCACGTCGTTTTTTTCGCGAGGCAACGCGCCGCGCAACACCGAGGACCGCACGCCGAGCGGCTGCAGGGCACGGACCGCGGCGGTGTAGCGGTCGTCGCGAGCGCGGGAGCGGGGATCGCTGTTCTGCACAAAATAGATCATGCCGGCGGGGCGCGTGCCGTCCGAGCGTGCGGCGGCGTTCAAGGCGCGTAACGCTTCGCGCGGCGAGGTACCGCGGCCATGCGTGACGGCCAGCATCATAGATAAGAGATAGTGGCTGCCGCCAGCCTCTTGGAGCTCTCCCTCGGGACTCCAACCGTACCAATGACGGAAGCCGCTCGTGCGCGCGACCGCATTGGTGTTCGGTCGTTCGCGCGCATAGGCGTTCGCCATGGGGATCACGTAGCGGGG
>CAZUBB010000161.1:0-11059 GCA_964618485.1 uncultured Pirellulales bacterium
ACCATCGTGGAAATTTTGGTCGTGATCACCGTGATCGCCATCTTGATTGCACTTTTGTTGCCGGCGCTCGGCGCCGCACGCGAGGCTGCCCGCCGCACGCAATGCCAGAGCAACTTGAAGCAGATCTACATGAGCCACGCGGCGTTTGCGGATAAGGATCCGAATAAGCGGCTCAGCACCGGCGCTTATGACGGCCAGCGCGACGGTTCGATCGACACCATCGGCTGGGTCGCCGACATGGTCAATTCGGGCGTCGGCAAGCCGCAAGAATTGCTCTGCCCGTCGAATCCGTCCAAGGCTTCGGAAAAGATCAACGACTACCTCGGCGTGCCGACGAGCAAGGCCGGCGAAACCGCCGATCCGACCGCGATCAACCTGGGCGCCACGCCGACCATCGTCGCCGCCGCGGACGCGGACAAGGGCGCCGCGATCGCCGAGCACTTCCTTTCCAAGGGCTATGGCACCAACTACATGACCACGTGGTTCCATTCCCGCACCGGACCGTCGCTGACGGCGGTCGCCAGCGGCTCCGAGCAAACGCTGGTCTACGAAAACGGCAAGAAGATCAAGGGGCTGATCGCCACCCTGGGCCCGCTCCGTCTGGAAGTCGTCGACACGAGCCCGCATAGCTCGTCGGTTATTCCCTTGGCCGGCGACGCCAACGTCGGCGACGTCAAGGAAGCCTTCCTGAAAGCCGCCATTCCGGGCTTCCTGCCGCAAGGCGCGCGTCTGGTCGAGTCCTTCTCGGACGGTCCCTGTGCTGCTACGGCCGCGACCGACAAGCTGCAATCTTGGGGCACCTCCGGGGACGTCACGGCCTATGACAGCGCTAATCCGGCGACGAGCATCTACGCCAAGGAACAGCCGCCGGTCGGTACGCCGAGTGCTGCTTACGATCACCTGCAGGACTACCGTGACTTCGGTCCGGTGCACGCCGGCAACTGCAACATCCTGTTCGCGGACGGGCACGTCGCCACGTTCCTCGATTCCAACAAGGACGGCTACCTGAACCCGGGCTTCATCATCCCGTCGGGCGCCGACATCGCCGCGATCGGCTACGCCGACAGCAAGGTCGAGTTGGAACGGGCGTTGATCTTCTCGGGCGTCTTCCTCCAGAAGAACCCGAACAAGGGCAACCTGGATCAGTAGTCTGCTAAGTGGACTCGCAGAAGGCGCAACAGGGTTCAAGCGCGAAAGCGGCCGAAACTCCGGGCGCTGACGCTTCCGGCTCCAGCGTGCATTCTGCGTGACACGTGACACATCGATGACTTGCCGACCTCGGGGCGAACGTTCGTTTGCCCCGAGGCTTCGGCGCGCTTGGGGGGAGAATCTCATCATCGCTCGCTTTCTCAATCGCCGGAGCGCCGCTTGTTGCGCCTTGCTCTGCGCTTTTGCCGCGCAAGTCGCCCGGGCTGCCCGGATTACGATCGATCCTGATGGCTATGCGGTTGGAGCGGATATCAGTCATGCCTTTCCGGAGGTGACGTTCTCTGCGTTTGGCTCGGGCGAGTTGAACGGCCCCGACGTGAGCACGCCGCAAGTATTTGCCCGACATAGTACGTTCGCCTCGACCGGTAACCGGGTGTTCGGCAACTCCAGCTATAGTCATCTTTGGTTCTCCGACAGCGCGGAGTTCCGTGTTGACTTCGCGCGACGGACGAATTTCGTATCGCTTGATTTGATTGCCGACGACGATTTCGATCCGTCGGCCCTGTTCGCCTATGATTCGACCGGCCAATTGCTGGTCGAAGCCGCGGTGAGCGGCATGGCCGGTGTTGGCATCCCTGAAACGGCCACGATTAGCCGCTCCCAGGCGGATATCGCTTATGTCGTCGCGACGAATCCGACGGGAATGGCCGGGCAACAGTTTCTGATCGACCGGCTGGTGTACGAGTCGCGTCCTTTGGGGGCGCTCCGTGCTTCGGCGGCGGACCGTGACGGGTTGCAGCCTCGCCTCCTTGATCGCGTCTCTTACTCGACCAACGGTGTCGCCGAACCGGCGTCGATCGTGACGTTCACTTTGGTCTCAGCCATTGCCCTCATTCACGAAATGCGGCGCAGAGCCGTCCGATGACGGCGGCCTACGACGCGCGAGGTAACCGCGCTATGCACATCCCGCGAGTCACAATCGGCGGCGTTGCGGTCCGGTGGCGTTTGTTGCCGCTTGCGCTCGCGCTGGCTTCCGGCGCCATCGGTTGCGGCGGCGGCGATTACCTGCCGCCGCCGCGCAAGTCGGTCGCTTCCGATGAAGAAGAGGCCGCTCCCGTACCGGCTGCAGACACCACGCCGGCCGCGAAGCCTGCGCAGGCCACGGCAACGACTCAACCAGCGACCAAAGCCGATGCGGCGGCGACGCCGGCGGATGGAAAGATCACTTCGGGGGCCGGGCGCATCCTGGCGGCGAAGGAAACGCCGACCGGGACGAAGCCGCGCACCGCGGAGCCGCGTAAAGCCGCTGTCACCGAAGAGGAGGAAGCATCGCAGCCGACGCGGCCACTCGACCCACGGCAATGGACGCCAGATGATTTCCGTACGGCGAAGCGCGATAGCGATCCCCGATTGACGCGGGCCGTCGCCGACTACGCTGCGGCGCATCCGGCGGATGAGGCGGTCGGTCAGTTGATCGTGGAACTGCTGGAAGCGCCGGATAAGAGCGCGCCGGCCGAACGCGCAACGTTCAACGTGGAGTCGTCGGCGCAAAGCGCGGCGCTCACGGACGAGGATGGTTTTCCGATCGGCGGCGCCACGGTGGATCGCCGAGCCAATCCGCAGTTGGCCGAGGCGTGCGTGATGGCGCTCGGCGTGAACGGCAGCGCCGCGGCGCGGAAGGGACTTCGTCGTGCGCTACTGGGACAATTGGCGACCGATTTGACCGACAAGCGGCTCGTGGAAGCATCGTTGAAAGCCCTGGCGACGAACCGTCATCCGAAGAACGAGGACATTCTCTTGACCGTGCTCGTGAAGACGAGCCAGGTTCGTCCCACGATGATTGGCGACCTGGATGCGGCCGGGCTGCAAGAGGAATGCCTCAAGCAAGTGAAGAATCAATCGAGTTCGCGTTTTCGCCGAGCAGTGGCGGTCGAACTTGCGAATCAAAACACCACCGGCGTGCTGCGTGATCGATTAGTGACCTGGCTGATGTCGAACGACTTCGTGAACTTGCCGGCACAGAGCGTGCTTTACAGCGGGCGCAATTGTGATCTGGAGACGCGCCGCAAGTTGGAGAAGATCTTTGCGCCTTATGGTAAAGACGCCGTGACCGAGGCGCTTGCCCGCAGCGGGGCCAACAAAGCCTCGAGTGGTTCGCAGGAGACGTCAGCCCGCACGGTGCAAATCGCCGAGGCGCTGCTGGCGCCGGACTTGACGAAGACGCTGGCGCAGCGGGTCCGCGAAGTCGACAGTCTGGAAGCGGATCGCGAGTTGCTGGCCTTCGCGACGTGCATTCCGTCCGCGGAAGTGCGCCGCGAGACGGCGCTGCTGTTGAAGCGCCGCTGGTCGACCGGCGCGAAGGCATGGGAGAAATCGCGCGTCGACGTGGCGCAGTTTCTCGATCCTGGCTTGTTACTCGCGGTAAAGGCCGTACCGCGCGAGGATTCGCTGGCGCACAAGTCTCTGTTAGGCGATAAGGCGGAGAAACCGAAGCTGACGAAATCGGAAAACCCCGAAGTGCTGCGCTTTCAGGCCGAGAAAAAGGCCAAGGAAGAGTGGATGACGGCCACGGAGAACATGGTCAAGGCGATCAACGATCGCCTGCGCGCGGCCTCGCAAGGCGCGCTGGCCGTCACGACGACAACGACGAACGCCGCCTTCAACGATTGCATTCCGGGTGGCGCGGAAGAGACCGACCCGTCTGCGGAGCGCACCGCGGGCGGTTTGCCAATGCGACTCCCGGCCGCCGCGCAAGTAATCAACGAGTTCCACTTGGAATGGCCGTCGCAATGGCCGTCCTCGCTGAGTGGCACGCCGGCGCCGGACCTCGTGGTGCATTACGTGCGCATGGAGCAAGAGGAGCGCGTCAGCGGCGTGCAAGGGTTCTACCGCCGGCAATTGAAGGGGGCCGAATCGCGATTCATTAAGCAAGGCAACTGGCTGGAAAGCGTGGAGCGGATCGCGGAAACGGGACGCCTGCGCAGCATCGACGTCACGATCACGCGCCCAACCGAAGCCCCGCCACGCGATCGGACGACCAAAGAGCCGTTGGTGATCGACGTGTTGTGGATTGAAGTGCCTGACTTTACGCGCTAAGTACCACTGCAAACGAATTCAGCGACCTATGACGCCGCGTCCGACCACTGAACGCCATTTCGATCGACCTGCAATGAGCGCTGCGCCGTCGCCTGGAATGTCGAGCGATATTCCAGCGTCGGCATGCCGTCACTGTCAGACGCGCAACGACGGGGAACGCAAGTTCTGTCGCGAGTGCGGCGCGCCGCTGTATGGCCCTTGCCCGGAGTGCGGCGAAACAACGGGCCTTTCCGAGAAATTCTGCGGCGGTTGTGGATTCCACCTCGGCGAAGTATTTGAACAGCGTTTGCGATCTTCGCAGGCGGTGCTGGCCGAAGGGGCTGCGCTCCGGGTCGCGGCCCAATTCGTGCAAGCACAGCTCGTGTTGCGGCGTCTGGCAGTCGATCCGGACCCGTTGCTGCATGCGCTCCGCCGCCGTGCCGAGCGCGAATTGCAACTCTGCGAAGCTGATCTGAACGAGGCGGTCCAGCGCCGCGAGCAATTGATCGTCGAAGCCCAGCAGGCCTTCGATCAGGCGGCGTACGAACGCGCCGTCGCGTTGCTGGACGAGATTCCCGAGGGAGTGCGGAACGAGGAAGTGCAAAAACTCGGCAGTCGCGCCCGGGCGTTCCGCGAGGAGTGCGAGCAGCTCCTGAAGTCGATTCGCGAGGCGGTCGCCGCCAAGGAATATTCCGGACTGCTCGCCCAGGTGGAGCGGTTGCTGGTGCTCAAGCCGAATCATCAACAGGCTCAGTCGATGCTCGGCAAACTTCGTGTGCTCGAACATCAGGGGCAGTCGCAACGGCGCGATCGCAATCTGGAAGCGGCCAGACTGAAGCTCGCTGAATGCAAGTACGACGAGGCCGTGGCCTTGCTGGCGGACATCCGGCCTGAAGTGCGCACGCCCGACATCGAACGGACGCAAGAGTTCGCTCGCGAAACGGCCTGGTTGTCGCAACAACTACGCAACTCGCTGATCGCCACCGACGCGCTCGTCCGCCTCGGGGAGCGATTGTTGAAACTCCAGCCGGCCGATCGTGATGCGGCCAAACGCATCGAACAACTGAAGAAACTTCGCGCCGGAGCCGCGCCAGCGACGTTTGCGACGGCGCTCCGCGCCTCGTCGGCGCCGCCGCAGGTCGGTTGTCCCGTCGAATATCCGCCACGGTGGAAGACGCTGAAGGTCGATCCCGCCATTGCGACCGCCGTCGCGCTGCGTCAGGAGCAATTTCTCGCCGCCGCCGGCTTCGCCCTGGAAGGACTCGGCGAGGCGGCGATTGCGCCGAAGTTTGAGGTCGACGCCGGCGGCGGGCTTTGGAAAAAGCTGAGCCGCGCTGTGCGCAAACGAGATTCGCGCACGGCCTGGGGAATCGACCTCGGCGAATGCTCGCTCAAAGCGATTCGATTGCGACTGCACGACGACGGCCAGGTCGTGGCCGACGCCGCGGAATGCCTGACGCACGAACGCCCGCTATCCGATCCTGGCGTCGACTCGCTGGCGACGTTACGCGAGAGTTGGCGTCGCCTGTGCAGCGCCCACGATCTCAGCGATGGGCGTTTGTGCGGCGGTTTTTCCAGCCAGTCGCTTTTGTCACGCACGTTCAAGCTGCCGCCGGTCGAGGAAAAGCAGATTCCCGCCATCGTCAAGTACGAAGCGGCGATGCAGATTCCGGTCGCGCTCGACCAGGTTGCCTGGGATTATCACGTTTTCGGCAGCAAGTCGCCGGCGCGGCGCTACGAGCTCGAAGCGGCGCTTTTTGCTGCGAAGAGATCGATGCTGACGGAACGACTTGCGCAGTGGGAAGCTTTGGAGGTTCGACTTGACGTGCTGCAGGCCGATTGCGTTGGCGTGTACAACACGCTCGCCTTTGAAGGACTACTGCCTGTGCCGGACGAGGACGAGTCAGGCTCACAGGCCGACGAGGAAGTGACCATGGCGCTCGACATCGGCGCGAACGCCACGATCGCGATGGTCGGCCACGTGCATAGTATCTGGACGCGGGTCCTGCCGGGGGGCGGCGCGGAGTTCACGCGGGCTCTGGTGAAGGAGTTCACGCTGACCGCACGCGACGCGGAGCGCCTCAAACGGCAACCGTTCGCGGCGACTGCCGCGCACAAGATCGACGCCGCGCTGCAAACGCCGTTGCAATCGTTCGCCGCGGAGCTGCAGCGCACGATGACGTATTACTCGACGCATCAACGCCGGCGGCGGATTGGTCGTATCTTGCTCCTGGGCGGCGGCGCATGCCTGCACAGGCTTTACGATGCGCTGTGGCGCGGAGTGGGCTAGCAATCGTGCCGCGACGCTGTCAGTTCGAGCGATCGAGTTGGCGCAGCAGCATATTTTCTGTAGCCGAGGTCTGTGACCTCGGGGGGCGGCGCGATGCTCTCGCGTCCAACGCATCGAGGTCACAGACCTCGGCTACAGACGGACCGGGGAAAGCGAATTAGCGGCGCGGGGCCAGAGACATGATGTGCGCCATCAGTTCTTCTTCCGGCTTGTCGGAGAGTTGCCGGAGTTGCGCAGCCAGCGGGCGGTCGCTGCCGTCGGCGCGGAGGGCGCGGAGATGATTTTGCAGCGCGTTGCGGCGTTCTTCGGACGTCGTAAGCAGGAAGTGAATCCAGGCCCAGCTTTCCGCGTAGTCGATTTGCTCCATCTCTTGCGCCGAGCTCAGGCTTTCCAATCGCGCCAGGTTCGGACGCCAGCCGCCTTGAATGAGTCGGCTCGACAGTTGGTCGATGTGCGGCGTGTTGCGGTGATCCGCGACCTCGTAGTATTCGGCGATCCCCTCGTCCAGCCAGAGCGGCACGTGCGGCGCGACCGAGTGCAAGTAACCGTGCGTCACCTCGTGGCGGAGGTCGATCGTGACGTTTTCGTTCCAGTAGGCGAAGACCTGCAGCCCTTCTTCGTCGTCGACGAAAAAGGCGCGGCGCTCGGGATAGTCGGGGTATTTCTTGCGCGTGTAGCCGCGGTAATGGTCTTCGTCGCCGAAGAGATACACGTGGATGGGGTCGTTCGACGCCGGCAGCGCCAGCGTGGCCAGGATTTCCTGCCGCATGGCGACGAGCTGATCGAACAGCCGCTGCTGCTCGGCGTTCTTAAACTCGCTGTGGACGACCAATTGCTCGTGCGACAGCTCGTTCGGCATGCGCAGCGAGCGCGCCATAAACGGCGTGTGCGCGCAACCGGACAGGCCGAGGCTCGCCAGCAGCAGACTCCTCCGTAAGAGTTGGCGCCGATTCATGCCGCGGCCTCCAGCAGTTGCTCCGGGGCATACATGCGCGGCGCGAGCGATTCCTCGCTGCGAGTCGCCGCACAGTTGAGCGTCGATTGACCGGTCACCAGGTCCGCGAAACGCGACGACCAGCGCGCCACGCTGAAATGATCCGTGACGAACTCCCGGGCGGCGGCGCCCATCTTGCGCCGCAGCGCTGGCGACGCCGCCAGCGTGCGCACCGCTTCGCGCCAGGCGTCCGGCGTGTCAGCCAGGAAGCCGGTTTCGCCCGGGATAATCATGGCGCGGTTCATGCCGACGGAGTTTCCGATGACAGGGAGCCCCGCCGACATGTATTGCAGGACTTTGAGCCCGCATTTGCCTTGACTCCAAGGATCGTCCGGAAGCCAGTTGACGCCGATATCGGCCGCGGCGATGTTCGCCGTTTCCGATCCGCGCGACCAACGCATCGCCCGCACGGGGACGCCGGACAGTTTTGGAAAGCGATCGCAAATCACGCGCAGCCCAAGGCCCGGCACGGCCTGCGCTGCTGCGGCGAGGCATTCTTCGGCCTGCGAGAGCGACGGCAACGTGCTGTGCTGGCCGATCCAGACGAGTTCCACACCGCGGTCGTGGCTGTCGTGCCGCGCGAGTGGATAGCGCGACGGCGTCACGCAGGTTGGCACGAGCGCCACGCGATGGGCATCGGTGTGGCGGCGGGCACGCTCCGCGAGAAATTCGTTGCCTGCGAGTACGAGATCGGCTGCATAGACGGTGGCCCAGTAGCGCGAGAGACGGGTCCAACTCGCGGCGCGCTTCGGGCTATAGCTGTCTCGATAGAAGAGAGCGTCGTCCAGGTCGTAAATCAGTCGCTTCGCAGAGCGCCGCAACAGCCCCAATTGCCAGGTCGGCAGCAATTTCCGCTGTAAGATCACCACGTCGGCCCGGGCCGCGGCGCGAAATTGCTGGAGGCGGCCCCACGTCGTCGGGGCGAGCGGCATGGCGGTCAGGAGCGCCCCGCGCTCCGCCAGCGCATGGGCGAACGGCTCGATGCGGTAGCGATAGCAGACGTGGTCGGCGCTTTCGATCAGTGCCAGAACCTTCATTCCGCACTCCCAATGCCGGGAAGGCGAACAAGCCCAAGGGTTCGTTCGGGGGGCCGGATGTTAGCAACATGTTGGGCGCGCCAGAAGTCCAGTCGGCCGATTGCGAACCATGCAGGAACGGGTGGATCGCGTCGCTGCTGACATCGCAATCCGTTAAAATGCAGGGGAGCAGGCAACCAGGTGAAGGCAGGCAAGGCCATATGGCGAACGAACCCCGAGGTTATCCACGCCGCGAGTTCCTGGCCCAGGTTGCCGCCGTGCCGGCGCTGGCGGCTGTTGCTGCACAGTGGAAGCCTAGCGCGGCGTTGGCCCAGGCCGCCGTCGCCGATCCGCTGACGATTACCGCCGTTCCGGAGGCCGAGCTTGTCCGGGAGGTGGAATCGCTGATGCGGTTCGTCGATCCACAGATCGCTTACCGGTATGTGCCGATTCCGCCAGAGCGGAATGCGTGGCCGCTCTGGAAACAGGCGATGGAGGCCTACGTCAAGGAGCCTGCGCATTTCGACGAGGAAGATTCGCTTTCTGAATTCGAGGACGGCGGAGCGCCGCCGCGGCCAGAGCTCCTGAACGAACTGCGCGAATGGATGCGGCAGAATGAGCCGGCCCGGCGCCTTACCGATGAGGGGACCGCCAAGGGCGCCTTCGAGTTGCCCAGGGCGACGAAATCGATCGCGCTCGATCTCGATACCGAGAACTCGATGGGGCTACGCGACCTCGCCCGGTTGAAGAATACAAATTGCCAATTGTTGCTACTGGACGGGCGTATCGACGATGCCCTGGCAGAAGCTCAGACGATCGTCCGTATGTCGCACATTTTGCTGCATGCGGAGAGTATGTTCGTCGACTACCTGATCGCCAATGCAATCCTGGACGTGGCGCTTAGCGCTGCTTGTTCTGTTGCGATGCATCGTGATGCCAGCCGTGAGCATGCGCAAACCGTGGTCGCCCTCCTGAATGCGGATGCAAACCGAGACGTGTTCCTGCAATCGTTTCGCGTGGAATTCTGCCGCTGGTTCCTGCCGGAACTGGCGTTAATGCCGAAAACGAACGATCCGGTAGCGATCGCCACGACGCTGCAGACGGCTCACAACTCCCCGACGTATCAGCCGGGCGAAAAGGAACTTGCCGAACAGCGGCGCGTCATTCACAACATTGCACGCATTCTCCGAGGGCATCCGAATCCGATCGACCGTGAAGCGACGATCGCACTGGCCAACGAGCTGCATCTGCAATTATTTGCGGAGCTGGCGAAGCCGTATTGGGAACGCTCCGAACGCGAACTCCAACCGCTCATTGACGAACTTTCGGTGTGGCCGCAATTCGCGCGCACTGACTACGTCCAGTTCCTGCCCGACACCGATGCTGCACCTGCACCGCAGCCGTCGGATGAAGAGTATGAGCAAGCCCGCATCGCGCTGAGCGGCATCGACAACGTTGTCGGCAAGTACATGCTAGTCGACCAGTACGAGATTCGCTGGCGCGATAGCGTTGAAATGCACGAAGTGCGATTGAAGTCGCGGCAACTGCGCATCGCGCTCTCCTACTTCGAGCGACAACGCGGCGAGCTTCCGGTCTCGCTCGACGCGCTCGTTGCCGACGGATGGTTCGCCGCCGTGCCGACGGATCCCTACGATGGGAACCCTTTCCGATATTCCCGGGAACATCGACTGATTTGGAGCGTGGGCCGCGATGGCGACAACGACCCCTTAGGCAAAGACCGACTGGAATCGGACGATTTTTCCGAGGGACACTTGAAGGGGATTTGGAGAATTCTCCCGCCCCCGACTGCTTGAGCGCTCTGCCGCCGGATTCACATTGCCGATTCCTTCAGCCGCGTGTTACCTTGCAGGCATGAAATACCTCATCCTGGCCGTATGCGCAATCGTTTTCTCACCGCTTCCCACACGCGCCGTGGAGCGTGCTCCCTTTCATGGCGAGGTCATCTTTGAACCGGCGGCGAATGAGGCGGAGCTTCCAGAGTTGTTTCGCCTGGATGCGCGCCGCTTCGCCTTTGAGCAAATGCCGGTTCGCACGGTTTCGAAGAAGATCGCCATTTATGACGTGACGTTTCCCTCGCCAGTGGAAACGCCGCACGAGAACAACAACACCGTGCACTGCGAGTACTTCCGCCCCGCGAAGCCCGGCAAGTATCCCGCCGTGATCGTGCTGCACATCTTGGGGGGCGACTTCGACCTGGCGCGGCTGTTCGCCCGCAGCCTGGCCCATAAGGGGGTCGCGGCGCTCTTCTTGAAGATGCCGTACTACGGCCCGCGCGAGCAACCGGGCGCCAACATGCGGATGATTTCGATCGACCCCGAATCGACCGTTCAGGGGATGCGACAGGCGATTCTGGATATCCGCTGCGCCAGGGCGTGGCTGGCGGCGCAGCCGGAGGTGGATGCCAACCGGACCGGCGTTTTTGGGATCAGCCTCGGTGGTATCACCGCTGGACTGGCGGCGTCGGCCGAGCCGCGGCTCAACAACGTGTGCATGATGCTGGCCGGCGGCGGCATT
>CAZUBB010000162.1:0-233 GCA_964618485.1 uncultured Pirellulales bacterium
TCCCGTGCGGTTGCTGGTAAATGCGATCGTCTGTCCATCGGGAGACCAGACGGGATCGGAATCGAACGCTGCGTCGTTGGTGAGTTGCCGCGTGTTCTGGCCGTCGGCGCTGGCGATCATCAACTCGTAATTTCCGTTCAGAAAGGCGGTGTACACGAGCGACGAGCCGTCCGGCGACCAGGACGGCGACCGCGAGAACTGCCCCCCGCCGCTCAATTGCCGCTCCTCCGTCA
>CAZUBB010000162.1:263-3234 GCA_964618485.1 uncultured Pirellulales bacterium
CCACGTCGGTACGACGTATAAGCGATCCGTTTGCCGTCCGGCGAAACCGCCGGCTCCACGCAGTACAAATCGGGCTGCGTGAGCCGCGTGACCGTTCCCTTCAGCAGCGGCCGCGAACAAAGATCGCCGCCGCCGAATCGCTTCGTCGCATAAACGAATGACAGCTTCGACTCCACGTCCTGCGCCAACAATGGAATCGAACGCGCCAGGGCCAAAAAGGCGAACAATGCAAACTTCAGAGCGGAACGCACGAGTGATTCTCCCCAGAAACGCCAAGGCGGGCAGCGCGCACGCCCACATCGTAACGCGCCGCGACGAGGACCGCACGGGAGGATCTTCGCTCGCGCCGGGCAAATCTTGGACCAGAATTCTGCCCGCGAAACACGCGAAACACGCGAAAAAGGGGAGGTTAATTCAATTGAAACGCGGAGACGCAGAGACGCAGAGGGGAAAGATATGATGAACCATGAACAAAATGCTTGGCTTCCCTTTCCTCAATCACCACTCGCCCCTCCCCTCCGCGTCTCTGCGTCTCCGTGGTTCACAGAGAATCCCTCCCCTTTCGCATGTTTCGCGTGTTTCGCGGGCAACCCCGTTCAAGCGTCGCGGTGCCGGCGCCAGTTCTCTTGTTCGCGATCGTAATCGAGCCCGCGGCGCAGGCACCACGTTTGCGGGGAGAGAATCCCGGCCGCATGTTCGATGCGATTGACGTTCGCCTCTTCCAACGGCTGGCGGACCGCGAGCGAAGGCGCCTCGATCTGAATCTCCACTTCGAGCAACGCCGTATCGCTGAGCCGGCCCGTGCGAACGGCATTCGCAATCACGCGCTCGAACACGGCGCGATCGGCCGCGATCTGTTCCGCTTGCAGCCGCTGAAACATCTTCACGGCCGGGCCTTCGGCGACCATCGTCGAGGCGTAGTTGGCGTTCGACGCGTCCGAAGTCAGCATGAACTCCGGCATCACCAGGCGGCTGGCGATCGCGCGCAACTCCGCCTGCAATACCGCCACATAGCCGGCGGCGTTGATCGTCGCGGCCGGGAAGTCGTACTCCACGTTCGCCGGAGCGTCGAGCACGGTGCCGGGCGCATAACGGCGAAAATGCTGCGTCCGCCCGGTCAGCGGGTCGGTCTGGCTAGCGCTCGCCTGATCCGCGACGAATTGCTGCACGGTCGAACGCGCCGCGGCGCGATGGCGGCGAATAAACGCGATCGCCGATTGAATCTCCGCCAGCGTGCTCATGTTGCGGAGTAGCTTCTCGGCGCGGCGCAGGTTCTTGAGCACCGGGTAGTAAAGCGGTAGCCCGCGCTTGACGTTGGCGTCGACGTTCGCCTTGCGATGTTGAATCTCGGCGGCGTCGACCGCTTCCCCGTCAACGAAATAAGCGAGCGCCGTCTCCACGTCGCGCGGATCGGTGTGAATGCCGAGCGTGCTCGCTGGGTCGTCCACGAGCGACGCTGGCGTGCTGATCTGCCCCGGCTCGACGAAGCGTACGCGCGTAATGCCGTCGGAGCTCAAGAAGAAACGCAGAAACACCTCGCCGTCGCGATCGCGGCGACGCACGATTTCCTGCTGCCGCGCATGCCAGGCGTTTTCCCGCAGAAACTGATCGATCACTCCCTGCGTGTCGCGCACAACGGCAATCGGCACGTCCGCGCCATGTCGGGCCGCCGCCCGATACTGATGCCCCACGCCGACAATGTAGCTGACGCGATTCTCATGCCCATTGATGGCGAACTCGTTCGTCACGGCCAACCGCCGACACTGCGCGCGGAGATCGGCCAACTCCTGCTCATTGCGCACGCCGGCAACGGTCGCCCGTTCGCCAAACGCCGCAGACCCCAGCGGCTGCCACGCCTCGCCATCGCCGTCATCAAATGCCTCCCGCGGATCCACCAGGCGATCGTAAAGGTCGTAGTAAGCAGATTCGAGTTGTTGCAGCGTCGCTTCGGACATAAGAGCCTCGGGAAAAAGGAGTCAGGAGCCAGGAGGAGGAAGTACGGAGTACGGAGCTAGGAGTTAGGCGACTGAAGACAGAGGTAAGAAGAATGAGAATACGCTCGCCACTCCCTTCTTTTCTTCTTTTCTCCTCATCCTGCCTCCACCGCCAATCGAATCGCCATCTCCAGCGCGTCTGGGCCGTCGTCGTGGTCGCCGACTGGGAACGTCTTCAATTGCTCGACGAGGAGTTTGGCGCTCGGGGAATGGGCCTTGAAACGGAGGCGGCGTGTGGAGAGGTAAGGGCCGAGCCGACGGATGCGAACGCGTTTCGCGACGTGGTTCTCAATGCCGTAAGGACGTGCCGCGACGACGTGTTGCCGCGCGAATTCTTGCGTGAATTGATCGGCGAGCAACTCCTGAAACTGATTGGTCTCCACACCAAACGCATCCGGCCGGAACTGGCGATAAAGCTCCACGCCGTCGGCCACCAGTTGCGGCGTGGGTCGCTTCGCCAGATCGGCGTCCACATAGAGCACGCCTTTCTCGTCGATGCCAAGCATCACGTATGCGGAGTAATCGCTCACCCGCGCGTCGTTCCCTTTGCTGGGGTCGAGCGCCAGCGTCTTGATCCGCAACTGCTTCGGCCACTCGTCGAACCACAAGTGCGGGCCAAAATACTCGTCCGGCCACTCGCATTGCTCAGGATGAATCGGCGAACATTGCTTCTCGCGCTCAAACGCGCCGCGCCCCCCGGCCACGCGCAACTTCATCAGCGTGTAGAGATCTTCTTCCTCCGGCCAGAGCAGCCGGCAGCCCTGTTCCATCTCCGCGCGGTGCGATTCATAAAACTCCTGCGCCGCCGATTGTGCGTCGTCGCGGTCGCAGTCCGCGTAAATTGCTTCCCACGCTTCCCAAAGATCCATCCGCTCCGGCCAACGCGCGATCGCGGCGAACACGCGCGAAGTCCAGCCCGGCGTGCGATGCAGTTCCATCGCCAGTGCGTCGCGATGGAGCGCCGTGGCGAGATGGAC
>CAZUBB010000162.1:3244-10895 GCA_964618485.1 uncultured Pirellulales bacterium
GTCCCGGCCTTGAGCAACGTCCCTTGAAACCATTCGCGCGATTTTTTCCGCGCGGCGATCGATTGAATATGCGAATCGTTCTGTACGTCGTCGCAAATGATGAGCGTGGGACGATGCGCCCCGCGGCGGCGGCCGCGCATCGCCTGCCCCGCGCCAAACGCGTCGATCGTCACTCCGTTTTTCAGCGTGATCGAATGCGATCGCCAGTTCTTACTCCTCCCCACGGCGTGCGGGTAGTCGCCGGCAATGGCTTCGTTGTTGACGAGCTCGGCCTTGATATTCTCCAGATGCGCCGCCGCCTGTTCCTTGCTGTCGCAAACGATCCAGATGTACGGCTCCGTTTCCGCAAGCGCCGCCCGCAGCGGCAGCGCCAGCGTACCGATCGTCGACTTCGCCCCGCCGCGCGGCCCGACGGCGTTCAATCGCAACCCGCGGTCATGGCGCGCCGGCTCCAGCTTCTCCTCGAGCCAACGGTGCATCGCCGCCGGCGGTCGCGTGAAGTGCCGCGGCAGATAGTGTCTTCCCCAGGCCAGCAATGGCGCCGCGCGTCGGCGACCCGGCGCGGAGTGATCGACGCTGGCGACGCGCGCCTCGAGGGCCTCGACAAAGCGCGCCAGCAGGATCCGCGCGTGCGGCTCGCGAAAACAGCGCCATTCGGCGCGAATCGGTCGAGCTACGGCAGTCATGGCTTGGGCTCCTCGATCTTGATCCGCTGCATGAGTGTCGTGAGGCGCTGCAGAATCCGCCGCCGGACCGTCGTGGCTTTGACCTCGGTGAACACAATGTCGGCCAGCCCTTCGAGCAACAGTCGCACTTTAGCCGGCACGAGCGCCTGGGGATCGGCCTTGGCATAGCGGCTTGGAAACTTGCGCTCCAGCATCCAGGCTGCAGCGCGCCAGTATTGTTCGCGCATCGCGGCCTTCGTGATGTTTCCCAGTTGCGCCAGCTCGAAGTGCGGCTCGGCGCGATCGAGCCGCTCGCGAAACTCGGCGTCCGCGTCGGCCGTGGCGCGAATCACCGCCTGCGTCCGCGACACATAATCGGCCGCCGTCCGCAAATCGCCCCCCGCCATCAACACGGAAATCACGGCGCGTCGCTCGTCGTCCGTCAACAGCGCCGGTGGTTGTTTGCTTTTGTTGCGAGCGGAAGGCATGGCGGGGAGTAGAAAAGAAGAAAAGGAGAAAGGAAGGGAGGCCGATGCGTCCTTCCCATCTTCGTACTACGTGCTCCGTACTCTGAACTTCCCCCTTCCTCCTCCTGGCTCCTCCCCCAAATACTCAGACGACGCCACGGCCCTCCCCCAGGAGCCGCGGTACCAGCCGCGGCGCACCGGGCTTGGGCGTGAACCATGTTTCCGGATGCGGCGCAGTTGCCATCGCTGGGAACGCGTACAATGTGCGAGCATCGCCGGGTGACTTGCGGTCAGTAGCAGGCGATCGCCAGCGCTGAGGTGGATCTCCGCCACGGCCTCCATCAACCGCGTGCCGATGCCGATCCCTTGAAAGTCCGGCAGCGTGACGAGTCGCGTGATGCGCCACGTGCCGCGCTGACCAACCTGCGCGAGCGTTGCACAAAACGCGACCGGCGTGTCGTCGAACATCGCCACGAAGCACCGCGCCCCCGGCGCCAGCGATCCGCTCAAATAGTGATGACGCGCAAACAGTCGCCACGCCGTACGTCCGGCGCGATAGACTTGTAATTCGATGCGCGGACGCCGAAGACGCCTCCACGTGCAGACGCCGGTCGCCATGTCGACGACCCAATCCGGCTCCAGCCATTCGGCCACGTCGTAGTGGCACGTCACCGCGACGAACCGCGTGGAGATCAGCCCCGCGCGCAACGACTTGGCCAGTGCCGCCGCCCCGCACTTTGCCGCCGTGCGATCGACGACGCTCGTAAATTCATCAAAGACCACCAGGCCGGATTCCTGGCCTCGCCGCAACGCGCGGGCAAGGTCGCAGCGAAATCGCTCGCCGCCGCTCAGCACGTGGTACGGCCGCAACCACGCCGGCGGCGAACCAAATCCAACGCTCGTCAGCAACCCGGTCAGCTCCTTGATCGGCGCATCCCCCAAGCAATCAATCACCGCGCGGTCCGTGGGCCAGTCCGAAGGTTGATAAAGCGCCTCGCCAAACGCCAACCTCGCGACGGTTGACTTGCCGGACCCCGAAGGCCCGACGATAAGCCCGATCCCCCACGGATCATCGCGAGCCGGCACATCGACGGTGAACGACTCCCCCAGCTTCTCAGCAACGCCGACATCAAACATGCCGGCGATCTGCTGCACGCGAAATGAATCGTACAGCGGACACGAAACGGTGGCAGCGATGACAGGCATGGGGGAGGGGAGCCAGGAGCCATGAGCCGGGAGTAAAAAACAGCGAGCCGGAAGCGTTAGCGCCCGGAGTAAACCGCACTATGCTCAAGAAACGCTTCCCTGCGCGCAGGCCCTCACAGCACGAGCGCCCGGCAACGATAACCTTCCTCCGTCAGCTGCTCAAAGAGCGCCTTCTGCGCCGCCTCATCCGCGCATTCCACAATCAACTGATAGAGGCTCGGCAACGTCAACGCCGGCGCGGTAGCGTTCGGATCATGTTCATTCCCCATCGCGCGTTCCCGTGTCGAAGCTTCATCGCGAACCGAATCTAAGAATGCCGCTACTTCCACCTCTTGCGAACTTATCCTCTCGCGGAGCGCCGCAACGGCCTTCGCGTCAGCTGCCGCCAGCGCCGCAACCGGATCGAGCGTAGCGAGGAGTTTTTCCGCCTCGCTCTCATCCACATCGAGCACCAGCACCGGCACTTCCATCTCCGGGGCGGTCTCTGCCCGCAGATGCCCGTCGATCAATTGCAATCGCCCGTCCGGCAACTCTCGCACGAGCAGCGCATTCGCGAACCCCACTTCGCGTAACAACGCCTCCAGCACGGCGCGTTGCTCCGGCGGATGAAGTCGCCAATTGAGAGGATGCGGCAACAGTTCCGCCGCCCGCACGCGGCGCAGCTCCTTGATGCGATCCCGCAACGGAGCATCCATCATCGCCGGCCGCAGCGGACCAGCCTCAGCGGCATCAACACGGCGTCGCACGGATTGTTTCTTCATCGTTCGTCACGCATCAGGAAGTCGGTGTGAAAGGTCGTAGAGCGCCTTCCTTGGCGCTCTTGGGGGGACGGCCATCGAGAAAACTACCTCACGCGCACCAGCACGCGGGAACGCATAGGTCGCTGCAACACGCGCACGCGCGGCGCGATGCACGCGCGCACCTGAATCGGCGTCGCGAGCACCTGCACCGTCGGCGCCGCGGCGTGGATCGCGAATGCATCCACCTGCACCGCCACCGGCGCGATAACCGTCGCCGGGACGACCTGCACCGCGACCGGCGCCAAGAACTCGCTATTCACCACCGCGGCCGGCGCGACCGCCACTACCGCATCGCACGCCCTGGCGCGCGACGCGCCCAGGCCGCACAACGCCAACGCCACCATGAACAACTGCTTCATCGTTCCGCTCCTTTCAAGTCAAGACCCACCACAACAACTGCGCCTCAATACCTCAGATCGCGCGGCGGTTCCGCCCACGCCCGCAGTAATTCAAGCTCCGCCTCGTCGAGCTTCGTCGCCTCGCCCGGCGGCATCTTCGCCGGCCCCTCCGCGCTCGGCGTCGCCATCTGCAGGATCGCGCTCCGCGGCAGCAACGGTTCGAACGATCCGTCGCCAGCAAAGAAGCTCACGCCACTGCTCGGCGCGACGCCGCTGTGACAGCGGGCGCAATGGTTGCGGAGAACGGACTCAGCCGTTGCCCCAATCGGCGTAGCGTCTGCAGCGGGCTTGTTTTCTGGAAGCATCGATGGCTGCGCCGCCGCGCGATAACTGTAAAGTAACGTCGGCGACACGGCGACGACCACCGTCGCGACCGGAACCGCATACACCGCCTGCTGTGTCTCCACGAAACGCACTTGCGCCGCACGGCGCGTGATGACGGAACGCGGGCGCGCGTCGCCCACAGACACGGATGCCAAACAGACAGTCAACGCGCTTACCCAATTCCACCGCCTCATTTCCGTTTCTCCTGCATTGATAACGATTTCTGCCGCGGGCAACGCGTCGCGGCCTCCGCGAACGCATCGTTCCATTGCTCCCGTTGAACGGCGATACCCTCGGCGAGCATCAACAACACCGCGTCGTTTGACATTCGAAGATGTTGAACCAGTTCCTCGCGGGCCGTGCCGATCTCCCGCGCCGCCTGCTCCAGCGTCACCAGCTCGTCGACGTATCCCGCATAAACGTCCGTCAATGCCGCGGCGGCCTCCTTCACCGTCATTCCTGCGGTCGACCGAGCGACCGCCGCAGAGTAGTCCTCGCGATCACGGCTGAGCGGAACCGTCAGATCGCTCCCATAAAAATCCGCCAATCGCTGCGCGTCGCGCGGGCGCGCCGTCAACAAATCGACGTTGCCCGCCAGCAGCCGCGCCTGGTCATTGGCAAACGGCCGTAACCCATCCTCCACGTGGCAGCGGACGCAGGAGAGCATCGGCGCGATAATCCCCGCTCCATGCGGATCACTGGCGTCCTTGGCAATCCGGTCCGGCACGCTGTCCTGCCGCTTTCCTTGCGCGTCGTACAGCGCGAAGCGGTGCAGCGCATTCGGCGCGGCGGCGATATGCTCTCCGGCGTCGAACTCGAAATCGAACGGATTGCGCAACGGATCGTTCGCAGCCAGCGAACGCTCCACGTCATAGGTATGCCACGCGCCGCCGAGCGGCCCCGGACGCCGCACAATGCGCCGCACCTTGCGCGTCACGCGCGAGTACACCAGGTTCGCGCCGGCATCGGCCCCCAGCTTCCCGATCGCCTTGGTGTCGATGCCCAGGTCAGTGAAGAACTGCTTCTCGCTGTCAGCAATGCCGGCCAGCCGATAATAATGTCCGCCATCCAGCGTCGTGCTCATTCGGGCAATCAGGAAATCGCCCCGCAGCAGCGCCCCAGTGCTCCCCGTATGCAACCGCAGCTCTGCCACGTCGGCTGGCGGCAACCAAGGCGCGTCAATAAACACCTTGCGCGGTTTCTTTCCTTCCCTTTTGAGCGTTTGCAATTGCTGATGCCAAAACGGATCCTCGCTCGCCAACGCCTCCCAAGCGTCGCGCGGCAACTCATAGCGATCCCAGCGAATCCGCCATAGCCGCTGTTCGGTCTCCGGCACTTCCTCGATCGCCACGATCACCTTCGCGCGGCTGACCGTATTCAACACAAAGTTCAACGCCGCCGCCGCCTCGCCACGTTGCTCCGCCGGCAGCGCATAGAAACTCGCATAGCGCACCCCCGCCCGCTCCGCATGCGTCACGCGCCGCGAAACATCCGCCACAGCCGCCTCCAGTTCCGCTGCCGGCGAACTCCCCAACACCGCCACCATTATCAGCGCCCCCATCATCCCTCCCATCTCCATACTCCGAACTCCTTGCTCCCGCCTACAGCCTGTCACGCACCTCTCCCCCCGGCACAAACACCCACACACCCGCGGTCGGCGCAACAACATCGAGCGGCGCGAGCGCACTATCCGGATTCACTAACCCATAGCCGTAGTTCGGGTCCTTGCCCGAAGGGCCGGCGTCGGTGGCCGTGCGCACCAGGTGCTCGACGAGTTGCGCGTACGTTGCCACCGGCGTCGCACCTCCTTGCGCTCGGTGCTTCGCCAACAGCAGCGCTGCGACACCGCTCACAAACGGCGCGGCCATGCTGGTGCCGGAGAGCTTCGCGTACTGGCCGTTCGGATACGTCGAGAGCACGTCCTGTCCCGGCGCACAGAGATCAACTTCCTCGCCGCGGCTGCTGAACGGCGTCACGCGTCCGTCGCGATCGACCGCGCCCACGGCGATCGTCTGGGGCCAACGCGCGGGAAAATCAACCGAGTTCGGCCGTCCCGAGTTCCCCGCCGCGCAAACCAGAAACTTCTCCCGCGCCGCGGCGCGCTCCACCGCGGTCCGCAACGCAACGCTAGTCTCGGGCGAACCCAAGCTCAGCGAGAGAATATCCGCCCCTTGCTCGCAGGCCCAATCGATGCCGGCAGCCACGCAATCGCTCGTGCCTGAGCCGTCGTCGCCCAGCACCTTCGCGATCAACAACCGGCATTCCGGTGCTACTCCCACCACGCCGCGCTCGTTTCTCCGCGCGCCGATGATCCCCGCCACATGCGTGCCATGGCCGACGCGATCCGCGATCCCCGAGCGGCTACCGGTAAAGTCCCGCGCGTCATCGATCGCGCCCGCCAAGTCCGGGTGCGCGGCGTCGACGCCGGTGTCGAGCACCGCCACGCGAATCCCTTGTCCGCGCGTCGCCTGCCAATGCGCAGGAACATTCAGCGCACTCAGTCCCCAGTCCACGGTCTCGGCCAGCGCGTGCAGCACCGCTTGCACGCGATAAGGCGGAATCCGCACGGGCGCATCGTGTTGGCTCATCGCGTCCCCCGCACGATGCGCAGCAGGCTGATCAATTGCACCACGATCGGCAGCCAGTCGGCAAGCGCCTGTTGCGTGACGACGACCGGCGTCTCAACCCCCGCGACGCGGCACCGGACCGCTTCGTCCGCATCGACGTCATGCCGCGCGCCGAGCACGAACTGCCACACGGCGAGCACAATCCGCAACACGCCGTCGTCGGTTGCGATCGGCCGCAGGCGATCGAGCCACGCCGCGTCCAGCCCCAATAACTCCCCCAGACGCAGCACCAACTCCACCGCGCGGCGCAGTCCCTCCGGCGACGTAAGCGCCGCGTCCAACTCCTGCAAATCCGCAATCGCCTGCAACAACTCTCGCAGCCGCGCCCAAGAACCCAAAGGCCAGCGCCGAATCAACATCATTTCATTCATGTACGTTGTTCCCTATGCATTGAAATCTTCGTGTGAACGCGACCCGTGAACGCGAGCAAGTCAAGTCACGCACAGCGCCGCGCTATAGCCCCAACGGGGCGGCAGACAATAGCCAGGGGCGCAAGCCCCTGGAAAAAACGCCCACCAACCAACAAAGCCCCAACGGGGCGACACTCCCACGCGACGAACGCTATGCTTATCGCCCCATTCGCGCTACTACTCCGCTTGCGCCTCACTATCGCTGCTCGCCATGACGCGCGCCGTCGCGCGGGACAATCGATTCAGCGCCCGCGCCATCGCCGCGTTATCCCGGTGGCGATACTCGCGCTCGCACGCCAACTGCTCGCGCAGCGCCGCGCTGTCCTGGCGAAAGTCCTGCCGAGCAGCGCTCATCTCGTCGCGAAACGTGCGCAACATCCCCGGCATCGTCCGCGTCGCCGTGTACCACGCGTACCAGCCGAGCACCGCGCTCGCGGTCAGATTCCCCAGCTCCGGCGAGACCGACTCCGCGAGCGCCAGCGCCACCAAAGGCGAACCCATCACGAGCATTCCACTCCAAGTCGCCGACATGCCGCCCCGCCGCGCATCGCGCAAAAAAAAGCAGCCCGCCCGCGACGAATGTCGTTGTTCACGACCCTTCGTCGCCGACGGGCTGCCCAGGTCGACGGAAAAAACCGTCGCCGTCACATACCCCGTTGGTCACCAATCACGTGCTCAAAGCACACGCATATTCATATCCGAACGCGTGGCCCAATTACAAGCAAAAAAAAGTAATCGCATTCTGCTCCCCTGC
>CAZUBB010000163.1:0-10314 GCA_964618485.1 uncultured Pirellulales bacterium
TCCTTGGGCTCGATCGTCATTTCCTTGAGGTCTTTCGTGGCATCGATGGTCACGACGCCCTTCTGCGGACCATCTGGGATGCCGTCGACCTGGTACTTTTCGCCGTCGAGCGTCAGGGTCACGTCGGCGAAGAGCTCCTTCGAAAGTTCCGAGCCGCCGGCTTCGACCTGAGCGACGACCCAGGCGCCGGTCATCTTTTCCAGATCGGCCTTATTGGCCTCTTCCAGCGTCGGCTTCTCCTTGTCCTCAGCAAGCGCGACTCCGGCGGACACGAACAACAGGAACGCCAACGGAATGACCAGGAATCTGCTCACGGCGATTGCTCCGGCGAACGGGTCACTTGCGGAAAGTTTGCGACACGCAGCGAGTCATGATAATCGCCCGCGCCGGGGCGCAATAGCGGCTCAATCTTCCGCTACGAGGTACCAGCCTCCGTCCAGGACCAGGCTGGAAGCCAGATTGAGCGCCGGCTGCGTGTTGGCTTGGCAGCGGACCAGCCGGGTGTTGCCGCCGGGGGCCAGGTGCGTACAAAGGCAGGGCTGGCCAGAGCGGTTGGCCTCGGCGCGGCGGACCCAGAACAAACCGGCGAACCGAGGGAACTCCACGCTCTGCCCGCGCTGCACGCGGTCGGCCAGGGCGTCGATCTCGGTGCGCGACAGTGCGAAGCGAAGCCTGAGCGGCCAATCGGTCGTCAGCACGGAAAGGACCACGCACGCGACCGTGACGTTCAACAGCAGCCGGCGGAGCGACATCTGCCAAGGGCCGGCGCCGGGCTGCGTCGCGCGAAATTTCACGCCGAGCAGGCACGCCAGCAGCCAGGCATAGAACGCCGCGCCAATCAACAGCCATACGACCACTCGCTCAACCGCCATGGCGCTGGCCGCCACGGCGACCACCGGCAGCGCCAGCGTCGGCAGCAGCGTCCACCAACGGGCAGGGCGGACGTTCAGGGGAACCGAAGAGGCCATGGCGAAAGGAATCGAGACGCGCGAAGTCGCGAAGGGCGTGGCCCTATTCTAACGCGCAGCGGCGACCAAAACCGTACCGATTTGATAACTGAGCAACTGGGTATGCGGATAGGCGCCGTCGTCCTTAGGAAACTGCAAGGAAAGTTCGTTCGCATGCAATGCAAACTCGCCTTCGCTGGAAACCGCGATCGTCTTGGTCGTCGTGGCATCGAGAGTGAATCGCAAGTATCTCATCACGACCGGCACGAACGTTTCTGCTCGGCGGAGCACCGTATCTTCCCGTTCCTGCACGCAAGGAACCAACAAGCGATAGCGCACGCCGAGCCATTCTGGCGGACCATGCAGCCGGCACGCGACCTCCCACGCAATGCGGGCTGGCTCGCGCGGTTCGACGCTCGCGGACCAATGGCTGCGGCCGGCCATGCCGACCAGGAAGCCGATATCGCCAGGCTCGCGCTTGAGCTGGACTCGCTCGAAATGCACTTCCTGAAACGGCGGGCTGGCGGGCCAATCTTCGCTCGGCGTGCCCTCAATCGACTCCGCGATCGGCACACCGCGGAAGACGATGCGATGCGCCACGCGATCCGAGCTGCGGAAGAACTCGACGCGCAATTCGCCGCTAACAATCGCTCCTAGCACATGGCACTCCGGAGTGGCCGCAAAGAACGCGAAGATTCACGAGGAAGGGGAGACTTGTCCGCGAAACACGCGAAAAGGGGAGAACAATTCCCTTCCTCCCCTTTTCGTGTGTTTCGCGGGCTGCTACTTATATTTGCCACGGTACTTCTCGGCCGGATACTTGGCGCGATTTTTTTCCATTTTCTTTTGCATCGCCGTGGCGACGTCGATCTCCAGTTCGTTCGCCAACGCGAAGGCATAGCAGATCACATCGGCCAGTTCTTCCGCGACAGCGGCGAGGTCTTTGTCGTTATTCGCAATCGCGCGCGATTGATCCGGCGTGAGCCATTGGAAGTGCTCCATCAGCTCCGCCGCTTCGATCGAGAGCGCCATGGCAATGTTTTTCGGCGTATGGAACTGGCGCCAGTCGCGCTCCGAGACGAATTCGCGGACCATCTCGCGCAGTTCGGCGACGGGGGTCTCCTGGTCGGGCATTTCGCTGGCCTCGCAAAAGAATCGTTTCCATGATTGTCGAGGGGGCCGGCGCAAATTCAAGCGGAGCACGGTGGGCACGCGCGGAAGCGGCCGTTACTCCGGGCGCTGACGCTTCCGGCTCCAAGAGAGAGCGATTCCGGCTCGCCTAGGCGGCCTGAGCGGAGGTCGTGCCCGGACGGCGACGGTATTCTTCCGCCAGGTAGAGCATCATTTCCAGGACGAGCAGATCGGCCCTGGTAAGCACGTGGCGGGTGCTGCGGGCGCCGAGGCCGCGGACGAGCTCTTCCAGCGCCAGTAGATGCAATTGCAGCGTTTGCCGCGCGCTGATCTGAGCCGAGGCGAGCAACTCGGCCAGCAGGCGCATTTCCTCGGCCAGAGAGCCGGAGCCCATGATGACGTGGGTGCGCAGCAATTCGCGGTAATGCGCCACGAGCGGCTGCGGCAGCTCGCAAGGTGCAGCGGGCAATTCGGCGCGGGCCGCGAGTTGTTCGCTCGCCGACGGGCCGGGGGCCGCGTCGTCTTCGTCGTCGCAGCGGCGGTGAAGTTCTTCCAGGTCGCGCACGAGCGCCCTTTGCTCGCACAGCAGGTGCTCGGCCTCATGGTGTTCTCGCTCCAGCCGAGAGCGTTCCAATTGCGAGAGCCGTCGATTTTCGCGGACGAGGCGGCTTCGCTCGACCGCGCGGGCAATCGCCCAGAGCAGACCGCGCGTCGACGTGGTCGGCTTCGCAAGGTAAGCGTCGGCGCCGACCTCGAAGCTCAGCGGCGCCATTTCTAGCTCCGGCAGATCGCCGAGAATGAGAATCGCTTCGTCGCCGCCCGACCCTCGGATGCCTTCCACGATCGCAAGCGCATCGAGCCCCGCGTCATGCGTGACGAGAATGGCGTCGAACGTGGCGACGTTGAGCCGTTCGAGGCCGACGGCGGCGCCGGCGATCTCGGTGAGTTGCGTCTTGACCGCGTTGTCCGCCGCGAAGGCGTCGGCGAGCAGCACGTCGTCGCGCTCGCCGGGGACGATATGCAGCACGCGCAGCGAGGCCGGGAGCGCGCCCCAGGCGCCTCGCGTGCCAGTCACTGCATTCGATTGCATCGACGGCTGCATGTATTTGGTCCCACGTGCCGGCGGCGATCGGCGTCTGAGCCCTGGAACGAACCGAATGGGAATTCGCGGCGAGAAACTTTAGCAGGCGGGCCGAAATGGGTCAATGTCGGCGTAGAGAGGCGGGGATTAGGCGATTTGGGCATGCGAGCCGATTCCGCTGTTCGCTATGCTAGGAGGCCGGGCCGAAACGTTTGATCGGGCGAGGGAATCTGGAGATGTTCTGGTTTGCGGTTTGCTTCTTCGCGGTGATTCTCGCGCTCGGCGTTGCGATCTCCGCCATCGCGGCCCATTTCGAGCGCCGCCGCACGGCGCAGGTGGCGGCCTATGCCGAGGAGTGCGGGCTGCGTTTTTCCGAATCGCTGCCGCCGATCGCCATTGAGGACCGCTACAACTTTCCGCTGTTTCAGTTGGGGCGCGACGGCCACTCCAAGAACTTCCTGGACGCCACGGCGGACGGCGCCTCGATCTGCCTTTTCGATTACTACTACACGACCGGCGGCGGCAAGCACAAGCAGACGCACGTGCAGACGGTGTACTGGAGCGAAGGGCCGCGATTGAACCTGCCGTCCTTCACGCTGCGACCGCGGTCGGTGTTCCATCGCATTGGGGCCTGGTTTGGCTACCGCACGATTGAGATCGATCAATTCCCTGAGTTTGGCCGCGCGTTTACATTGCGCGGGGCGGATGATGCGGCGATTCGCGATGTATTTACGCCGGCCACGGTTGCGGCGCTACTGTCCATTCCGGCGGTCTACTGCCTCGAAGCGGAAAGCACGCAGTTCATTCTCTATCGCGCCGGCAAACGGGCAAAATTGCCGGAGTTGAACGACTTTCTGGCGCACGGATTTCGTGTGTTCAAGTCGCTGGAGTCCGATGAACAGGCTGCGGCGGCGGAAGTGTTCGAGCCAGAAGAGCGAATTCGTACGCCGCGCGTGTGGTAGGCCGATTTGGCGCGGCCTGCCGATCGGCTTAGAATGAGGGCTCCGCAATCCCGCCCACCTTTGAGCTCTCGGCTCGCCAACGTCTTCTTCGGAGTGACCCGCGCGATGACTTGTTCGCGAATTGTCTTGGCCGCCGCGATTCTGCTGTGCGGGAACCAGATCCGTGCCGAGGAGAAGCCGGCGCTGCCGCCGGCGGCCGACAAGCAGATTAACTTCCATGAAGACGTGGCGCCGATTCTCTTGGGGAGTTGCGTCGCCTGCCATGCCGGCAAGAACGACGACGGCGGCTTTCAGATCGGCACACGCGAGCAGTTCTTGAAAGGGGGCGATTCCGGTCCCGCGGTCGTCGAGGGGAAGAGTGCGGAGAGCTTGGTGATTCAACTCGTCGCCGGGCAGGAGCCCGAACGCATCATGCCGGCCAAGGGACCCAAGCTGACGCCGAAGCAAGTGGGCATCCTGCGGGCGTGGATTGACCAGGGACTTAAGTGGGAAGAAGGTTTTGTCATTCGACCCAAGTACGTCCCGGCGGAGCTCAAGCCGCGGAAGCTCGAGCTCCCCTCGGCGGAATCGGCCGGAAGCGAGCATCCGCTGGACCGGCTGTTGGCGCCCTATCTGAAGTTGCACTCTGTGAAGGTCGAATTGGTGGACGACCGTACTTTCGCTCGGCGCGCGTATCTTGATCTGCTCGGATTGCTCCCCACGCCGGAGGATGTCGACGCGTTCGCCGCCGATTCGTCCCCCGACAAGCGTGCGCAACTGGTCGATCGTCTGCTGGCCGATCGCCAACAATATGCGTCGCATTGGTTCAGCTTCTGGAACGACGCGCTGCGGAACGACTATCAAGGCACCGGCTACATTGATGGCGGACGCCAGCAGATTTCCAGCTGGTTGTTCACCTCGTTGGGCGAAAATAAACCGTACGACCAGTTCGTGCGGGAGTTGATCACCGCGGCGCCGGGCGCCGAAGGCTTCATCAAGGGAATCGTGTGGCGCGGCGTGGTGAACGCCAGCCAGGTGCCGGAGATGCAGGCGGCGCAGAACGTTTCGCAGGTGTTCCTTGGCATCAATCTCAAGTGCGCCTCGTGCCACGATAGCTTCATCAACGATTGGACGCTGCACGACGCTTACGGCCTGGCCGGCATCTTCGCGGAGGGGCAACTCGAAGTGCATCGCTGCGATCAGCCAAAGGGTGAGTACGCGCCGATCAAGTTTCTCTATCCTGAGTTGGGAACGATTGAAGGCGCGGATCGCCCCGCGCGACTCACGCAACTCGCCGACCTGATGACGCACGAGCAGAACGGTCGCTTGTCGCGGACGATCGTCAACCGGCTGTGGGGACGGTTTTTCGGCCGGGCGATCATCGAGCCCGTCGATGAGATGGACAACGCTCCGTGGAACGCGGATCTGCTCGATTGGCTGGCGGTCGATCTTGCCGAGCATGGTTACGATCTCGCCCGGACGATGCGGCTGATGTTGACGTCGCAGGCGTATCAGATGGCGTCGGTCGATCGCGGCGAGCGCGACGCGGAGGAATTCATCTTCCGCGGCCCGGTGGTCAAACGGCTCGCCGCGGAACAGTTCGTCGACGCCCTCGCGCAAGTCACGCATGCCTGGCCGGAAAAGGCCGACGTCGAATTGCCGCACCTCGGCGGCGAACCGGCGGTCCGGGACGTCGGCGTCCGCGCGGCGTTCAAGACGGCGAATCCGTTGATGACCGCGATGGGCCGGCCGAATCGCGAACAAGTCGTCACGTCACGCCCGCAAACGGCGACGACGCTCGAAGCGTTGGAACTCACGAACGGCCAAACGCTGGCGGACACGCTGGCCAGGGGCGCGACGTATTGGAAAGGACAAGGTCTGTCGAGCGAAGAACTCGTCACGCAACTCTACCGCCAGGCGATTGGAAGAGAACCACACGCCGAAGAGTTGGTCACCGGCGTAACGCTCCTCGGCGACCCGGCCACAGCGGAAGGCATTCAGGACCTGCTGTGGTCTTTGGTCATGTCGCCGGAGTTTCAGTTGGTATACTGAGGTTGCGAGCGGAATGCGGACGGACGTAGGAATGTTTCCACGGAATACACGGAAAGACACGGAGAAAGGAAGCAGAAACATCATTCGGTGAGGTAGCGCGACCTTGGCCGATGCAAGTAAACTCCTTCATGCGAATGAAACCTGTCAGATGCTTGGCGCATGTTTCGAGGTCTACAAAGAGTTGGGATGTGGATTCTTTGAGGGAGTTTACGTCGATTGCCTTAAGCTGGAGATGGAGCAGCGTCGCATCCCCTATGTCGCTCAGCCACGAATCGAAGTCGTCGATAAGGGGCGCACGATCGAACACGTTTTCGTACCCGATTTCATTTGCTTTGATAAAGTGATATTAGAGGTTAAGGCCGTTAATGAGTTGATCGGCGCCCATCGGTCGCAAGTCATTAACTATTTGAAGTGCACGGGACTTGAAGTTGGACTGCTTGTGAACTTTGGCCATCACCCACTGATCGAACACGAGCGATTTGCCGCCGCGGATATTGTCACGTGATTTCACCGGGCGGATTCGCAACGAGACGCACCTTCTCCTATTGTAACGAGAATTTTTTTAATTCTCCTTTTTCCGTGTCCTTCCGTGTATTCCGTGGACAATTCCTCAATCAAAGCACATTCCATGAATACCACCCATCGCCGTGACTTTCTCAAGACTGCTTCGGCTGCGACTTTGGCCGCGCTGGCTGCCGGGGCGCCGCGGGCGGTGCGGGGGGAGTTGACTTCTGATGTGTTGCTGCCCGCCACGGCCGACTCGGTCATTGTGCTCTGGATGGGGGGCGGGATGGCCGCCACGGAGACGTTTGACCCCAAGCGGTTCACGCCGTTTGAGCCGGGCGTCGAGTCGAAGCGGATTCTCAGCACCTTTCCGGCGATCGACACCTCGGTCGATCACATCAAGTTCTCCGCCGGGCTCGAAAAGCTTGCAAGCGTGATGGATCGCGGGACGTTGATTCGCTCCTATCGCGCCGGCGATCTCGGGTTCATCCTGCACTCGCGTCATCAGTATCACTGGCACACGGGGTATGCGCCGCCGCAGACCGTGGCCGCGCCGCACATCGGGGCGTGGATCTCGAAGACGCTCGGCCCGCGCAATCCGGTAGTGCCGGCGTTCATCGATATCGGCCAGCGCTTCGACGTCGGCGAAGGGGAAGAACTCAAAGCCTTCCACCAGGCCGGGTTCCTGGGGACCGAATACGGCCCCTTCATGATTCCGTTTCCGGACCAGGCGGTGAACGCGATTCGCCCGCCCGGCGGCATGAGCGCCGAGCGCTTCAAGGCCCGGTACGAGGCGTACCAGAAGTTGATCGCCCGCAGCGCGATCGCCGAGCACGGCAGCGACTATCAGCGCGAATCGCTGGAGCGGAGCGTCGACAACGCGTACCGGTTGCTGAGCTCGCCGGCGGCGCAGGCCTTCGACCTCAGCCAAGAGCCGAAAGAGAGTTACGACAAATACAACACGGGCCGCTTCGGGCTTGGTTGTTTGCTGGCACGAAGACTGGTCGAGGTCGGCGCGCGGTTCATCGAGGTCACCACCGAATACATCCCGTTCAAACACTGGGATACGCACGACAACGGCAACACGCGCCTTTCTGAATTGAAGCCCGAGATCGACGCGCCGATCGCGCAACTGATTCTCGACCTGGAAGCCCGCGGATTGTTGGATCGCACGCTGGTGGTGCTGGCGAGCGAATTCAGCCGCGACATGATGACCGAAGGCAAACCGGACAATCAGGTCAAAGACCAGGTCGAAGTGCCGGACGTGGTGAACGAGTTGAAGTACTACGGCATGCACCGTCACTTCACGGACGCCGGCTGCGTGCTCCTCTTCGGCGGCGGGATGAAGAAGGGCTTCCTTTACGGCAAGACCGCCGACGAGCGCCCCTGCAAGACGATCGAAAATCCCGTGCAGATTGAAAACCTGCACGCCACGATTTACCGCGCCCTCGGAATTCCCGCCAACCACGGCTACGAAATCGAACGCCGCCCGTTCTACGTCACCAAAGACGGCCTCGGGGAACCGATCATGGAGTTGTTTGGGAACGCGTAGTCGGGAAGCGCGCGCAAGCTCACACGTGTATTAGCCCCAAAGGGGCGAAAGATAATCGCCAGGCGTGCCAACCCCTGGAATTGGGCAAGCAAAACGAATTGAGCCCCAACGGGGCGACACAATACAACGCCCGTTGCGCGTGTCGCCCCGTTGGGGCTTGGCAATTTGTCTTGCGACGTTTTCCAGAGGTTTGCACCCCTCGCTATGATCTTCCGCCCCTTCGGGGCTGAGATGTTTGTTGGCCGTCATCTTGACTTGGCGCAACTTTGTTCGCAATTCCGTTCGCCGCGGACTTATCGCGCTACTCTCGAATGCTCGCGATCAAGGTTCCTTCGGCTTCGCGCCAGTGCTGCCGTACGGCGTGAAACCTTGCAATTCGTTCGGCGTGGCGATCACGATGTGTCCAGCGCCGGCGATGATGTTGCCGCCGCTGGCGTCCTGGCCATCGGGAAGACGGTGGCGCAGCTCGATGCGATCGACCGCTGCACCGGTGCGCTGATCGAAGACGTTGATGGCGTCGCGCGTTGGCCAATAAACTATGTTGACCGCGAGAATTCCGCGACCGAAGCCGCGCGGCGTTCCTTGCTCGGGCCAGACGTGGACGATCTTCCCGCTTTCGACGTCGATCCACCACAAGCGATCGCCGCTGGCGAGCAGCCGGCCTGATCCCACACCGAGGAGCTGCACGACGTCGTCCGCGTGCGGCGCTTCCCATAGGGGGCGGCCGCTGCCGGCTTCAAGTGCGAACAGGCGATCGCAGTCGGCCGGCGCGGCGAAAATCCTGCCGCGGTCGTAAACGCATGGCGTCAGATCACGATAGAAATGCGCCGCGGGACGCGTCAAGTCGCCCGACTTCGCACGTGGGTACTTGGCGACCCAGACGATTTCCCCCTCGACCGTATCGAGGGCCGCGATGCAACCGAGGTTGGTGCTGAAGTACAGCGTTCCCTGGGCGAGCGTCAGCAGTTGATGCGTACACGCTTCGATCTGCCCCCGGGCGGGATCTTGCGCGGAGCACACAAACCGCCGCCAAATCACTTGCCCGGTCTCCGCGTCGTAACAGGCGACGTGGGCCTGCGGATTGACCTCGCTGCGGCGAAGCGCGACGTAGATGCGGGCGCCGTCGCAGACTGGCGCGCCTTCAAACGCCCAGGCTTCATCGGGCGGAAAGATACTCCAGAGCAAACGCCCCTCGGCCTGCAGGTCGAGGCACGCCAGGTGTCCGGTCGAGCGCGCCGGGAGGTTCCCTTGCACCGTTCCGGTGACCTGTGAACCCATCCGCGCGAAGAGTTTGTTGCCGTGCGCGGTGAGCGTGAATCGCGGGACGCCTAGGGCCCCGCGCAGGTAAGCCGCGCGACTCGCAGCGACCGCCGCGGCGTCGCCCGCGCCGGGATAGATAATCGGGTTCTCGCCCCAGGCTGGGCGGCCGGTCTGGATGTTGTAGGCCAGCACGTGGTCTTGCGTGCCGGCTAATAACAAGTCGCCGACGATCACGGGATGATAACTGAGGAGCGCCGTGCGTTCTTCGCCGACGCGGCGCTGCGGCGCGAGCCCGGGAGCGAACATCTGGCCCGAGGGGGACGCGCCGAGCGCGATCGGCGGCCAGGCCGGCGCGCCGAGATCGAGCTCCTCGGCCACGACGCGCGAGCGCGTGACGTCTCCGGCGAAGGTCGGCCAATCGCGCGATGACTTTGCCGTGGCCGGCCACGACTTCGCCTCGGTGAGCAACCGCCGCAGGTATTCGGCGTAGTCGGTGTCTCGACCGGCGAACCGCCCACGAGCGCCGGGATGCAGTTCCTCGAAGCGTTTCAGTTCTCCCGCGGCCCGGTCGAGATCGCCATCGAGCAGCGAAACCAGGATCAGCCGCGCGCGGATTCCGGCCAGATCGAGATTGGAATCGGGGTAGCCGAGTTGCTTCCGCAGGCCGTCTTCCTCGACCGGAAGCGGTACAAGTTGCTCCCAACGTCGCCGGGCCGTGGCGGTGTTGCCTTCTTCGAGCGCCATTTCGCCCAGCAGGTTCAGGGCATCGTCGCCGCGGCTGCTGCAGAAAGACTCGCGGACGATGCGTTCCAGGAGCGCGGCGTCGGCGGTTTTTCGCGCGGCCTC
>CAZUBB010000163.1:10324-10784 GCA_964618485.1 uncultured Pirellulales bacterium
TACCAGGCGTCGGCCTGCGGATCGACCTGGGCGCGATAGATCGCCAGCGCCTCGGGCGGCAGCGAGGCGAACTGCTGGTGGCAATACTCGCGGACGCTGGTCGCCCGCCAGGGGCCGACAAAGATCACCTGTTCGCCGAACTGTTCCTGCACCAGGCGCAGGATGTCGATCGCGTCGCCCCATCGCCCGGCGGCGCGAGCGGCCCGCATTCGCTCTAAGTGTGATTTGCCGGCGCTGGAGAGCTCGTCAAGTTGAACGGCGTCGGACAGCTCAAAGGTGTTCCCGCCGCCGAACTGGGCATCGGCCGAACCGGCGACAAAGGTAACCGCCAGGCAAATGAAAAGTCCCACCGCGCGGAACGCGATGTGTGAGAGCGGGCGGTAGCGAGAGTGACGCTTAGTAAGCACGTACCGATAGTATAAGGCCGCGGCAAAAGGGCGCAAAGCTTGTGGGCCGATTG
>CAZUBB010000164.1:0-10741 GCA_964618485.1 uncultured Pirellulales bacterium
GAACAACGCTCATTCCTCGCAAATCTGAAATTCAGCATTGATCTTCGCCTCCCCTACCATTCTCCCTTCCCCTCTCTGCGTCTCAGCGCCTCTGCGTTTCAATCTGCCTCCACTCCTCTCTCCGTACCCTCCGTGTCTCCGTGGTGAATCCAACCTAATCCCCGCCCCGCCCGCGACCTATGCTTTCCCGATCTGCGCGCTCAATACTTTCACACTGAGCCCGCCCTTCGGGAGAGCCTGCGATGGGAGACGCCTGCGTTCTTGATATTTCGATGGCCGCCCGCCTGGCCGGCCACGCGCCCGGTGCGGCGGCTTCGCTGCGGCACACGAAAATCGTCGCCACGGTCGGCCCGGCGTGCGCCTCGAAGGAGAAACTCCGCTCCTTGATGCAGACGGGCGTGAATGTCTTCCGCCTCAACTTCTCGCACTCCGAGCACGCCTGGCACGAGCGCATGCTCGGCATGATTCGCGAAACGTCCGCCGAACTCCAATTGCCGATCGCGGTCCTGCAAGACCTCTGCGGCCCCAAGATTCGCTTAAGCCGCGTCCCGCACGAAAACTACACCGTCGCGGAAGGGGACATCGTTCGCATCACGACCGAAGACCGCCTGCGCCTCCACGGCGACGGCGGGCTGCAATTCGACATCGCCTCAACCTACTCCGAACTGATCCGCGACGTGGAACCTGGCCGGCGTCTGTTGCTCGACGACGGCCGGGTTGAACTCCTCGTCGAAGAAAAGCACCCCCACACGCTGACGACACGCGTGCTGCGCGGCGGCGTCATCAATCGCGGCAAGGGGATGAACCTCCCCGGCAGCGAACTCTCCACCGAGTGCATGACCGAAAAAGACTGGCGCGACCTGGAATGGGGCATCGCCCACGGCGTCGATTACGTCGCGCTTTCCTTCGTGCGCCGCCCTGAAGATCTCATTGGCGTCCGCACCCGTCTCGACGACACCGGCAGCGCGGCGCTCTTGATCGCCAAGATCGAACGCCCCGAGGCGATCAACCACGTGCATCAGATTCTCGAGCTCGCCGACGGCCTCATGGTCGCCCGCGGCGACTTAGGGCTCGAAACCGATCTGGCCCGCGTGCCCCTCTTGCAAAAGAGCCTGATCGAGCTCTGCCGCCGCGTCGGCAAGCCGGTCATCACGGCGACCCAGATGCTCGAATCGATGGTCCACGAGGCGACCCCTACGCGCGCCGAAGTTTCCGATATCGCCAACGCCATCTACGACGGCACCGACGCCATCATGCTCTCGGCCGAGACGGCCACCGGGAAATACCCCGAGGCCGCGGTTGCCGTCATCGATCGCGTCGCCCGCGCCACGGAATCACACCTTGATCCCCACACCGCGTTCAACCGCCGGCAAAACGCCTCGACCGGCGTGTCGACCGCCATCTGCGACGGCGCGGTGGCCACGGCGCTCAATCTCGATGCCCGCCGTGTCGTCGTCTACTCGCATTCCGGTCACACCGCCCGACTGTTGGCCCGCTCGCGACTGCCGATGAACATCGTCGCCGTCACGAACTCCGAAACGACCTATCGCCAACTCGGGCTTTCCTACGGCGTCAGCCCGGTCTATCTCCCCGAGGTAACCAACCTCCCGCAACTACTGATCGAAATGGATTGCCTCGTCGTGCAAGAAGCCTGGGGCTCTCCCGGCGACAACCTCGTGATCGTCAGCTCCCTCGACGGCCGCGACGGCCAGATCGACACCCTCCACGTCCACTGCGTCGCCGGGTGAGCGAACTCATCCCCGCGCTCCGTGTCGAGCGCCACATAATCCACTGCCACGCCGGCAATGATTCAAAGAGAGCCGGAAGCGTCAGTGCGCGGAGTGACGGCCGCTTCCGCAACAGAACCGCTTAGTCCGGATGATTCACCACAGAGGCACGGAGAGCACGGAGAAGAATTCAAGGTAGGAGTTTCCAACCAACACGTGCAAATCAACGTGCGTCGCTCATCGATGTGACTCTCTTGGAAGCATCTCCTTACACCTCCGTGTCCTCAGTGCCTATGTGGTGAATCCTCATGAATCATCTGGGTTAGCGAAATTAAGCTCTGCAAAGCATCCCTCACATCCGAATCCCGGCGTTCAGAATAAACGACGCCCCGCCAGACAAGAGCGCCAACAGAATCGTACACGCCAGCGACCACTTCCACCCGCGCGCGGCGCAGGCGAATGCCAAGCCGATCTCGACGAGGACCATGCCGCAACAAACCCAGTGCATCCACTCGCCGTTCGGAGCGTTGTGCGTGACCACGGCGATCCAAATCGATGGCATCCAAACGATCGCTCCCGCCAGACCGCTAATGTGCCCAAACGGCTCGATTTCGAAGATGATCCAGACAAGCGGCGCGTAGATGGCGACGAGCGACGGCAGGAATCGCTCCATTACCGCCGAGCCAGGCCGATAAAGCAGCGCCGCGCCGAGGATCAAGCACACCACGATCGTCGTCACGGGGCGCTGTGCGTCGGTCTGTTGCCACTCCATCGCCCGCGAGGCGCCCAGCACGCCGGCCACCAGCGCGGTGGCGATCAACACGCGCCGCAGGCTGAGTTGAAACGGCTTGCGATCGGCGCTCGCCGCGCTCAGCAGGCCAACCGCGGTTTCATCGTGAACGGCAACGTATTCGTTCAGCGCCGACAGCGCCTCGCGCCTCACTTCATTCAAATGATCGCGCCACCGCCAGCCGAAAAGCAGCGTCACCGCATCCGCCGCGGTCTCAATCCTCAATAGCACGCGCGCGAGCGGCCCCAAGCGTGGGCGGTCGCATAGCCGCACGGCGGTGATCTCACTGAGCGGCAGCCGACCTTCACTCCGGCGTAGCAACGCGCGTCGCCGCCACGAGACGCTCTGCTTCGTTCGGTCGACCACTAATCGCCGCCACGAACAAGCCATCAACCCGGCGACGATCACCACGAGGACGTGCCAGAACCTGGCTCCGGGATAGCGGTAGTTGTTGCCGAGCCAGTCGAGCAGTGCCGGAATCAAAAGCCCGACGGCAATGCTCCAGGCCGTCACCAGTCCCAGGACCGGGATCGATCGGATCGTCAGCCTGTCCGCGGTACGCCGAACCCAAACCGCCATGGCGCGCGATCCTCGCTGCGCGAATCGAACGGCAGCGCCCTGCGCAACTGCCGGCTACTCAGGCGACGAAACTCCCCAAAGATCACGCAGCACGCGCGTTAATTCCGAGTCGTGTGTCTCAAGTTCCGTCCGCACAAAGGGATAGAAGTCATTCACGCCGAAATAACTCTCCGTTCCCTCGGCGAAATACTCCATCGGATTCGTGAGCGCGTAGTGCCGCACGTCGTTGCCGTTGACGTGCCGCACTTTCTCATAGTCGCCACGCTGCCTGGACGCCTCGAGTGCCGCCGCGACCGCCGCATTGTCAAAGCCGTCCGGTACGAATTGCTCGTGGTAGCCGTGAGCCATTTCGTGAAGCACCATCCACGGCTGGTCGATCGTCCAAGAGATAAAATTCTCCGCGTTGGCGATCTCCACCGCGTCCGCCTTGTCGACGTTCATATTGTTTTCCCGCAGCCAGCCGGCGTCCGGGTGGTAGCACATGCAGGGATGGTGCGGCTCGTCGAACTCGATCCAGATCGGGATTTTCCGCAGCTTTTCCACCGCCTCCGAGGGCACTCGCCGCTCGATTCCCGCCAGTTGCTGGTCCAGAAGCGTCCGCAGTTTCGCAAAAATCTCCGAATGTTCGCCCCCGAGGGACGGATGAACGTATAATTTCCAGCCACGCAGCTCCTGCGTCTGGTATTCCGCGGTCGCCAACGGCGCCGCGGGCGACTCCGGCGTCTCCGCCCCCGTCGCCCCGTTTCCCCGGAAGGAAACCCCGATTCCCAGCACGGAAAGCACCAGCCCCATCCCGATCGCTCGACGCAACATCTGCAAGTCCCCTGACGAAATTCGCATCGCACCAGTAGCGTATCCAGGAGACTACGTCGGTGCAAATCGCCAAGCGCAGCAAGGGCGAACCGGGCAACTACCGTTAATCGCCCCGTCCGGGGACGCCGCTCTGGTAGAATCCAGCGCCCCCAAACCAATCACATTTTGGCCGCCGGCGGCCTGTGCGCGTCGCGCCAGGGCCGGCCGCCACGTTTCGAGAAATACTGCTTCATGTCGGAAAACACCGTACAGACCCGGCTGCTGGAATACGTCCAGCGCCCCACCTATCGGCCGGTCAAGCCGAAGGTCATCGCCAAGAAGATGGAATTGACGGAAGAACAACTTCCCGAGTTCCGCCGCGCCCTACGGCAATTGGTCAAGCAAGGCCAACTCGCCTACGGCGACAAGCACCTCGTCAAAGCCGGCGCGTCCATCGCAAAGCCCATCGCTGACGCCACGCAAGTTGCTACGGCAGAATCCTCTCCCAGCGAGGTCGAAGAAACCGCGCCGCCAAGAAAACAGAAACAGCAAAAAGCCGAGCCCAGGCTCGCCTCCGATCGCGTGATCGGCACGTTTCGCCGCAAAGAAAAAGGTTTCGGCTTCGTGCGCCCGCGCGGTGCGCTTCCTGGCGGATTGCCGCAACAAGACCTCTACATCCCCGGCGAATTCGCCGGCGACGCCTCGACCGGGGACCTGGTCCTCGTGCGCATCGTCGACCGCGGCCGTGGCGGGCTCGGCCCGCGCGGCGCCATCGTGGAAATCCTTGAACGCGACACGCACAAGTTCGTCGGCACCTATTTCGAACGCGCCGGCTCGAGCTACGTGCAGATCGACGGCACGATGTTCTCGCAGCCGATCTTCGTCGGCGATCCCGGCGCCAAGAACGCCCAGCCCGACGACAAGGTTGTCATCGAGATGGTCCGTTTCCCGTCGCATGCGCGCGACGGTGAAGGAGTCATCGTCGAGGTCCTCGGCAAGCGAGGCGAGCCCGGCGTCGACACCCTTTCCATCCTGCACGAATACAACCTGCCCGGCGACTTTCCGGAAGACGTCCTCGAAAACGCCCGCGAAGAGGCGGAACGGTTCCTGGAAGAAGTCGCCGACGAGCGGCTCGACCTGACCGGCAAGACGATCATCACGATCGACCCGATCGACGCTCGCGATTTCGACGACGCGATCTCGCTGGAGCGTCTCCCCGGCGGCGGCTGGCGGCTCGGCGTGCACATTGCCGACGTCTCGCATTTCGTCAAGCCGAAGTCCCCGCTCGATCGCGAGGCCTACGAGCGCGCCACGAGCATCTATCTGCCGGACAACGTGATTCCGATGCTGCCGGAGATCATCTCCAACGGCCTCGCCAGCCTGCAGCCCGATCGCGTCCGCTACACGAAGACCTGCTTCATCGAGTTTTCCGCCGAAGGCCTGGCCCTCCACAGCGAGGTCCACAACTCGGCCATCAAGAGTTGCCGACGCTTCGCCTACGAAGAAGTCGACGAGTATCTCGCCGACCGCGACGCCTGGCGCGAAAAACTCACGCCCGCCGTGCATGCGCTTCTGGGCGACATGCACGAGCTGGCCATGCTCCTCCGTCGCCGGCGCATGCAGCGCGGTTCGCTCGAACTCACGATGCAAGAGGTCAAGGTCGATCTCGACAAGCACGGCCGCGTCATCGGCGCGCACCGCGTCTTGAATACCGAGAGCCACCAGATGATCGAGGAGTTCATGCTGGCGGCCAACATGGCGGTCGCGGAAACAATCCACGCCCACGGCTGGCCGTTCCTGCGCCGCGTCCACGGCGCCCCCGATCCGCGCAAACTCAAAGCGCTTACCGAATTCATCAATTCGCTCGGCATCGCCACGGAAAGCCTGGAAAGCCGTTTTGAAATCCAGCGAGTCCTGCAGCACGTCGAAGGCCTCCCTGAACAGCACGCCGTCAACTACGCGGTCCTCCGATCGATGCAACGCGCTGTCTACGGCCCCGAAACCGAGGGCCATTACGCCCTGGCCAGCGATTGCTACTGCCATTTCACCTCGCCCATCCGCCGCTATCCGGACTTGACGATCCACCGCCTGATCGACGCTCTGATCAGCCGACGCAAGCCGCACCAGGATTTCGACGCCCTGGTCATTTCCGGTGAACATTGTTCGGAACGCGAACAGCGTGCTCAAAGTGCGGAACGCGACCTCACCAAGCTCAAGCTGCTCAATTACTTGAGCGACCGCATCGGCGAGCAAATGGACGCCGTCGTCACCGGCGTCGAGGAATACGGACTCTTCGCCATGGGCGTCGAACTCCCGGCCGAAGGCCTGATCCCCGTCACCACGCTCGCGGACGACTACTACCGCTACGACGGCCGCTCGCACACGCTCACCGGCCATCGCTCCGGCAATACCTATCGCCTCGGCGACCGCATCCGCGTGGAAGTGGCTCGCGTGGAACTCGATCGCCGCGAACTCGACTTCCGCATCGTCAACCGCGGTCCCCAAACGCCCCGCGTCGCCAAGCCCGGCGGCGAAAAAGGCCACCGCAAGCATGCCAAGCACGGCGGAACCACCCGCGGCAAGAAAAACACGCCACCGAAGAAAAAACCCCGCCGCAAATAACGTCCATCCCTCCAGCCTCCCCCTCCAGCTTGCCCGTGAACTACCTCGCCCACGGCTTTTGCTATCTCGACCGCCCGTATTTCCTGGCGGGCACGGCGTTGCCGGATTGGTTGAACGTAGTGAACCGCCGCTGTCGCGTGCGCACGAAGCACGCGCTCCCCTGGTGCCTGGCGTCGGACGCACGATTGGCGGAATTCGCCCGCGGCGTCGCACAGCATCACCATGACGACGGCTGGTTCCACGAGACCCAGGCCTTCCATGACCTCTCCTGGCGCTTCACCTGTGAATTCCGCGATCGCCTGAACGCTGATGATGGCCTTCGCCCCAGTTTCCTCGGCCACATCCTGGTCGAGTTGCTGATCGACGCCACGCTGATTGCGCAACAACCTTTCACGCTGGATGCCTACTATCAGGCGCTCGACGCCGTCGACGCGCATGAACTCGAGAGCTGGGTCGCGCAAATCGCCCCGCGCCCCGCCGACGGTCTGGCGCGCATGATCGAAATGTTTCGCCAGGTCCGATTCTTGTACGACTACCCCGACGATGCCAAACTAGGGCGCCGGCTGAACCAGGTGATGCGTCGCGTGGGCCTGCCGGATTTGCCCGCGGAGGTCGTCGAGTTCTGGCCCGCGGCGCGCGACGCCGTCGCCGCCCGGCTCCCCGAACTGCTCCCCGGCGCGCCCCACCCACCGATCGGCGAGGAGATGGTTCGATGAAGTTCGGGATGAATCTGTTGCTTTGGACCGACACGGTCACCGAGGCCCACTGGCCGTTGCTCGACGAGCTCAAGGCCATGGGCTACGACGGCGTCGAACTGCCGATATTCAATCTCGACGTCGATTACCACGCCGCGCTCGGCAAACGGCTCGATCAGGCCGGCCTGCGCCGCACGGCCGTCACGGTTCGCACGGCCGCCGATAATCCCATCAGCCCCGACGCCGCGGTCCGGCGCGCCGGCGTCGAAGGCAACAAGCGCACGCTCGATTGCTGTCAGGCGGTCGGCGCCGAGACGCTCGTCGGCCCGTACCACTCTGCGCTCGGCGAATTCTCCGGCCAGGGCCCTACGGCGGACGAATGGAAGTGGGGCGTCGAATCGATGCAACAGATGGCCGAACACGCCAAGAAAACCGGCGTCCTGCTCGGCGTCGAATACCTCAACCGCTTTGAGACTTATTTCCTCACCAGCGCCGCCGACACCGCGAAGTTCATCGACGCCGTCGGACATCCCTCGTGCCGGATGATGTACGACACCTTCCACGCCAACATCGAGGAAAAAGACATCGCCAAAGCGATTCGCACCGCCGGCGACCGCATTGTTCACGTCCACATCTCCGAGAACGACCGCAGCACGCCCGGCGACGGACATGTCGATTTCAAGACGACGTTCGAGACGCTGCAGGCGATCAACTACGACAGTTGGTGCGTCATCGAAGCCTTCGGTCTGGCGCTCCCGGCGCTCGCCGCCGCGACCAAAATCTGGCGACGCATGTTCCCCGACGAGCTCACCCTCGCCCGCCAAGGCCTGGCCTATATGAAGAAACACGCCGGCGCCTAGCGCGCACGGCGCGGGTGCCCGAGGCAGGGGCAAGCAAGTTGATTGACCGAAGCAAAAAGCCTGGGGCTTCGCTGAAATTGCCTGGGCGCTTAGGCGATGCCCCAGCATCTTGCTGACAGCAAAATCTTCCAATGTGCCCCAGCCCCAGGCACCCGCACGACCAAAAAAAGGGCCTTCCGCTAGCGGAAGGCCCTTTTGTCATTCATCACTCATCACTCTGCACTCGTCACTTCTCCCGCTACTCCGCCGCCACCTTATCCGTGCGGCGTTGACGCAGACGCACCGCCTTGCCGACGCGGTCGCGCAGGAAGTAGAGCTTCGCACGGCGCACCACGCCGGAGCGTTTGACATCGATCGCCGCGATCTTCGGCGAGTGAATCGGGAACTTTCGCTCGACGCCTTCGCCTGCCACGATCCGGCGGACGGTGAACATCTCGCTCGCCCCCTGGCCGGAACGCGCGATCACCACGCCGTTGAAAATCTGAATCCGCTCCTTGTCCCCTTCCAAAATCCGGGTGTGGACATCGACCGTGTCCCCAATCTCGAACTTCGGCACTTCGGCCTTCAAGCTCGTCTGCTCGACGAGCGAAATGATCTCTTTGGCGTGCATGACTTTTGTTCCTTGTATGAGCGTGTTTGTCGATTGTCTTATATCTTGGAGCCCGAAGCGTCAGCGCCCGGAGTAACCGCTATCAACCCATGTGCTCTTATGGCACTTTGTTATGGCACGGTCTCCCGACCGTGCCATCCGCCCGACCGAAGGTCTCCCCTCCGTCCAATTGCTTCATGACTCTGCGTCTCCGCGCCTCCGCGGTTCAAATCACCTCAACCCCGCCTCGCGACGTCGCCGAGTCCGTTCCTCGCTTTGCTGCTTTCGCCACTTCGCAATCTCCGGATGGTTGCCGCTCAAGAGCACTTCCGGCACCGCATGCCCCCGGTATTCCCTGGGTCGCGTGTACTGCGGAAACTCGAGCAGCCTCCCCTCGCCGGAAAAGGAATCCTGTTTGTTGCTCTCCTCGTCGCCGAGCACCCCCGGCACGAGGCGGATGACCGTGTCGATGATCACCATCGCGGCCACCTCGCCTCCGTTGAGGACAAAGTCGCCGATGGAAATCTCATCCGGCTCGGTCAGCAGCCGGATGCGTTCATCGAACCCCTCGTAGCGCCCGCACAGCAGCACGATCCGCTCGTGCGCCGCCAATTCCTCCACCAGCTCCTGGTTCAGCCGCCGCCCCGTAGGCGTCAGCATTACCAGATGCCCCGGCGAGTCCGTCTCGCCGCGCACCGCCTCGATGCACTTCATCACCGGTTCCACCATCAGCACCATGCCCGGCCCGCCCCCGAAAGGGCGGTCGTCCACGGTGTTGTGCTTCCCCTCGGCCCAGTCGCGGATGTTATGCAACCGCACGTCGACCAGGCCGCGATCAATCGCCAGTTTCAACAAGCTCTGCCCCAGATACCCGGGAAACATCTCCGGGAACAAGGTCAGCACGTCAAATCGCATGGCGATTACTTTTCTTCACGTCGGTAGGCGGTCTGTCGGTAGCTGGCCTACCCGTCTGTAGCTGGCTTCTGTGAGGCCGGTCCGACAACGCCGTATTCACAAAACGAATCCTCGCCACCGACCTCTCAGAGGTCGGCTACAGCGGAAGCCGGAAATGCCGGCCTACTCCGCTGTCGCCGCTTCCTCGGCCGGCGCCTCGGGCGCCGGGGCTGCCTTCTTCACGATCTCCACCGGCTTCGGCGCCGGCGGCACCACCTTCGGCATCGCCAGGCGCTCGCGGGCCGCTTGCTGCTGCGTGACGTGGCTGCCGTTCAGCCCGTACTTGCGGATCAGCACCCGCACCTTGTCGCTCGGCTGCGCGCCGACGCCGATCCAGTACTGGATCCGCTCGCCGTTCAGCAGCGCCCGGGCGTCGGTGTCCGAGACCATCGGGTCATACGTGCCCAACTCCTCGATCACCTGCCCGTCGCGCGGACGGCGCGAGTCGGTCGCGCAAATGCGGAAAAACGGGCGATGCTTCCGCCCCAGCCTCTTCATGCGAATACGAACAGCCACGGGTAGGGATTCTCCAAAAGTCAGAACTCAGAATTCGGAAGTAGGAACGAAGAGGGACGAATGCAGCAGTTTACCGTTCATCCTTCATCGTTCACACTTTCGCGTCGATCACTTCTTTCCCTCACGCTTCCGCTTCCGCATTTCCTTCTCACGTTGCTTTTTCAGCTTGTTCCGCTCGTCCGAAGTCAACCGCTTGCCGGTTCCCTTCTTCTCCCGCGAGAGCTTTGCCCCGGGATCGAACAGGCCGCCTTGTTGCAACTGCTGAATCCGCTTGAAGCGGTCCTTCATCCCCAGGCCTGACATCGATTTCATCGTGTCGGCCATGAAGTCGAACTGCTTCACCAGCGAACTGACTTCCTGCGGGTCGACTCCGGCCCCCGCGGCGATCCGCCGGCGGCGGCTCGCGTCGATCACCTTCGAAGGATTGCGCCGCTCTTCTTTCGTCATCGAGTCGATGATGCCGAACAGCCGCTGCATATCCTTCTCGTGATCCGCGTCGCCGAGCATGTTCATCAGACCGCTCATGCCGGGGATCATCCCCATCACCTTCTTGAGCGGCCCCAAGCGGCGAATCTGCGACATCTGCTTCTTAAAGTCGTCGAGCGTGAACTCGCCTT
>CAZUBB010000165.1:0-199 GCA_964618485.1 uncultured Pirellulales bacterium
GATCGTCTGCAACATCGGCCACTTCGACATCGAGATCGACATGGCCTGGCTGAACGGCCAGAAGAATGTCAAGAAGGTCGAGATCAAGCCGCAGGTGGATCGCTACACATTCCCCAACGGCCGCTCGATCATCATCCTGGCCGAAGGCCGCCTCGTGAACCTCGGCTGCGCGACCGGCCACCCGTCGTTCGTGATGTCG
>CAZUBB010000165.1:209-8895 GCA_964618485.1 uncultured Pirellulales bacterium
CAAGTGATGGCGCAGATCGCCCTCTGGACCGAGCCGGAAAAATATCCCCTCGGCGTCCACCGCCTGCCGAAGGAACTGGACGAGGAAGTCGCCCGCCTGCACCTGGAAAAGCTGGGCGTGAAACTCACCAAGCTGACCAAAGCGCAGTCGGACTACATCGGGGTGCCGGTCAATGGGCCGTTTAAGCCGGATTATTACCGGTATTAGGCGGCGGATTGCGATCAATCATTTGGTAGGCTCGCCGCGATTGCCGGCGGGCCTTTCTCTTGCGCCGCGTTGATTTGCCCCCAAGGGCTCGACTGATGGACGCCTACCTTCTACGCACGGACATCATCGACCATGACGCCGGTGCAATCCGCGAACTCGCGTATTCGTTGCGTAGCGACCAAGCTCAAACAACCACGGAACGATGCTTTGTTTGGGTTCGCGATTCCATCCGGCACAGCAGTGACCATGGCGACTCGGTTATCACGGTCGCTGCCTCGGACGTGCTGAAACATAGCACGGGCCTTTGTTATGCCAAAAGCCATCTGCTCGCGGCGCTCCTCCGAGCCAACGGCATTCCCTGCGGCTTCGTCTATCAGCGGCTCGCAATTGACGAGTCAGGTACAGCATTCTGCCTCCACGGACTAAACGCCGTCTGGTTGCCGGATCACGGCTGGTATCGCGTTGACGCACGCGGCAACCGCCCAGGAATCTCCGCGCAATTCGATCCGCCCGTCGAGCGTCTAGCTTTCGAGACGAAGCTGCCAGAGGAGAGGCTGTTCGACGAGATCTACTCAGACCCATTGCCGGACGTCGTGCAAGCACTGAAAGGGCACACTCAGTTGAGCGCGCTTTGCTTGAACTTGCCGGACTTAGAGTATTAAGCGAGTCTGGACAAATGCCTTGGCATGCGTACAGCATTTGCCACACTAGCCCGACGCGCAAGCCAGGAAGGGCAAGCGTCGCGAGGAGTTCAACGTTTACTCTCCCTCGCTTGCGCTCCGGGCTAGTGGCGGCGCGCTGAGCGGCGCTGCGCCATCGCCGGCCGAGGTCACTCACCTCGGTTACTGTCGATGTAAAGCCTTGCGAGCGCGCTAGTCGCTACAGCTAATGAATCGGCATCGGCGCGGCGTGAACGTCTTCAGTCACCGAAGATTCCGCCGCCCCGCGCCGCCAAGCCGCTGCCACTTTCTCCAGCAACCGTCGCCGGTCAATCGGCTTGTTGTCATAGTCATCGCAGCCGGCGTCAAGGCACTTCTGACGGTCGCCGGACATCGCGTGCGCGGTGAGGGCAATGATCGGCACACGCTCGCCCGTGGCGCGTAGCTCGCGGACCGCGCCGTAGCCGTCGAGTTCCGGCATCTGCATGTCCATCAATACGACGTGGAACGCCGCGGGCGTGCCGCTGCGCTCGCGGACCGCTTGCACCGCCTCGAGGCCGTTCGACGCGGTTTCCACGTCGGCCCCGGCGCCGCGCAGCACGTAGGCGATGAACCGCTGGTTGTCGAGTCCATCCTCCGCCAGCAGCACGCGGCAGCCGGAAAGCGCATGGCGCTCAATGTCGTCGACGGCCAACGCCCTAGAGGCCTCGTTCGGGCTCTCGGCGGGATCGATCCAGCCGACGCCGACCAGGTCGCCGCAAGGGATCGTGAGCGTGAAAGTGCTTCCGACGCCTGCTGTGCTCTCGACGGCAATTTCGCCCCCGAGCATGTGCGCGAGACGGCGACTGATGGCGAGTCCCAGTCCGGTGCCGCCGTACGTGCGAGTCGTCGAGGCGTCGGCCTGGCTGAACGGAGTAAACAGCCGGCCGAGTTGTTCCGGCGTAATGCCGATGCCGGAATCGCGGACGGCGAATTGGAGTTGATAGCCGCCTTGCTCGTTGCGCTGGCAGGAGACGACGATCGTCACCGCCCCGCGCGAGGTGAACTTGATGGCATTACCGACCAGGTTAATCAGAATCTGCCGCAGCCGCGTGGGATCGGAAAGAATCCGCTCCGGCAGCGCGCCGCGCGCTTCGAGCCGCAACGGGACTTGTTTCTGTTCCGCGCGCCCTTGCATCAGGGCCTGAATATCCCGGGCCAACTCGAACGGCGAGCATTGCACGCTTTCGACGATCAACTGCCCCGATTCGATCTTCGAGAGATCGAGGATGTCGTTGATGATTTCCAACAGATGGTGGCCGTTGCGCTTGATGACGTTCAGCCAGTGCATGATCGCATCGTCGCCGGCATGCTCGTCGATCAGGATATCGGTGTAGCCGAGGATCGCCGTCATCGGCGTGCGAATCTCGTGGCTCATGTTCGCCAGGAACTGGCTCTTGGCATGGTTGGCGCTTTCGGCGGCCTGCCGCGCCAGCATCAGGTCGCGCGAGCGGCGCTCTACCTCGGCCTCCAGCGACTGAGCATATTGGCTCCGCTCGCGCAGCCGGCTCTCGTGCTCCTCGATCGCCTCGGCCGTGGCGGCGTTGTGCGATTCACGCAGGCATTCCCGTTCCGCTTCGAGTTGCTTGACCCGCGCGGCGAACTCGCGATTCTGCATCTGCAAGCGGCCGATCGCCTGCAGGCAGACGCCGACCGAAGCGATCACCGCCAGGTGCGGCCCGGCGTCGGCGGTCGGCGCGTCCTGGGTCGTCAGGCACAGGACCCGCGAAGCCGACTCCGGCAGCGGGCACCACAGCGCCGCGCCCGAGGTCGGTTCGAGCGGATGCCACGCTCCGCTGGCGCGGGGATGAATCGCCTGCCAGGCCGCGGAAACTGCCTCGAGATCCCAGGCGGCGGACGTTTCGACTGCGATCGGTTCCGCGGCGATCACGCGGCCGTCGTCGATCAGGAACAACCATTCGATCCCCAGCGGGGCGAGCGCCGCGCGCAGTTCGACCAGGCCGCCTGTCGATTCGACATGCGCGGGGGCGTCGCCGAACCACTCGTCAAAGTTTTCGATGGCGCTGGTCATCGTCGCGGATCCTACATCGTGAACAATTCGGCGCTCCGCGCCAGCTCGGCGTCCAGGTCGTTCGACAGCACCAGCAAGTCTTCGCGGCTGACGCCGAGCGAGGTGAGCGTGGTCGGCGAGACCCGGGCCAGCTTGATGCCGATGCTCGTGATCCCCTTGAGCGTGCAAATGCCGTTGGCCAGCTCGACGCAGCGGACGATCACGCCGTATTCGCCTTTGTAGTCCGCCGCGCGGTGGTGATAGCGGATGGCGTCGCGGGACGACTCCGGGAACTTCCAACTCACGGCGATCCGTTCGCCCGCTTCGGTGTGGTCGAAGCCATAAATCGATTTTTCCACGTCCACGAGCTGCGTGTTCGGCGTCACCGCCGCCATCACCTCGCAAAACCGCTCATGGGCATGCTGGTCGAGCAGGATGATGCCGATATCGTGCAGCAGCCCGGCCAGGAAGGCGTCCTCGAAGTTCTGCAGCCGCTGCCGCATGGCAATCAACCGCGCGCAGATGCCGACCGACACGAGGTGCCGCCAAAGCTGATCGCGCTGATAGGGGCCGATCGCCTCGCCGCCGCGAAAGATCTCCGCCACGCTCGCCGTGACCGCGAGATTGCGCACCTGGTTAAAGCCCAGATAGGCCACCGCGGTCTGCAGGTTGGTCACCTTGTTGCGCAATCCGAACAGCGACGAGTTGACGCAGCGCAACACGCGGGCCGTGAGCGAGACGTCTTCCTCCAGGACGCTCTTGAGTTGAGCCGCGCTGGAGTTCGGGTCTTGCGCCACTTCCATGACCCGCAGCGCGATATGCGGCAGCGTGGAGATATCGTCCACGTTGCGCACGAAGCGCGCCAGTCGAGCCTCGGCTTCCGCCGGCGTTAATGTGAGGACGGCCATCGACGCTCCCGGCAAATCGGTGACGATCCGCCCGGGCCGCAGGGGGTAATGAGCAAGTCCCGACGAAGGCTCGGAACCTGGACCAACGTCGGACGTCCCGACCTATCGAAAGACTAGGTCGCTCGCGCGGCAGGACGGGGCCGTCAGCGGTGGAGACCGGAGGTTTGCCACGGTCCGCTCCAGCGTGCGGCGGCGCTAATCGCTATAATCGGACGGCCGTGGCGCCCCCATCAGTCGGCCCGCGGCTGGTCGACCGCCAAGGGCATCTGGTACCCTGGAGCCCGCCCGGTCGGTCGCGATACCGTCTGCCGCCGGCGAACCACTCTATCGGGAAATCTGTCTGTCTGCCGAATCATGATCACGAACATCCGCCCCAACAAGATCGATCGCGAAGACGTCCCGCCTGGCGCCAGCCTGTGCGAGTACTGCACGGCCAAGTGCTGCAAATACTTCGCGCTGCCGATCGAGACCCCCACGGAGCGGCAGGACTTCGACTACCTCCGCTGGTTCCTATTGCACGATCGGGCGACCGTGTTCATCGAGGACGACACCTGGTACCTGCTGGTCCACACGACCTGCAAGCACCTGCAGGACGACCACCGCTGCGGCATCTACCTGACGCGGCCGCAGATCTGCCGGGACTACACAACCGACGAGTGCGAATACGACGACTCCTACGTCTACGACCGCTACTTCGAGACGCCCGAGCAGATCCACGAATACACCGAAGCCCACTTCGCCGCCGACGGTAAGAACATCCAACGCAGCCCGAAGCCTGATCTGCTGCCAATCCTTTGAAGCACGAGTCTTGTGCGATGGAAACGCGGAGGCGCTGAGACGCAGAGAGAGATAGTCGTATTGCCGCGAAGAACGCGAAAATGGTCGTGCAAAAGTTTGGTACACCGTTTGGTTGAGCATTGCAGTTCGTACGTTACGCGTTTCTCGACGCCGTAGTGCATCTTCCGCCGGAATAGAATTTCGCACCATCCTCGGTTCCTAACTCCATTTCCTCTCCTCCGCGTCTCTGCGACTCCGCGGTTCAAAAACTACACAGTTCGCTCTTCATGGAGTTCGCCCCTTGCCGCCGCGCATCACCCCTCGCACGCTCAAAGGCTTCCGGGATTATCTGCCCGAGGCGATGATTCCGCGCGAGCGGTTGATCGATACGGCGCGGCGGGTCTATCGCTCGTACGGCTTCAGCCCGATCGACACGCCGGCGCTCGAGTACCTCGAGGTGCTGACCGGCAAAGGGGGCGAAGAGACCGACAAGCAGCTCTACCAGTTTCAGGATCATGGCGACCGCTGGGTCGGCCTGCGGTTCGACCTGACGGTCCCCCTCGCGCGCTTCGCCGCCGAACACTTCCAAGAACTGGGCACGCCCTTTAAGCGCTATCACATTGGCTCGGTGTGGCGCGGCGAAAATACCCAGCGCGGCCGCTATCGCGAGTTCATGCAGTGCGACTTCGATACGATCGGCACCGAAAGTCTCAGCGCCGACATCGAAACGGCGCTCGTGATCTACGAGTTGTTCGGCGCGCTTGGCATGCCGGACATCGTGATCCGGATCAATAATCGATTAGTTCTGAACGGCCTGCTCGCCAAGCTTCAATTAGGTGACCGCGCAGCCGACGTTCTGCGCGCGCTCGACAAGCTAGGAAAAACCGGCCCGGAGAAGGTTGCGGCGGAACTCGTCGAACGCGCTGGAGCGACCACCGATCAAGCGGCCGACGTGCTCCGCATGGCAGGGCTCACCGGTACCAACGCCGAGATCCTCCAGGAATTGCGCACCTCGGTGGCGGGGAACGAGCGTGGCGAACAGGGGGTCGATCAACTCGCCGATCTGCTGGCCGCCGTCGTCGCGGCTGGCGTGCCGCCGGAGCGCGTGGCGCTCGACGTCTCGATCGCCCGGGGTCTCGATTACTACACCGGCACGATCTTCGAGACGTTTTTGGATCGCCTGCCGACAATCGGCAGCGTCTGCTCCGGCGGGCGGTATGATAACCTCGCCGAGCTCTTCACCAGCCATAAACTCCCGGGCATCGGCGCCTCGCTCGGCCTCGATCGGCTGCTGGCGGCAATGGAGGAGCTGGGGCTCGTGGAAAAAATCTCCACGCCGGCCCCGATCTTCATTCCGCAGTTCGACGCCGCGCACCTGCACGACTATCTGCGCCTCGCGGCCGATATTCGCCGCGCTGGCTTCGGCGTGGAGCTTTATCCCGAGGCCAAACAGCTCGGCAAGCAACTGAAGTACGCCGACCGCCGCGGCTTCCGTGTCGCGCTGATCGCCGGATCCGAGGAGTGGCAAGCGGGCAAGTGCCAGGTGAAAGACCTCCGCGACGGCGGCAGTGTCACCGTCAACCGCACTGACATCGTCCCCCGCCTCAGCGAACTCCTGCAACGCACGTAATCATCTTCCCTTGTTCGTTTTTTGCGTTTTTCGCGGCAATTCCCCTGCGCAGCGGATTGCAAGCATCCAGAGAGGAATTGCCGCGAAAAACGCAAAAATGCGCGAAGAAGAAAATGCAGAGCAACGGGAAGCTGTTGAATTGCGCGCCACAGAACAGGGAATAAATGCGGTTGCAGTCGCGTCTCCACCGCGCAAATACTATGAGTTGTTGAACCGAAACTTCTTTTCTCCTTTTCTTCTCTTCTCCTTTTCTCCTCCCCCCATGGCCAACCGCACTAACCATTACGAAGCCGCTCTCGAGGCCTATCTGCGGCGCTGGCGGATACCGTATCTCGCTATCGATGAAACGCGCCGCAGTTTGCTGGGCGAACGTTCGGTTAAGAATTTGGATTTCGTCGTCGCCGCGCCCGGCGGCGCTTCGTGGCTCGTGGACGTGAAAGGGCGGCGCTTCCCGGCGGGGCGCGGCCGCCAGTTCTGGAAGAATTGGTCTACGCACGACGACCTGGAGAGCATGACCCAATGGCAGACGCTCTTCGGCGAGCGCGCCCGGGGATTGTTTGTGTTCGCCTACCATCTCGTAGGCCGCGAATCGCCCGTCACCGCGGACCAGGTGTTCGCGTACGAAAAAGAACTCTACGCCTTCGTCGGCATCCGCCTCACCGACTACTCCCAACACGCCCGGCAACTCTCGCCGCGCTGGCAAACGATCTCGTTGCCCACGGCCGAGTTCCGCCGCCTCGCCCGACCGCTCGCCGAATGGCTGTTCCCCAAACCGCCGCCTCTTCCCCTCGACCACTGCACATCAATCGACCTCCCCATCGCCCACGCCTGGGACTAGGCAGGCCCGCAGGAAGAATTCAGCGGCTCAGTCGCGAAAGCGACAGTATGCGTCACGAAAATAGCCGCGAAAAACGCAAGAAGGCGCAAAGAAGAACAGACGCCAGGCTTGGCAACGACTCCGAACTTCGTGCTCCTATCTCCTGACTCCTGGCTCCTGGCTCCTCTCCACCTGACTCCCGGCTCCTGCCACTCCTTCCCCCACCGCCACCGACAACCACCCGTCGTCGATCACAAAGTGCGTCACCTGCAGACCCTGCAGCCGCGGGTTTTGGGCGAGCTTCTGGGGAATCAACTCCCACGGCGCGTCATCGGGAAACATCCGCGAGACGATGCCGCGGAGGACCATTTCGACGCCGCGCACGGAATCTCCGACCAACTCCACGGGGCCTTCGCGCATCAAGTCGGCCTGCAACTCGTCGGCCCGCGGGCGATAGCGCACGCGGACGGCGAAGTTGTGCCAGCTACGATGCGTGGTGATCAACTCGGCGAACGTGATGTTGAGCTCGATCTGATCGTTCACCAATCGGGTGGAGATCGCGTCTTTCTCGGCAAAGTGGACCCAGACGTCGTCGCGCAGCGAGTTGCGCGGCAGCAGGTCGTCGCGATTGAGTTTCTGCGAAATCCACGCCCCCAACTCCACGAGGTTGAACGAACGGCCGTTCAGGTCGAGCCCTTCCAGCATGTTGTTCATCGCGGATTGATGAATCTGCATGCTCAAGAGCGCGCCTTGCGGCAGCCGCGGGCGCGGCGTGTGCGCGCCAAGCTGTGAATCCGCCGCCAAGCGCACGCGTAACGTCGCGCTCCGCGGGTTCGAGCCCGCCTCGATCACCTGCGGGGAAACGCCCAGCCGGTCGAGCGGCGTCATCACGCCGTTGCGCCAACGGATGTTTGCGGCCGCCAGCGCGCGGTCGGTTTCTTCCATCAACTCGGTGCGGACTTTCTCTTCGATCCGGCGCTCCGCTTCGCGTTCCGCGGCGCCGCGCTTTTCGTGGTACTGTTCACGGGCGATCCGGCGGACCAGGCGGCCCACGAGCGGCAGATCATCGTAATCGGTTCGCAACGAGCGCAGTTGCGTCTCGCTGGCGACCTCGACGTGCGCCGCTTCGGCGTGCAGTCCGCGGCGATCAAGCCGCAAACGCCGCCGCGCGGAAAAGTTCGCCCGGCCTTCATTCTGAAAGCGCGCCGGTCCGCTGGAAGCGGTCGTCCAGGAGTTGATGTCTCCGTCGGCCAGCAATTCCAGATGCAAACGGCGGCGGTCTTCCCCGGTGCGGAAGAAGAGCCGCGTCGTCGTGCGGCTATGCCCGCGGTTGGGGACGCCGAGAATCATTTCCGCGACCTCCTGCTCGCGCGGTTCGCCTTCCGGCAACAGCCGCGAAATCAGATCGGCGGTGAACTCCAGCCGCACGTTCGCGTTGCGGAAGCGCTGGTTGAGCAGCGTGGCCAACTCGCGATCCGTGGCGGCGTCCGCCGCTGCCAGTCGTCGCCACTGCGCGGCCAGCCGTTGGGCCTCGCTCGGTGCGAGCGAATCTTCGAAGCGTTCCACCTGCCGAGCGAGCGCCAGGTGCGCTTCATCGGCGTCGGTCCACTGGTTCAGCGCGTCGGCCAACTGCTGCAT
>CAZUBB010000165.1:8905-10696 GCA_964618485.1 uncultured Pirellulales bacterium
TGCATCCGCGGATCGCTGAACAACCGGCGCTCCTCGGCGGCTACGTCCGGCGACGACAGCCGCTCAAAGACGCGGCCAGCGACCGCGGCCCGCGCGGCGTCCGAGACCGACGCCCGCGCTGCGTTCATCGCGCGAACTTCGTCGAGCAGCAGGTACTCGCGCCAGCCCTGCGCGTCGTCGCGGGAGGCCAGCAGACGTTCCGCGGCGTCGATCGCCGGGGCCAGGTTCGAGGCGTCCGTCGCGGCGCCATTCGACCTCGCGGTTTCAAGGCGGTCGAGTGCCGCGTCCCACACCTTCAACCGGCGCTCGAGCGCATCGCAGGCCCGCCGCACCTGCGTGGCGAGCGCGGGGCGGGTGGCCGCTTCCGCCAGGGCGTCCCCTTCATAGCGCCGCCGCCAGATTTCCTGGAGGGCGGGCCCCGCGGCGTCGACATCGCGCGGGTTGACGCGCACGAACGCCCGCACGTCGTCGATGGTCGCCATCGCCCAGGCGCCCGACTCGCAGTCGCTGACCAGCGCCTCGAGCTGCTCCAGCAGGGCGGTCGGCGCGAGCCAGTCGACTTCCTCGATCACGACCGGCGCTGCGGGTGCCGGCGCCTCGACCGGGTTCTCCATCGCCGGCGCATCTTCGACGCCGGCCGGAACCAGGGCCAGGCGATCCAGCGGCGCGGGTTCCGCGGACGCCTCGACCGCCGGCTCGCTGACGGCCGGTTCATCCACCGGCGGAGCGAAGGCCATCACGATCAGCTCCACAGGGCGCGACGGGGCGAGCAGTCGGAAGACGCTCTCTACGGTCGGCGCGTCGTACGCCGACTCCTGCACGCTCAGCGGCGCTACGGCGAGAGCGACCGGTCGCGCCAGCGCCACGGGGCCGGCCGGCTCACGGCGGCGGGGCAGCGGTGCCGGTACGGGCGAGGTCGGCGCCGGTCGGGCCAGCGTGGGGCGTTCGGCGGCAAACGACACGGCCGCGGCCGCGACCGGCGCCATGCGGCGCGTGGGGAGCGGCACCGGCTTGGCGACGTGCAGCGGCTTCCGGGTCCACGCGCGGGGAGCGGTAATGCTCAGCGCGAACAGCAGCCCCAGCAGTCCGACGTAGGGCCACATCGGCCCCGTGGGTTGGCGATGGCGAGCGAACACGGCGACACCTCTCCTGCGTTCTCATCCCTGATGGCAGTCTCAGAAGTGAGAATCGGCAAACGGCGTCGCCGGAATCGATTGGAGAAGCGACAAAAGTCCGGCAGGATCGCTAATGCCGGTGCCTGGCGCAGTATGTAGCGCGATTTCGCATCACGAAAACACATCTGATCCGGCAAGCTTTGCGGTTTAGGTCTGTCTTGCGGACGGCAAAGCGACGGGCGCGTCCTCGACCATCACCGTATCGTCATGCTCGTAACTCGGTGCACAGCAGCAGAGAAATGCCAGCACTTCCGCCCCGATGTTCTCGATCGTATGAACCGCCCCCGGCGGAATCGCAATGGCGTCCCCCACGCCGACCTCGGCAATCTCCTCCCCAATCCGCATCCGCCCGGTCCCGCGCTGAATGAAATAAATCTCCTCCGCCCGCGGATGGTAATGCGCCGCGGTCCGCATCCCCACGCCGAGCCGCGCCTCAGCAAGGCTCTGATTGCGAATGCACGAGTTCCGATGCGCGAGCAACTCTCGGATCTCGGAACCGTCCTTGGTAGTGAAGGCAGGGACCTGGGCGAGGTTCTGGATGTGCATTTGCAGTGCTCCGTCGAATCGAGTCGTTCACTCGCTTACTTCCACAAACTCCGATCCAGCATCCGATAAT
>CAZUBB010000166.1:0-2525 GCA_964618485.1 uncultured Pirellulales bacterium
ATCGGCAGGAAGTGTGGGCGGCCGGAGTCACGTATAAGCGGAGCCAGAAGGCGCGGATGGACGAATCGGAAGGGGCGGCGCGGTTCTACGACCTCGTGTATACCGCTCCGCGGCCGGAGCTGTTTTTCAAGGCGACGCCGCATCGGGTTTCGGGCCCGCTCGACTATGTACGCATTCGCCGCGACGCAACGTGGAATGTGCCCGAGCCGGAATTCGCGCTGGTACTGAACTCGCGGCTGGAGCTCGTCGGCTACACGGTCGGCAACGACATGAGCTCCCGGGACATCGAAGGGGAGAACCCGCTTTACTTGCCGCAGGCGAAGCTCTACGACGGGTGCTGTGCGCTGGGGCCGGCCATCACGCTGGTCAGCGATCTGCCGCCGTTGCCGGAGGTCGAAATTCGGCTGCGGATTTCGCGTGCCGGCGCCGCGGTGTTCGAGGGGCGGACCGATCTGGGGCAGATGGCCCGGACGTTTGAGGACCTGGTCGGCTACCTGGAGCGGGACAACTCGTTTCCGGACGGGGTTGTGCTACTGACGGGGACGGGCGTGGTGCCGCCGAATGATTTCACGCTGGCCGCGGGGGATCAGGTGGAGATCACGATCACGGCGATCGGGACGCTCGTGAATACGGTCCAGCAGGGAGACGCGCTGGCGTAGTCGCGGCGGCAATCGCGCCAGGTCAACTCGGTTGTGACGACAGCGACCTCCGGGGTGGTTTTTTCCTTGCGGATTGGGAAAAAGTCTGTCTAGGATGGAATGGTTCGCCCTTTACCGGAACACGAATTGCGCCGATTGCCCCGAGCGCCCAGTTTGGACTGGGCTCGCTGCCGACCGGCGCACCCCTTTTGAGTTGGGACGGGAGCCCTCCTGAGAGGGAACCTTCGCGTTCCGAGCGGCGTCCAAACAGCGTTTTTGCCTGCGTTTTCCATTTTTCGCGCTCCTCGCGTAGCATGTCGCGCGCGACTGGCGATACCGCAGCAACGTCGTCGAGGGAACCGTCTGATGTGGTCGACTTTCCGCAAAGTTCTGGGTGGCAATTCCCGTCGAGCGCGTGCGCGTAAACCGCAGTCGTATCGGCCGTTGCGCCACAGTATTACGCTCGAGCCGCTTGAGTCGCGTCACCTGATGACGGTGCTGTTCGCCGGTACGGAAACCCGCGCCACGGCATCGGGCGTCGGCGATCAGTTCACGTTCCCGGAGAGCCCCACGCCGGTGGCGATGGCGAGCACGGGGAAGGCGGTGATGGTGTTCTCCGAGCAGCCGGCGGGTTTCACGGAGTCGGACGTGATTCTGCAGGTCATCACGACTTCCGGGACGCTCGACCCGAACGGCCGCATCGTGGTGAACACGACGCTGACGGGGAACCAGACGTTTGGCAACGTGGCGATGAATCCCACGGGTTCCGGCAATTACGTCGTGGTGTGGAGCGGTTCGGGGACGCAGACGAACAACGTCGACGGCGACGGCGTGTTCATGCAGCGATTCAATGCTTCGAACGCCAAAGTGGGCGGCGAAGTGCTGGTGAACACGACCACGGCCGGTGTGCAAAGCCGGCCCACCGTGGCGATGGATGAGAACGGAAGTTACGTTGTTTCGTGGATCGACGTGCGTACGGTGAACGGCGTCACGCGGCAGAACGTGATGGTTCGCCACTTTGATGCGGCCGGCAATCCGATTCGCAACGACATGGAAGACAACCGCGTCGAGCGGGTGGTGAGCGCGACCGATCAGTTGCAGACTCAGACGTCGGTCGCGATCGGCGATGACGGGAATTATCTGGTGTTGTGGTCGCAAAACGTCGGCGGCCGCTTCCGCGCGATGGGCCGTTACTTCACGCCGACCAACATCACCCAGCCGTTTTTCCTGTCGGACAACAGCGTGGCGGGGAACGAGTTGTTCCCGACGGCGAGCATCGACGACACCGGCGATTTCGTCGTGACGTGGACGTTGCTGCCGCAGGACGTGAGCATCGACAACCTGGCGAACGATGCAACGGACGTGTATGTGCGTCGCTTCTTCGCGCCGGTTTTCGGCAGCGTACCGCTTCCGAAAACGAATCCCGGCGGCGGCAGCGGTCCGATCATTGTTCCGAACAGCAATTTTGCCGGCGGCACGCAGCGCTATTCGCGCGTGGCGGTGGATCGCGTGACCGGCGACTACACGATCGTGTGGGACGGCGTCGGCCCGCAGACCACGCGGCGCACGACGACGTCGACCGATACGACGGTGGTCGACGCCGACACGGCTGCGACGGGGGGCGGCGTGTTCGGCGAGCGCTTCCGTGCGGACGGGCGGACGATCGGCGAGTCGGTGGCGGATCCGACCGCCGGTATCTTCCGGGCCAACACCACGACGCTCGGACCGCAGCGGATGAGCGGCGTCGCCATTCGCGCCGAGGCGCCTTCCGGCCCGACGAGTGCGAATATCATCGTGGCCTGGAGCGGCGCCGGCATTGGCGACAATCAAGGGGCCTTCTTCCAGCGGTTCCAGAACGACACCGGCAACCTGACGGTTGCGCTTGGC
>CAZUBB010000166.1:2535-10512 GCA_964618485.1 uncultured Pirellulales bacterium
GGCGCGCCGAACCCTGTTCAATTCGCAACGCGGACGTTGGTGCCCATCTTCTTGGCGCCGAACGCGACGTTCAGCGACGTGAATGCCTTGGAGTACAACGGCCTGCAACTGGAGATCGTATTGTCGACCGAGGGGTTGGGCTTGGACGCGTTGGGCGCGCCGGCGGTTGAGTTCTTGTCGGTGTTCAATCAAGGAACGCTGGCGGGGCAGATCAGTGTCAACGGTAACGCGATCAGCTTTGGCGGCGTGCCGATCGCCACGTTCCAGTTCGGCGTGCTGGCGACCGACCCCACGAAGCGCTTATTCACCGTCGTTTTCGATCAGGCGATCATGAACACTGCCGGCTTCCGCAACGTGGCCGTGCAAGCGGTGATGCGGAACATTCAATACCAGTACACGGCGCCGCCACTGAACCGCGATGTGACCGATCGGCAGACGAACTGGACGTTCGTGCTGGTGGACAATCGCACTTCGGCGACGCTCAACAAGACGATTGACATTGTTCCGGAATGCACCGGCCCGGGTTGCGAGAACCCCAACGTTCCCATCTTCCGCAATCGTGGCTTCTGCACAGACTGCGGCGTGCCGAGCAGCCAGTACGCGGCTTCGCTCTACCAGGTGCTCCTGGAGCGCGACGGGTCGCCGGCGGAGGTCAACGCCTTGGCCGCCGCTCTGAAAAATGGTTTCCCGCCGGCGAACGCCGTGATGGGTTTCGTCAGCTCCGTGGAGTATCGGCGCTGGCTGATCGCCGATCCGACGAATGGATTCTACCCTCGGTACCTGGGACGGCAGGCGGACGCGGCCGGCGTGCAGTTCTGGCTGAACGCCATGGCGAACGGCGTCTCGGAGCAGCAGGTGCTGGCCGGCATCGTCGGTTCCCAGGAATACTTCGAGACTCAGGGGGGCGGGACGAACGCACAGTACGTCAACTCGCTGTACTCCGAATTGCTGCGACGAACGAACCCACCGACGTCGGCGGAATTGAACTACTACGTGGCGCAGTTGAACGCCGGACAAAGCCGGGCTCATATCGCTTACGGCTTCATCTACAGCCGGGAGTACAACACGCAACTGGTGACTGAATGGTGGGATCACTACCTGGATTCGTCGAAGAACCTGCTGACGACGCCGATTCTGAATGTGGCGTTGTCGAAGTTCGGCATCCGCAATCAGTGGCGCGACGTGCAGGCGTATATCCTGACGACGCCGCAAGCGATTCCGGTGCCGCTGACCGTCGGTTAAAGGCCGCGAGAGCGAATTTGAAAAGACACACGGCCGCGGGGACATGCTCCTCGCGGCCGTTTTTCGTTCGTGCGGATCGGTAAGGTATTGCGGTGCTACGCATCGCTCAATGCAGTACTCCCTCCTTCTTTGTGCCTTTTTGCGTTTTTCGCGGCTTTTCCTTACTGCAGCGAATGACGTATTCCAGCTCAGGAATAGCCGCGAAAAACGCAAAAAAACGCCAAGAAGGACGGGGGTAAGCTAGAGATCTTCGAATTCCACGCCCGTTTCACAAAGTAAGTGCCATTGCGCTGACGCTTCCGACTCGGCGAGGTTAGGCGGTGACGCCGCAGAATTGCAGGATCTTATCCGGCGTGGTGACGAAACTGGTGTAGAACGGGCCGAATTCGGCGTAGCGGGCGCTGGCTTCGTCGAAGCGCATCGTGTAAACGATCTCTTTGAGGAATTCCGGTTTGCGGGCCCAGAGCGTGACGCCCCATTCCCAGTCGTCGAGTCCGACGGAGACAGTGATTAACTGCGTCACGCGTCCGCCGAACTTCATGCCGGAGCGGCCATGTTCGGCCATCAGCTTGTTGCGTTCGGCGAAGGGGAGCGTGAACCAGTTCTCGCCGACCTTGCGCTTCTTGTTCATGGGGTAGAAGCAGGTGTTCGGCCACGGCGGGAGATCGGGCGTGAGGCGTTGCTTGCGCATCATTTCTTCGCGCGAGGCATAGGCCTTGAGCTTGGCCGCATAGGCGGGGCCGTTGGGGTCTTCACCTTCTTCGACGAGGCGTGCACCGTATTGCTCGACGGTGGGGACGTATTCCGAGACCTCGGTGAGAGAGACGAACGAGTAGACCGTCTCGAGCGCGGGACCGAGCGCCGAGGCCAGCAGGCGTTGATGAAGCCCATCGATTTTGAGCGGGTCGGAGTCGAGGAGCATCAGGGAAAAGTCGGCCTTGCCGCCCGCGACGATGGACGGTTGCAGGCGTGCCGGCGCGAATTCACCTTCGGGCCGCAAGAGCGCGATGAACTCTTCGCCGCCGCCCGCGAGTTCGCCAGGGGACAAGTCGCGGAGCACGCGGCGATTGAACCGGTAGTAGAAATGGCGGCATTGCCAGCCTTCGGCGGGAATCAAAGAAACGTCGTCGGTCGCACTCATGGCTGCCTTTCGAGAATCTCAATCAAGTTGCGATTCGCTGCGGGGAATCGCAACGATGGTAATTCGCTACGATCGACCCAACGGAACGGCGCGCGGGGTTCGTGCGTAGCGTCGATCGGTTGGCACTGAAAAAAGTGGAGTCGCACGTCGCCGTGTGCGTATTGCTGCTCGACGACCGGCACGATTAGGTCTTGCGCTTGGACGGCGATGTTGGTTTCTTCGAGGCACTCGCGCTCCGCGGCTTGCGCGGGGGACTCACCGGGATTGACTTTGCCGCCGGGGAATTCGTCGTAGCCGGCGAGGGAGCTCGTTGCGTCACGCACGCCGACGAGGTAGCGGCCGTTGTGCGCTACGACGGCGATGGCGATCTCGGTAGGCATTTTCGGGTGAGCGGCGTCGCAGGCGATCGCTTTGCTCATTTGAGGCGCGGCGCGTTACTCCCGGCGCTGACGCTTCCGGCTCCAAGGGGCGCGCTAGGACTAGGCTGATTGATTTTTGTAAGCGTCGAGAAGGCGACCGGGGGAGCCCATGATGTTGTAGCCGCAGTCGACGTGGAGGATTTCGCCCGTGATGCCGTCGGAGAGGTCAGAGAGGAGGAAGCCGCCGGAGCGACCGACTTCCTCGGGGAGGATATTGCGACCCATGGGAGACATTTTTTCGTAGAGCGGCACCATGTCGTCGACGCCAGCGCCGCGGCCGGCGAGCGTGCGGACCGGCCCGGCGCTGACCGCGTTCACGCGGATGCCGCGGGGGCCGAGGTCGTACGCAAGGTATTTGACGATGCTGTCGAGGGCCGCTTTGCAGACGCCCATCACGTTGTAGCCGGGGACGGCGCGCTCGCCGCCGAAGTAGGTCATCGTGAGGATGCTGGAGCGGGGGCTGAGGATATCCTTGGCGGCGTTCGCCACGGCGATCAGGCTGTAGGCGCTGATTTCCATCGCCATCAGGAAGCCGTCGCGGCTGGTCTCGACCGTGTCGCGCTTCAGGTCCTCGAGCGAGGCGTGGGCGATCGAGTGGACCAGGAAATCGATCTGCCCGAACTCTTCCTTGGTGCGCTGCATGACGGCGCGGATGTCGTCGTCGCTCTGGGCGTTCATGGGGACGAGGAACTTGGCGGTCGGGCAGTTGTCGGTGAGCAAGGCCACGCGACGTCGATTGCGTTGCCGCTCATCGTCGGGCTTGTCGGGAAGGTGGCTAAAGCCGCAGACAGCGCCTTCGTCCATCGCGAATTGCGCAATCGACCAGGCGATGGAATGGTCATTAGCCACTCCGAGGACGAGCCCCTTCTTTCCCTCGAACAACTTCATCGCACGCCACCTTCCGCCAAGAGATCTCTTCCGACTTTCTGTCGGTAACTCCAACGCTGGCGGCAGTTTACCGCGAGGGGGCGATTCTTCCCAGGGGGCGGCGTGGGGGATGCCATCGAAGTGACTGCAGGTAGCGAATCCGATCGACTAGATTTGCCTCGGCCGATGTAGTCGTTATGATTGTAACGTGGCCGGCGAATGAATCGCTTTGATGGCGCTTGGCGACTTTGCTCCTGGACTCGTTCTGAGACGCTGGAGGTCCCTTTTTCGTGCCTGTTCGCCCCTACCTGACGACGCTCGCGCAGACGCCCCGACTCGCGGAAGCGGGGCTGGAGTTGCTGAGCGCGCGCCCCCCGTCGATTGCGGCGGAGATTTCGGCGCAGCTTGCGCACGGCTTGGGGGGCGCTTCGGTGCATTTGGTCGCCCTACGGTCTGATGGTTGGGTCGGACTTTTTGCCGCGCCGCTGCCGAGTGGATTTCCTTCCGACTTGGCGATCGATACGCTCGATCGCGAGGCGTGTATGCGGGGCGGGGCTTGGTTCGCCGCGCCGCTGCATGCGCACGCCGCGCAGGGGGAACTGTTGCTGGTTCGTTTCGCGAAGCCGAACGCCGCGCCGGAGTTGCTGGAGCAGATCGAGGCGTTCGCGCGCCTGCTGGGCGATGTGGTTACGCATATTCGGAGTGCGGCGAGCGATCGGCTGCGCCTGGAGCGCTTGCGGACGATTCTCAACATCACGCACCAGTGGAATCAGACGCAGGAGATGGAGCCGCTGTTGGTGCAGATGGCCGAGGCCGCCACGAAACTGTTGCAGGCGGACCGGGCGAGCATTTTCTTGTGGGACAAGCCGAATCGCACGCTGGTCGGCCGGCCGGCGCTCGGCGTGGAAGGGGGCGAGCTGCGGATTCCGGACGATAAGGGGGTGGTCGGGCAGGTGGTGCAGAGCGGCGAGTCGCGACGCGTCGACCTGGCGGATAACCCGGCGCAGATCGATCGGCGCGTCGACCAGAAGCTCGGCTACGCGACGCGGACGTTGTTGTGCGTGCCGCTACGCGGGCGGAGCGGGGAATTGTTCGGCGCGTTTGAGATGATCAACAAGCTCGCCGGGAATTTCACTGCGGACGATGAAGAGGCGCTCGTGGAACTGGCCGCGCATGCCGCGGTGGCGCTCGAGAACACCGATGAGCGGCAGAAGCTGTTGACCGCGCGAAAGCAGATTGCCGACGAAGCGGCCGAGGGGATTCGCTTGATTGGGCAAAGCGCGGCGATTCAAGCGTTGCGGTCGACCATTCGGCGCGTGGCGAATACCGATCTGGCGATCATGGTGCTGGGGGAAAACGGCGCCGGGAAAGAGGTGGTCAGCCAGGCGATTCACTATCTGAGCCATCGCCGTTATCAGCCGTTCGTGGCGATCAATTGCGCGGCGATTACGGAAACGCTGCTGGAGAGCGAGCTCTTTGGGCACGAGAAGGGGGCGTTCACGGATGCGCATCAAACGCGGGCCGGGAAGTTTGAGTTGGCCTCGGGCGGGACGATTTTTCTGGACGAGATCGGCGATTTGAGTCTCGCCGGACAGGCGAAGCTGTTGCGCGTGCTGGAGGAGAAGATTGTCGTGCGCGTGGGCGGTTCGACGCCCATTCACACCGACGCGCGGGTGATCGCGGCGACGAATCAGAACCTGGCGGAGATGGTGCGGCAGAAGCGCTTCCGGCAGGATTTGTACTTTCGGCTGCACGTGGTGACGATCGAGTTGCCGCCGCTGCGGCAGCGGGCGGAGGATATTCTGCCTTTGGCGGAGTATTTTCTGGAGGATTTTAGTCGCAGGGCGCGGCGGCGCGTGCCGAAGCTTTCTGCGGTGGCGCGGCGGCGGCTGGAATCGCATACGTGGCCGGGGAACGTTCGCGAGTTGCGAAACCTGATGGAGCGGCTGGCCTATATGTCGGAAGGGGACAAGATCGAGGCCGAGGACTTGGCGTTCATTCTCACGCCGACGACCACGGCGCGGGCCTTGGAGCTTTCCGAACTGCCGCTGGCGGAAGCGACGGAGCAATATCAAACGGAGTACATCCGGCAGGCGATCGACCGCAACCGGGGGAACATGAGCGAGGCGGCGCGGCAGCTTGGGCTGCACCGCTCGAACTTGTACCGGAAGATGCGGCAGTTGGGGATGGAGACGGGGGAGTAGGCTGGAGGTTGTAGGAGGCGACTCCGTCGCCGGTCGCGACAGAGTCCGACGCGGCGACGCCAACTCCTTCGGCGACGGAGTCGCCTCCTACAATTCGCCGCCGCAGGTTTGCGTTTCCTTGCGGAAAAGCTAGAATTCGGCCGATCGTGGGCTGAGCGTCGATCAATTCGGGAACGGGGTCGTTCGCCGTCGCCACTCCGCCGCCAAGGTCGTGAAGGAACTAAAATCATGTGGATGCTGTTCTACGCTCTGGCTGCCGTCGCAGGGATTGTCGCGTTCGTCTGCTACGTCATGGTGGTCATGGCGATGTTCAAAGCCGGCGACCAGACACTCGGCATTATCTGTGCGGTTCTCTGCTTCTGCGGCAATCTCGGCGTCCTGGTCGCGTTGGTCATGGGATGGGTCAATGCGGACAGGTACAATGTCCGAAAGATCTTGCCGATCTATACGGCAGCATTCGCCGGGGCCTTCTTATTCGGCGTCTTGGCTGGCGTGACCGCGCCTAAGGATGTGATCATCATCAATCAGCCGGTGCAGCCGTAATCGAATCCCAAGCACACCGCGGGATCATTCAAGCGGCCCCAGAGATGGGGCCGCTTTCGTTTCTTGGCTCTGGGTAATGAACGTGGCGAATGCTTCGCGCCTAGCCGTGGTGGGGGCTGCTGGGCAGTTGGGGAGTTGGCTGTGCCGGCTGCTGGGCGAGCGGGCTTGGGGGCTCGACTTGCCGGAGTTGGATATTACGGATCGGGGCGCGGTTGAGAGGACTTTGCTCGACGGCCCGCCGGCAGCGATTATCAACTGCGCGGCGTACACCGCAGTCGATCGGGCTGAGCGCGAACCGGAACTCTGCAGGGAGGTCAACGCGGTGGCGGTGGAACAGCTTGCCGCAGTCGCTACTACGCTGGCTTGCCCTTTGGTGCAGATCAGCACCGATTATGTCTTTGGCGCGGCGCCGGCGGTGGAGCGACCGTGGCGCGAAGGGGATATTCCCGAACCGCGCGGCGTTTATGCCGAGAGCAAGTTGGCGGGAGAGCAGGCGGCGGCGCAGGCGGCGCGGCATTTAATTGTGCGCACCTGCGGGCTCTATGGGCACGCTGAGGATGCGGCCAAGGGGCGGAGTTTTGTGGAGGCGATTCTGGCCAAGGCTGCGCGGGGGGAGCCGCTCCGCGTGGTGGACGATCAGCGTTGTTCGCCGAGCTACGCGCGGGATGTGGCGGTGGCGGCGTTGCGGCTATTGGAGGCCGATCAGCAGGGGGTCTTTCACGTCACGAATGCTGGGGAGACGACCTGGTTTGAATTTGCGCAGTTGATCTTGAACAAAACCGGATATCGGTCACCCCTGACGGCGATTTCGACGGCGCAGTACGGCGCGGCGGCCCCGCGCCCGAGGTATAGCGTGCTGGATTGCACGAAATACCGGCGGGCGACGGGCGAATCGCTTCCGGGCGTCGGCGAGGGGCTCGCGGATTACCTGCGGTGGCGCGGTATACTGACGTCTTCGCGAAGTTAACAGAGTTCACGTCGCCCGACTGTAGCCGAGGTCTGTGACCTCGGTGGGCGAAGCGCCGCAATTCCTTCCACCCCACCGAGGTCACAGACCTCGGCTACAGACGGAATTCGGAAACAGACGGAATTCGGCTTCCGGCTTCACGGATTTTGCATGCATCTCACCTTTGAAAATGTGACGAAGTTTTATGGGCCGGTGATTGGCGTCAACGATATTAGTTGTCGCATTGGGCCGGGGATTACCGGGCTGCTGGGGGCGAATGGGGCGGGGAAGTCGACGCTGCTGAAGCTGGCGAGCGGGCAATTGCGGCCGACGTTGGGGAAGGTGCTGCTGGGGGAGCATCAGGCATGGTCGACGGCGGCAAAGCGTTCGCTGGGTTACAGCCCGGACATCAATCAGTTCTATGAGGAGATGACCGGCTTCGAGTTCGTCTACACGCTGGCGCGGCTGCATGGATATTCGCGGCGCGAGGCGCGGGAGCGGACGCGGCTGGCGATTGATGAAGTCGGAATGGGGGATCGTTCCGGGCGGCGGATCGCCGGATGCAGTCACGGGATGCGACAGCGCATCAAGCTGGCGCAGGCGATCGTGCATGAT
>CAZUBB010000167.1:0-10472 GCA_964618485.1 uncultured Pirellulales bacterium
CCGTTGCAAACTGAAATCCCTTTACCCGAAAATCAGGGTTTGACGGAGCACTAGTTTCTCTCGGTCGATCCGCGAACTCGCGGTATCTTGCCAATGTCGCGCATTTTTGACTTCGCATTTCCAATCATGGAAGGAGCCAACATGGACCGTCGTACCGCTCTCACCGGCATCGCTGCGTTCACCACGGCCGCTGCAATTCCGACCCGCGCTCCCGCGGCCGAAGTCCCACCGCTGCCGGGCCTGAAGCCGCTCGAATTCGGCAAGCTCATCGACACGGGCGCTTCCTCAAGCCCGGTCAAGTGGGGCAATTCCGAGTTGAAGATCATTTATATTAGCGGCGCAACGTTCTCGCTCGCCGACGATCACCGTCTGACGGCGAAGATGAATACGGCCATCACTCCTTACAACAAGGTGGATTACACGATTTCCGTTGCTGTGTTCGACGCGGACGGCGAATTGCTTGGCGTCGCTCGACACACTCAATCGGTCGAGTATATTCGCATCAGCGTCCTGCCAACGTTCTTGTCGGAATTCGACGTCGATTTCGGCATTTCGAAGGCCTTCCAACGCGCCGCTTACTTTGCGATCTCGATCAGCGACATCGACGTCCCCGTCGCGGATTAACCTTGCGGCCAGAAAGCGGTAACGCCGCGATTGCTCGCGGCGCTGGCCTCTTGCCCGTTTTTTCAGAACGCGAACTTAGTCCGCGTAGATGTGCGTCAGCTCTTCTTCCGACACTGGATTGGCGCTGTCTTCCGTGCGGAAGAAGGCCCGGAACCGCACCTTGCCTTCGCCGTGGCAACGCACATGCACCGTGTAAGTCTCCGACGCTCCCGGCGCGAGTTCCGCCAGCGGCTCGAAGATGATCTTGTCCGCGTCGATCGAACCTTCCGTCGGCCCGTCGATTTCCAGCGTTTCCATTTCCTTCGGTACCGCCGCGGCGATCTGCACGCCGGCCGCCGGCTTGGAACCGTTGTTGGTAATGCGAATCTCGTACAGCGTCTCGCCCTTCACCTCGATCGGATCATCGCGATCGATCACGTCCAACGCCAGGGACGAAACCCCTTCCACACGCGTCGTGGCATGGGCGATCGCATTCACGCCGGCGTCGGCTTTCACCTCGGTGGTGACGGTGTGCTCGCCCAGTTCGGCGGGCACCAACTTCACTTCCACGGTGGTCGACGCGTTCGGCTCCAGCCGGCCGACGAACCACGCCACCTGCCGCGCCTCGTGATCATAGTCGCCGCCGGCCGTGGCCTCGACGAACTCAAAGCCCGCCGGCACATTCTCAATGACCTGCACGTTGTTGATCGGCGCGGGCCCCGGATTTTCCAGGCGGATCACATAGTTCGCCTGGCGTTCGACATACCGCAGCTTCGGCCCTTCCATCGCGACCTGCACGGTCGGCTGGACGACCTCGAGCGTTTGCTGAATCTCCTTCGGCTCGATCCCCTGGCACGTCACCTGGAATTCCAGCTCATGTTTGCCCAGCTTGTGGGCGTAAATCGGAAACTCGATCTCACGGCTCTCTCCCGGCGGCAGCGTACCCAACTGATACTTGGCTTCCTCGGCCGTGGTCGGCGCGAGCGACGATGGCAAATTGGCGCTCACCACCACGCCCGTGGCCGGCCCGTTGCCGCCGTTGTGAATCACCAGCACGCAGCCGCCGCGCTGACCGATCACCGCCCGCGGCGTGCTCTCGATCTTCAGCGTCAACTCAGGCTCAACGATCGCCACGCGCGTCGAGGACGCCCGCGTAAACGTGACCGCGGCCTGCGGCTCGATCTCTCCCTTCTCGAGTGGCGTAATGCCGAGCGAAATCGTTTTCGTAGATCCCGCCGCCATCTGCCCGATCTTCCAGAGCAGCACGCCCTCCGACGAGACCGGCCGCGGATCGCACTTGCCGAGCTCGGCGTGCTCCGGCAACTGCACGTGAATGGCGACGTTCTTCGCCGCGTGCTTCATCGTGTTGCGCACGAGCAACTTGAATTCGGTTTCCTTGCCGCGGTTAATCGACTTGGGCGTGATCCATTCCACCATCACGCCGGCGGTCGGCCGCGAGACCGACTCCTCGGTGGCGACGTCCTCCGCCTCCTCCGCAACCGGCGCCGGAATCGACGGCGCCTGCGGTTCGTCGCCCGGCAACACCAACGGCGTTTCTTCGCTCGTCGCGTCGTCGGCGTCGATCGCGGCCGGCGCTTCCGGCGCCTCGGCGTCGATCGCCTCGTCATCCGCTTCGATCGCCGGCGCGTCTTCGATCGGCTGCAACAACAACGGCGCCGCAGCTTCGTCGGCGACGCTCAACTCCGGCATCGGCGGACCTTCCACCGGCTCCGCATTCGGGGTTTCCGCTGCATCCTCGTCCGCTTCAACGGCCTGAGCCGACGCCCGCGACGGCCCGAAGATGCTCGACCACGACCCCAGCGTTTCCCAATCGCTCCCGTTGCACGGCGCGAGACTGGCGGCGACGCCCGAAAGCAGCAGCGCGCCCACGGTTTTCTTGACCGAACGCTTCATCGTCGACTCCCCTAAAAAAACCGGATTCCCAGCCGCGCGTCGGCATGAGTCTGCAGAGAGATATCGACCCTTCCGAGCGTAGCGGTTGAGCCGATTCGGCAAAGATTGCCGGTTGCGTGGGAAGTGCCGCGCGGCGACAGGTCCGCGGAAGCCGGCCGCCAGAGGAAGCTATGTTATCCCAGCCCCCCAGATGCTGCCCGACCCGACACTGCCCCGAGGAATCGCCGTGCTGGCCTTTTTCTTGTTCATCGCCCTCACCAACCTGGTGCTGGGCATCATCTTAGGCTACTTCTACGGCGACGAGCTCATCCCCCGGCGGCTCGCCAAAGCCCTGGCCACGTCAGAACAACCCGTCCACGAGTCGACGGGGCACGCGGCGCCAACCGTGGCATCCGCAGATTCACCCATCGCGCCTCCCACTGAACCCGCGCGGCCTGCAGCCGCTGTCGCGACGCCGTCTCCTGCGGCCACCGCCGCGCCCCCGGTGGAAGACCTCCGGCCGGTAAAGCCCACCGGCTCCCGCGAAATCTCGGCCCTCGACCTGGCCGACGTGATGGGAGAGCTTGGCGTTGCTCCCACCGCACCCGCCGAAGCCACGCCGCCTGCGCCAAAGGCCGAAGTGAAACCTGCTTCCCCTGCGCCATCCCCGTCGGCTCCGGAAATCACCTTCGAGGCGCTCACCGGCGAACCGGAACCCGTCGCCGGCTGAGCAAAGGTTCCGCTATACTCAATCGCACGCAACGTTCGTTGGCGGAACGCGTTGACCGTGTCGACGAGCTCTCGGGCATGACGTCCCGCAAAGAGCCCTCTTGCGCAGTAGCGATATGACCAAGGATTGCCAACGATGCTCTTGATCTGCGTACGGCACGGCCAAAGCAAGTTCAACGCCGAAGGCCGCATTCAAGGCCAGCAGAATACGCCGCTTTCCGAACTCGGCCTGGCCCAAGCCCAAGCGATCGCGGCGGCTCTCGCCCGCGAGCCGATCGACGCCGTATTCAGCAGCCCGCTCGATCGCGCGCTCGCCACCGCGCGCCCCACGGCCGACGCCCTCGGCCTGCCGGTTCGCGTCGAACCGCGCTTACAAGAAATCAACGCGGGCATCTTCCAAGGTCTGCTCTGGTCTGAAATCGAAGCGTTGCACCCCGACGAAGGCCGCCGCTGGCGCGCGCACGATCCCGATTTCATCGTCCCCGGCGGTGAGTCGCGCCGACAACTCATGGCGCGCGGCCGCGCGGCCTTCGACGCCATCCGCGCCGCGGGCCCGTTCGACCGCGTGGCGGTCTTTACGCACGGCGGAGTCCTCGGCGCCGCGTTCAAAGCGCTACTGGCGATTCCCGCCGAACAAAGCCCCTTCGGCTTCTATAACGGCTCCATCAACCGCCTTCGCTGGGACTCGATCGTCAAGCTCGTCACGCTCAACGAAACAGAACACCTGCGCGTCGCAGGCGTAGAGCAAGTCGACCGCACCGGCGACTTATAGCCGCATCCGCATAGTGCGGCAGAGGACGCCACTTTGGAGCCGGAAGCGCCAGCGCCCGGAGTCACGCCCGCTTTCGCCGACGAACCGCTTAGCCGCGGCGGCGGGCAATGACGAGCCCGGCGATCCCCAAGAAGGCCATTACCAGCGTACCTGGCTCCGGCACGGTCGCTGAAATGTTGTCGACTACGAAATCAACGTCGACGAGCGCCGAACCGTTGAAGACAAACTCGAAGCTGTCGACCGAGCTGAACGAAAAACCTTCGCCCACGTCGAACTCGTCGAACGCGGCGTACATGCTGGTCGCCACTAACGACTCGGCCATCTGCCCGTGGTAGGTGGCGACGGCCTCATTGCTGAACAGGCGAATCGCGACATCCAGCAGCCCAACTTCCGGCGCATCGATCGTCAAGAAATCGATCGTGATCCCGCCCTCCGGCGCCAGGACCATATTTAAACCATGCGCGTTTGTCAGCGACTCCGAATTATCGTCCATGCCGTCGTATTGGAGCGTGACGATCGACCCCGGCGTCGACGCCGTGGCCACCTGCAGAATGCCGCGGAGATACAGGTTCTCGTCGTACCCGATCAGTACCTGCGCCGAGTTCGGCTTCGCCACGCCATCGACGTCGATCTTCACGTCGCGCTGCGCACCAACGGTCGATGCCGGATTGGAAAACTGCAGCGGCTTGCCGCTCGGATGCGTGAAGCCAGCGAAAATCAGCTCGGCAGGGTCGGGCGTCTCGAAATTGTCGAGCGTCATCGTCGCCGCCGAAGCGCGGCCGCCCATCGCCAACAACGCAATCACAATCGCTCGACCAAGTCGTCTCACGGCAGGCAGCTCCTCGGTGGCCGTCCGCGCCGGGGTCCATCCCTCGGCGGAATCGAATCATTCGGCAAGGCTGTTGTAACCCGCACGATTTACACCGTCAAGGAAAAACCTCCACTCGCCACCGCAAATTGGACCTTCAACGGCGGGACTTGGGCAATCTAGATGGACGAAATCCGACCAGTTCCCATCGGCCATCGGTAATCCGTGTTGGCCAATTCGGCCACGGGGCTATAATCCCGCCCCGCCTTCACGACCCGGAACGAACGATGCCCCGCCCCAACGAGATTCATTCGACGCCCCTCCGCACCGCCTGCCTGCGGCTCGCGGTCTGCATGGCGGCGTTGACGAGCCTCACCGCCTGCGGAACAACGCGCCGCACCGACACCACGCGCACCGCCAGCGAACAGTTGCTCATTTCCAACGCCATCGACCAGGCGGTCGCACAGCTCGATTTCGGACCGATCGCCGGCAAGACGATTTATTTCGACGGGCAATACCTGGCCAGTGCGGTTGACGAAAAATACCTCACCAGCACGCTGCGTCAGCATCTCCTCCACTTCGGCTGCATCCTGGTCACCGACAAGGCCAAGGCGCAGTACGTCGTCGAAGCCCGTTCCGGCGCCATTGGCACCGATCGCCACGATATCACCGTCGGCATCCCGGCTGTGAATCTCCCCACGGCTGTCGCCGCCACGGGCGTCCCGCCGGTCATTCCCGAAATCCCCTTCGCCAAGAGCACCGATCAAAAAGGCGTCGCCAAGATCGCCGTCTTCGCCTACGAGCAGGAAACCGGCAAGCGCGTCTGGCAATCCGGAGTGGCCATGGTCACGAGCGATGCCAAAGACACCTGGATTCTCGGCGTTGGTCCGTTCCAGCGAGGCAGCATTTACGACGGCACGAATTTCGTCGGCGCCGAAGTGCTGACGCCGTTCGGAACCGCCAACGAGAAGAAACACCACGGAGAGTCGGGACCGAACCGGCAAACGCTCGCCAACGTCACCAACGAAACCATCTTTCTCCCGCCCCCGCTCCCCGCACCCTCCGCTTCGCCGCAACCAACTCCACCGCCGCCAGGCGCCGTCGCCGCTGCGCCCCAGCCAGCGGTCGCTCAGCAGGGAGTCGTTCAGGCCTCCCACCAGGCGCCGGTCGCTGCACCACCAAACGCCCCTCCGGCCGCCACGCCCAGCGGATCTCCAACCGCCTCAGCGCCGCCCATCGGCTCCAGCTCGCCGCCCCCCGCCCATCCGTAGGCGCGCCACAGCAGCGCCCCGTCATCTGGCGAACGCATCTCCACGCGGCTATCCTCGACGTGCCGAGAAGATTGCTGATTCTTGTCGAGGAGTCGCCCGATGCATTTGCCCCGCGCCGCCTGGTGTTGGTTGATGATCCTCGCGTGCTGCGTCGCATCAAGCGCGGCGCACGCCGCGCCGCGTCCCAACATCCTCTTCATCTTCTCCGATGATCACGCCTATCAGGCGATCAGCGCCTACGGCGATCCCCGCCAGTTGATCGACACGCCGCACCTCGACCGCATCGCCCGCGAAGGCATGCGGTTCGATCGCTGCCTCGTCACCAATTCCATCTGCGGGCCGTCCCGCGCGGTGATTCTCACCGGCAAGTACTCGCACCTGAACGGTTTTTATAACAACAACAATTGCCGCTTCGACGGCGCGCAAACCACCTTCCCCAAGCTCCTCCAGTCGGCCGGCTATCAAACCGCCATCGTCGGCAAGTGGCACCTCGTCAGCGACCCCACCGGTTTCGATCACTGGCAAATCCTGCCCGGCCAGGGGGACTACTATCAGCCCGCCATGATCCGCAACGGCGAACGACGAAAAGAGCCCGGCTACGTCACGGACATCATCACCGATCGCTCGATCGAGTGGCTCGAAAAACGCGATCGCGATCGCCCCTTCTTGCTCATGTGCCAGCACAAGGCGCCCCATCGTGAATGGGCCCCCGCGCTCCGCCACCTGGGACACGACGGCGACCGGCGTTATGCCGAACCGGAGACGCTGTTCGATGACTACGCCCACCGTGGCGCCGCCGAGCGCGATCAGGACATGACCATCGACCGCACGATGAACGATCACGACCTGAAACTCGACGTCCTCCGCCAGCTCGATCCCGAACAACGACGTGTTTGGGACGCTTACTACGCCCCGCGCAACGCGCAATTCCGCGCCGCCAAGCTCGAGGGCAAAGACCTCGTCCGCTGGAAATACAACCGCTACCTGCACGACTATCTCGGCTGCATCCGCGGCGTCGACGAGAGCATCGGCCGCCTGCTCGACTACCTCGATGCCCACGGGCTCGCCGAAAACACCATCGTCGTCTACGCCTCCGATCAAGGCTTCTACCTCGGCGAGCACGGCTGGTTCGACAAACGCTGGATCTTCGAGGAATCGCTCCGCACGCCCCTCCTCGTGCGCTGGCCGGGCGTAACCCAGCCCGGTTCGGTCAACCGCGACCTCGTCTCGAACGTCGACTTCGCCGAGACATTCCTCGAAGCGGCCGGCGTCGCCATTCCCGCCGAAATGCAGGGCCGCAGCCTGGTCCCAGTCCTCCAAGGAAAAACCCCCGACGACTGGCGCAAGAGTTTCTACTACCAGTACTACGAATACCCCGAACCCCACCGCGTCCCCCCGCATTTCGGCGTCGTCACCGATCGTTACAAGCTCGTCCAGTTTTACGGCTGGGACGGCGCCTATCGCGAACTGTTCGACCTCCAACAAGACCCGCATGAACTGCGCAACGTCATCGACGAACCGTCGCATCAAACAGCGCTCCACGAACTCGAAGCCGAACTAAAAAAGCTCCGGCAAGAACTACAAGTCCCCGACCAAGACCCACCCGGCGCCTCCGGCAACTAAGGGCCGCCATCGATGTCGACAACCGTGAGCCCCATGCCACGATTCCTCACGCTCCCTCTCCTGGGCGCGATCTTCATGCTGACTCATTCCGCCCGCGCCGAAGACGCGCAGTTGACACTGCGTCTTTATCGTCCTTCGGCACTGCAGGAGTATCACCGCGTCACGGAACCAGCCACCTGGCAGATGGAATCCACCGCGGTCATCGTCTGCGACGTCTGGGATCAACATCACTGTTACAACGCCGTACAGCGCCTGAATGAATTCACGCCGCGACTGAATCAGTTCCTGGCGGAAGCCCGTCGCCGCGGCGCCACGATCATTCACGCCCCCAGCGATTGCATGGAAACCTACGCCGAACACCCCGCGCGGAAACGCGCCGTCGCTGCGCCAAGCGTGCAACAACCGCCCGCCGGCATCTCCGATTGGTGTTCGCGCATTCCGCAAGAAGAGGAAGCGATCTACCCGATTGATCAATCCGACGGCGGCGAAGATGACGAACCGCAGCAACACGCCGCCTGGGCCGCCCAGCTCAAGTCACTCGGCCGCAATCCGGGGATGCCGTGGAAATCGCAATCGCCGGACATCGAGATCGACGGCGAGCGCGACTATATCTCCGACCGCGGCGATGAAGTCTGGAATATCCTCGCAGCACGCGGAATCCAACACGTCATCCTCACCGGCGTGCACGCCAACATGTGCGTACTTGGCCGCCCCTTCGGCCTGCGGCAGATGGTCCGTAACGGTAAGGACGTCATCTTCCTGCGCGACCTGAGCGACTCCATGTACAATCCCGCGCGCTGGCCCTACACCGATCACTTCACGGGCCACGACCTCGTCGTCGCGCACATCGAGCGTTACGTCTGCCCCACCATCACCAGCGATCAACTCCTCGGCGGCCAGCCATTCCGCTCAGCCTTCGACAAACGCGACGAGTTCGACGTCGCCGCGGTCGAAGCGAAGCAACCGCCCGAATGGACCCTCGTCGACGTGCCGCATGCAGCGCCCGACGCGGAGGTCGCCTGGTATCGCTGCGCGGTCTACTTACCGAACACTTGGAAGCAAGAAGAATCGCTCACGCTCGAGAGCCCACAATGGCCTCAAGTCCAGGCCTGGTTGAACGGCACGCCCGCCGATGCTGCCGATCACGGCACATTGCGCTTCCCTTCCTCTTCGATCGTCGCGAACGAAGCCAACTTCCTCGTCGTCCGCGTCGAGTGCTCGAACGATTCTTCCGTACGATCGGACCAGGCCCCCGCACTGCGCTCCGGCAATCGCGCCGTGCAACTCAACGGCCGCTGGCAGACGCGCATCGGCGACGACCCCACCTGGAAAAACATCCCGCTCCCGGCCAAGTTCGGTGCGCCAACCGACATCGTCTTCAAAGCACGCGCTGGAATCCCGTAGCGAACCGCCTAACGCCCCACACGTCGCCGGAACAGCACGATCGCTCCCAGCGCTGCGCTCATCGCCAACCCGAGGCTCCCCGGCTCCGGCACCACCGCCGTGATCTCGAGCGGACGTCCCGCTCCGTCCCGCGCGAGCACTTCCACGACCAGGTCGCCGGACGACGCGGCAAGAATGCCCCCCGTGTCAACAAGCGGCGGCTCGAACGGCAGCGAATCGATTTCGTACTGCGACATAATCAGGTCGAGATTCAACGTAAACGGCGTTCCAATAACGACGCTCGCCGTCTTCCGCGAGAGCGCTTCCTGCTCCACGATCGCCCCCAGCCGAACCTGGCCCGGATTGCCGTTGAGCACCGTCTCTGTGAAGACCCCCAGCCCGTCGAAGTCGCCGGTCATGGTGAGGCCGGGATTCGGGTTCTCCGCCCCCCGCAGCACGGCGCGGCCATTGAATAAATTGATCGGCTCGCCCCCTTGCAGCACGTTCGCGTCCAGGAGGATCTGCACGCTCAGATCGTGCTCCGCGAAAATCCCTTGCGAGGGATACACGCCAATCTCCGGCGGGGCTTCCGTCGGTTGCGCCGGGTCGACCACGTCGCCCGTCCGACGGATCACAAGCAGCAATTCAGCCACGTCCGCTTGTTGATCTTCGATAATGAACTCGCCCGTCCCCGCATTCGCGTACCAGTACTGATGCTTGGGCGAGTTGCCGTTGATCAACCAACCCTCGCCACCGGTCGACTTCCTCAGCGTCCCCCCGGAAACGATCGCCGCCCCCCAGGATCGGGCATGGGCCCCTGGCTTGTTCACATTGCCAGTGTCCGCGATGGCCAACGTCGGATGCGTCACCGTTTTGGGAACGTTCAGTTCCCCGGTGGAATCATGGGCATGGGCCGTCAACTGCACCGTTCCGCCCGATGCCGGAGTCACAGCCGCAAACGCCAAGATGAACCCGGACAACCACTTGCACTTTGTCGCACTGAGCCCAACCCAGTTTGCCTTCATGTCGCACCCGCCCCAGTTGCTCATCACCGTTGCAATGCCTCGCCGGGGCGCGCAGCCCGCCCCCTCCTCAGATGCTACTTGGCAACGGCCAAGCTGGCAACGAAAATGGAGAGTTCGCCCCCCGAGAGCGGCCCCGCCGCAGCCTGATGAGCGATCCACTTCCCGACCAGCGATTGATTCAGGACTACCGTTCTGGCGACGAGGAAGCGGCGCGCCGGCTGTTCGAGCGTTACCACACCCGGCTGATCGAGCTGATCCGCCGCCAATTGGGCTATAAGCTCAAGGAGGTCGAGGGCTCAACCGACATTGCGCAAAGCGTGATGCGGAGCCTGTTCGACCACGCCAAAGACGACCAGGTCCGCTTC
>CAZUBB010000168.1:0-5703 GCA_964618485.1 uncultured Pirellulales bacterium
TCCGGCGAAAGCTTCGCCGCGGGTCTGGCGTGGCATGGGGTCGTGGCGTCAGGGGCGCTGGAAAATCGGGTGCGAAATCGAAGCCTCATGATAGGGGGCCAGGGCGGGAGTCGCAATTGGCCGTGACGGGCGGTCGAGCGGCATTGCCATGAATTCCGAAGAATCGCAAAGTAACGCGAATCAAACTGATAAGGGCGTACACGGCCGTAAGCAGGGGTGACCCGAATAACGAAAACAGTATGGCGAACGCTGAACCCCATTGATGCGGATCCCCATCCGCCGCGTGGAGGAGTCCGTAGCCGATCGCGACAAAGGTTATCGCCCAGCTAACAAGTAGGACGGTTCTGGCGATGTGGATCAATCGTCGGGCAGTGAATCTTGGCTGACCCTGTGCGGCCTTGGGCGACAGATACGGATTGTCCTCGGAGGGAACGGGTTCGTCGCCGGTTTGATGTTTGTCGGCAGCGCTCATCGCGGATCGGCGACCGGAGTCGCCCCCTACACCGTGACTGGCTTGCGGCGTAGCCGGTCCGCTTTGAATTTCGCCTGGTCGGCGTCCCGTTTCGCTGGGGCGGCGTGGACCCAGGAGTTCCAGCCGAGGCGGCTCGGGGACGGCGCCTTGCGCGTGAGGCGCGTGCGCGGGACTTCATCCGCCAGCAGAATTGCCTGCACGTCGAACTCGAGTTCGTCACCGGCGTAGAGGCGCGCGAGGTGGACGAGCTTCGTGAGCGCCCGGCCGTTGGGGAGAAACTCGCAGAACATCTTGTAGCGCATTGGGCCGACGCGGATGCGGAACTTGCTTTGCACGTCCCAGTAACGGCGGCCGACGATCACGTTGCGGCCCAACTCTCGGTTTTGTGATTCTGGATGATGCCGCCCGGCGACGCGGCTGCGCTGCGCCTCGTCGAGGTATTGCCAGCGTCCGACGAACTGTTCGATTTCGATCGGCAACTGGAAGTAATCGCCCAGCAATCGCTCGAGCGGCACCGCGGCGCGGGGCTGGTGCGCGTAGAAGCCGCTGTAGTAAATGAGCGCTTCGTCGTCGACCGCGAGGCGCTTTTGTAGCCCCGGCGTGGCGACGCCCACCAGTCCCAAGAGCGCGTAGGTGACCTGGTCGGGCCCGCGCTGCTCCGTTTCGAGGTGGCGGCGCTCGTAGCGATACGGCAGGCGATACTTCTCCACCGCGCGATAGAAGAGCGAAATCGAGCGGTGATTAAAGAGATCGTAGAAGTCGCGTAACGAAAAGTCTTTTTGCTTGCAACGCTCGATAACGAGCGACGTGTAATGCTGCGGCAGCGCGCCCGACGAGCCGATCACGCCCAGAAACGTGACCACCATCTCAAAAACCGGATGATCGGCCTCGAGGAATTTGGTCTCCGGGCGCGTGAGCTGGTCGATCGACGACGCCGGAAACGCCAGCGACGGCAGGCTGCGAAACCGAACGATTTCCTCGTGAGGGCGCGCATCCTCTCCGACCGAGCGCGGCGTGACGCCGTCCTCGGGCGAGACGCGCGCGATCCGCTCCAGCAGACGCATCGCCTGCTGAAACTCGAACCGCTGTGGAGATTTCGTCAACCGCGCGATCAGATCATCGCTCGATTGCCGGCGCGCGAGGGCCATCGCCAGATTTCTCCTTTCGGTTCGCGTTGCTTGGTGACGGCCACCAGCCGTGAAAACGAGTTCATCGTGCAATAGAGCCCGAAGAAACGATCCAGCACGCAGGCCAGCAGGTAGCAGCCGCTGGCGACGTATTTGGTTTCATCGAAGCTGAGCTTCAACTCCATGCCGCGGCGAAACCCGCCGCGCACGCCGGGGGAACGGTCGACCACGGGCTTGCTGGCGAGCCCTACGATGCCGGCGATGCGATCGGTCGAGTCCTGCTCGCCGGAGAAGTTGTACAGCGTGAGGATCTCGCGCAGGGCGTCGAGCCCCTCGGCGCCGTCGGCGAGCGAAAGGTGATTCAGCGACAGGTGCGAGATCAACCGCCACAAACGTCCGCGCTCCGGCGGCGGGCGTCGCGTGCGCGTGGGGCGCGTGAGGCACTCGATGCGCACCACAGTGTTCGCGGCCGAGGTCATCACCAGCCGCGGTTGCCCGCCGCCGAAGGGCAACTGGTGGGGCAAATCGCGGTTGAGAAGCGTGGCTTTCACGTCGATCGTCAGATCGTCCCGTAATGCGAGTCCGGCGTCGAGATTCACGAAAGTAAGGAACACTTCCGTGGCGGACGTGCCCGCTTCGCCTCCCAGGGCCGAAGGACGTCGCGACGCATACCAGAACGCCCGCGATTCTTCATCGGTCTGCGCGTGACTGCACCCGAAAAATGGTTGGAACTCCACGCGCTTTCCGTCGGGCAACGTGGCGGTCACCTCGTTCACCGCGTAAACCTCGGAACCGCGGACATTCCGGGCGTCGGGAATCAACCGGTACTCGCTCGTCAGTTGCGTGAGGCGAAACGGTTCCGCGGCGTGCTCGTACAGATTCACCATCGGCGTGCAGCCCAGGTGGAACGTCGACTTCGAAATCGTCCGTTCCAAATCCGCGCTGGAGCGATTGAGCAGCAGGTAAATCGTCGCTTTGTGATTGCCGAGGCCTGCGAAACGTTGGAAGTCGAGCCCCTCCAAATCAAAGAACAGGAACTTCTCCGCAAAAGCGAAGTACTCCGTCAGCAGCCGATAGCCTGGGAACGACCTCGCTTTGTAAGGGAGCAGGCCATCGGCAGGCTCGAAGCCGACGGGCCGGATTTTGCTCGGATCGAGCCGCAATTTGGGTTTGTCGGCGCCCCCGCCTTCAATGACGACTTCGAGCGTGTTGTTGAAGATCAGCTCATAGAGCGCGTGCACATTCTGCTGAGACGCCGCGCCATGCAGATAGAAACGCAAATTCTGGCAAGTGAACGTGGAGAGCGGGATCGTCGGCAGCAGCGTGCTCAGCTCAATCTTAAGAATCGCGGCAGCGCGATCCGCGAGCGGCGAGTCGGGACCGGTAAACGGTCGCGGCGTCAGGCTCGCGGCGTCGATCTTGAACGGCCAGGCGGTCACCGGGTACGAGGTGCGAAAACGGCAACGCGCTTCATCGCCGCCGTCGGTCTCGAGTTCGGCGCCGGCCGCCAGCGTGTAGCCAGTGGCCAGGTTCGCTTGCGAGGGATCGAGCGCCAGCTTGGCGATCGCCATCGAAGGAATCGGCGCCTGGAAATGCGGATAGAGAACGTCCATCAGCGCGCCGCAGATTTCCGGAAAATCGTCGTCCAGCTTGTGGCGAATGCGGGCGTTCAGAAACGCGACCGACTCGATCAACCGCTCCACGTGGGGGTCCTGGGCCTCGCCGCCGGTCCAGGCCAGGCGCCGCGCGATCTTGGGATGCTCCTGCGCGAAACCGGCGCCCAACTCGCGAAGAAACGAGAGCTCGCGACTGTAGTACGGCAGCAGTTCCTCGTTCATGCGACCTCTCCTTCGACCTGCATGCTGGAGGTGGTCGATTCCCACTTTGAGCGAAACGCGACGGGTTCGCGGAGCGGTTCCACCCAGAGCGTCGCTTCGATGCGGAATCGCAACGTGCGGTCGACTGTCTGCTTGGGACCGTCCATCTGCACGCGGACGTTCTTCAATCGAGGCTCGAAGCGGCGGATGGCATCCTCAACCGCCTTGAGCATCGTCGGCGTATCGGTCGCGGCGCCGGTGAAGTCCGGAATGCCGTAACCGACGCAAGAAAGCGCGAGCGGGTCCTCGTCCTTCGCCGGCGGGGAATACAAACGCCGCGTATTCAACAAGTTCTCCAAGTCTCGGCGCACCGCTTGCCGGATTTCGCGCAACACTTCCGCGGGATGCGGCGGCGCTTCGACCTGCGAATCCGGCCTGGAGTCGATCAACCGATCCAGCACCGAGGGCAAGAGCGGCGGCAAGGAATCGGTTCGCGGGGGCATTTGCGGGGAGGAGAAAAGGAGAAGATAAGAAAAGGAGAAAAGAAGTCTGTTGGCAGGCACTGTGGACGGTAGTCAGCGAGCCGGAAGCGTTAGCGCCCGGAGTAACGGCGTCTATTCGTTACGCGACTTCCCTGAACTGAAGCTTCTCTCAAGTGGTTCCTGGACTGATCGACGTGGTCAGCCGGAGCGAGGCTTGGAGTTCATCGAGTTGATAGTGCGGCAGCAGGTGCATTACCATCCGGTATTGACCCGGGCTGCCTGGCTTCTCTTCCACCTTGAGTTGTTTTTCGCGCAGCGGAAAGCGGGCCTTGGTTTCCGCCGGAGCGAGGGCGTCGCTCGTAACGTAACGGCTCAGCCACTCGTTGAGGTAATCCTCGAGCGCCTGCGCGTCGGCCACGGTGCCCAGCTTGTTCCGCGCGATGACCTTCAGATAGTGCGCGAAGCGCGAAGCGCAGAGCACGTATTGCAACATGGCCGACATCCGCGCGTTGGTCGTTGCGACCGGATCGACGTAGACCTTCGGCTTGTGCGTCGACGCGTTCGTGTAGAACGCCGCATTGGGCGAATGGGGCGTTGCGCACAGCGGAATCACGCCCAACTCGGTCAGCTCGCGCTGCCGCACCTCGTCGATCGCCACCTCGGTCAGTGATTTCGGCGTCAGCCCGCGCTTCTCCGGACGCGCCCAATCGGCGTCGATGCCGTCGACCTCGCCGCCGGCGATCGAAGGGCGCGAGAGGCCGCGGATCTCGGCGAACCAGCGGCTCTGGCCAAACGCGCGGACCAACACGCCGCCGAAGGCGAACGCGGCGTTCCCCCAGAGGTAGCGCTCCACATGCTCGGCGCCAACCGATTCGGCGAAGCGAAAGCCGTCGCGGCGGCCGCCGTCGTCGTCGTACGGCAGTCGCATCAGCACGCGGGGCAACGTCAGACCGACGAACTGGGCGTCTTCCGACTCGCGAAAGCTCTGCCACTTGATGTAGTCGGGTTGGCGGAAGACTTTATCCAGCGGGATGGGCTTTTCCAGCAATCGATAGTTATCGAGCTCGAACAAACCCGGCGCAGCGGCGGTAATGAACGGGCAGAACGCGGCCGCGGCCACGCCGGAGATTCGCCCCAGCGTGGCGACGTCGTCGACGCGATTTTCACGATCGATCTGGTGCGTGAACTCGTAGTCGCCGATCAGCACGCCCAGCGGTTCGCCGCCGAGCGTGCCGAAGCCATCGGAATAGACTCGCTTGAACAGATGGCTTTGGTCGAATTCGACGGCATTTTCCAGATCGCGCGCCAACTCGCGCTTCGGCAAATGCAGGACGCGAATTTGGACGTCCGACTCGTGCCGTTCGGCATAGAGCGAGTCCCGCGCCTCGGCGGCCTGCGTCACCAGGTGCGCGAGCCCTCGCCAGGCGGCCTCCAAACGCTGAAATCGGGGCGTGTGCAGAATCGCGTTGACTTGCGCCGAGAGCGCCAAATCGATCAACGCAATGTCACGTCCGAGTTGGCCAGAGACATCGGCGGAATTGAAGGCGGCCAGGTCGTCGCCGAGCCAACTGCGGAGCGCTTCGCCGGGCGACTTGGACCGTAAGAACGTATCGAAGGAGCGCGCCGGTTGTACGGGCCGCTCGCCGGGCGCCGTGGAGTCCAGGATCGTTTGCAGGAGGCTCTGAAACGGCGGAGGCGCCGCCGCGTTGCCGCGCGGCAATTCCACGACGGAGGCTTCCGCCGCAGATTGCCCGACGGGAACGACATTCATGACTCAACCCTGTTGCCACGCGAGCGGCCGCCAC
>CAZUBB010000168.1:5730-6412 GCA_964618485.1 uncultured Pirellulales bacterium
GCGAAAAACACAGAACTGATCTGTAGGAGGCGACTCTGTCGCCGATGGATTGCACGTTGGCTCAGCGCATTCACATCGTGCCCACGTCCAATCCATCGGCGACGGAGTCGCCTCCTAGAATTTAGGTCGTACTCAATTGTTGAGGCGGATGGCGATTTGCACATCCGCCTCAACGTGTCTGCAGCACTTCACAGTATTCGCGAGTAACCGCCCTAGCGGGCGTTCTTCGGCAACTCCGCGACCATGCGGACCGAGGCGTTCAGCTCTTCGAACTGCAGCCACGGACGCAGGTGCGCGATCGCGTTGTAAGAGCCCGGCTTACCTGGGACGGCCTTGACCTCGATCCGCGCCTCCTTGAGCGGATACTTGGCCTTGACGGCGTCGGTCGGTTTTTCGTCCAGGCAGATGTACTGCGAAATCCACTGCTGGAGCCAGGTCTGGCACTCGTCCACTTCGAGGAAGCCGCCGATCTTGTCGCGGGCGATCACCTTGAGGTAGTGCGCGATCCGCGAGGCCGCCATGATGTACGGCAGCCGCGCGGAGATCTCGGCGTTGGCCGAAGCCGCAGGATCGACGTACTTTTTCGGCCGCTGGCAGGTCTGCCCCCCGATAAAGACCGAGAAGTCGCGGTTCTTGTAATGGCAGAGCGGCAGGAAACCCAGGTCGCTGAGTTCCTTTTCGC
>CAZUBB010000168.1:6422-6907 GCA_964618485.1 uncultured Pirellulales bacterium
TTCTTCCGGCTGCACGCGTCGCGGCGATCGGTGATGCCGATCTCCGTGGGGCACTTCAGGTCGGGATCGCCATCGTCGCTCGTGAAGATATGCGCCGGCAGCCCTTCGACCTTACCGCCGTTCTCCACGCCGCGAATGGCGGTACACCATCCATGCCGGGCGAAGGCGTCCGTGAACCGCGCACCCATCACGTAGGCGGAGTTCATCCAGGCGTAGTGCTCGTGCGGCAACGGCAAATGGCGGCCGCGGGCGTCGCTCTCGCACTCTTCGTACTTGAACTCCTCGACCGGCTTCGTCGCGGCCCCGTAAGGCAACCGCGAGAGGACGCGCGGCATCGTGAGCACGGCGAAGCGCGAGTCTTCCGATTCCCGGAACGACTTCCACTTGGTGTACTCGATGCTATCAAAGATCTTCGTCAGATCACGCGGCCGGGAGAGCTCCGTGTAGCTCTCGAAGCCCATCAGTTGCGGCGCGGCGGCCGAAAT
>CAZUBB010000168.1:6917-10434 GCA_964618485.1 uncultured Pirellulales bacterium
GGCAAAACGCCGCTGCGGCGACGCCGGAGACCTTGGTCAACAGGTCAATGTCTTCCGGATGATTCGTGAACTCGTAGTCGCCGATCAGCGCCCCGTACGGCGTACCGCCGAGAATGCCGTACTCAGTTTCATAGATCTTCTTGAACAACTGACTCTGGTCGAACTCGACCGCGCGATCCAGGTCCTTGAAGAGCTCGCGTTTCGGGACGTTCATTACGCGCAGCTTAAGGAACTCGCCGGTCTCGGAGCGATCGACCAGGTGATGCAGGCCGCGCCACGAGCCCTCCAGCTTTTGAAAGCCGGGCGAGTGCATCACGGCGGCGAGTTGCTTGCTGATCGCGGCGTCGATCTGATCCATGCGCTGATCGAGCGTGCGCATCACGTTCTTGTCGTACGTGACTTCGCCGTCCATGATCTGCTTGATCAACTCGCCGACCATGTCGACGCGCTTGGTTTGCTGCACGCTCTTGGGCATGCTCTCAAGAATCTTGTCGAGCAAGCCTCCGGATTCCGTCGTCGTTGCGGCTGCTTCCGCGGCTGCTTTGGTTTCCCCCGCGCTCATGCGTCACCTCCCGTTCCTGCTTGCGAGCCCAGTTCACCGGCCACGCTCTTGGCCTTCTCGGTATTGCTCATCACTTCCTCAAGGATCTTCTCCAGGTTCGCGGAACGATCGACCGTGCTCTTCAAGTCACGGAGCTTGTTGCGCGCTTCCATCAGTTTTCGCAACGGTTCGATCTGCTCGACCAACTTGCCGGGCTCGAAATCGTCGAGCGAGTTGAACTTGAGTTGCACGCCCAGTTCGGAGCCGTCGCCCGCCAGCGTGTTTTCCACGCGGACGTTCAACTCCGGCGCGATGCGGGCCATGATCTCGTTGAAATTGTCGCGATCGATGTTGGTGAACTTCCGCTGTTCGAGCGGCTTTTGATTCTTATTGTCGCCGGCAAAGTCGCCGATGACCCCGACGATGAACGGCAACTCGGTCTTGATCATCGAGCCGTTCGTCTCGACGTCGTAAGTGATTTGCACGCGCGGCTTGCGGACGCGATCGAGCTTGTGTTGGATGGATTCGGCCATGATGTACACCGGCTGGTGGTTGAAGGATCCCCCGTCGCCGGCGCTCATTGCGCCGCCGCGACGGGGCGTAAGTTGCTCAGCTATCACTCCGGCGGGGGCTCAATGCCGACCAGCTTGAATAAAGCCTTCCGCGCGTTTTCATCTTCCAAAAGTTCGGAGTAGTAGTCGGCTGGCTTCATGTTGGCCAGCTTGACCACCTTGCGGACCTGCGCTCCGAGCAGACTGTGGGGATCCTGCCGCTCGAAGAACTCCGCTACTTTTTCGAGCATCCGCAGCGCATCGCCTCGCGATTCTAACCGTCCCGGCACGCCCGTGCCAGCGCCGGGGCTCGCGTTTCCGGAGGCAGCACCGGCCGGCGCGGACGATTCGGCGGCCGCTTCCGTGGATTCAAGTCGCCCCTTCGCCAGGTACTGCACGGCCGATACGGCGTCGTTCAGCGCCTGCTGGAGATCCCCCAGGGACGGTCCCTGCGGGCGCCCGGATTCGTCCACGCCCGACTTCTCGTTGAGCAGCCGCGCGAGTTCGTTGAACTCCTGCTGGCAAAGGGTCAGGTCGGCGTACAGTCCTTGATAGAACGACGTCTCGGTTTCGCTAGCCGAGCGTTCGACTTCTGACATCGACGGCGCGGTCCGGCCGGCCGCCGCCGAGAGGTATTGCGAAAACGTATAGGGCCCCTGTCCTCCGGCGCCGGTAATCAACATGCGTCGCAACGGCTCGATCAACAGCGAGGGGGCCGTGGCGAGCGATTCGATCGGCCGCAGCCGCAACGAAATGCCCTCCTCGCCGAGCTGCGGATAGAGCGGCTCCCAAAAATGCTCGACCAAGGTCCGCGCGACCGTCAATGCCGAGGCCAGACCGGAGGTCCCTTCGGTGCGCAGCGCGCCTTGAATCAGGAAGGCGGCCACTTCCAGATCCTTGGCTTCGCGCGTCAGTAATTGCAGCGACTGGGACGTCACCGAGCGCCAGGCGGAATTGCTTTCGTTGTCGGCCTTCTGTTTTTGATCGGACTGGCTGGGGTCGGCGTTGAGCGCCTCGCGTTCTTTGCGGCGCGCCAGGTCCCAGACGTCCCGCAGACGGTAATAGCTGTTATTCCGCGATTCGTCGGCGCGCATATCCGGCCCCGTCGGAAGCTCCGGCGAAATCGGCTGCGTCAGCGTTTCGAGGTCGATTTCCATGTCGTCCCATGCGGTGGAGTTGATGTTGCTGGTAGGAGGCGACACTCTCGCCGATTTCGCGCGGCCAGCGTTGCGGTTTTCGGCGACAGAGTCGCCTCCTACAAATCACTCCAACATACGTTTTCTGAGTTCTCGGGCCGTCGTTAATCCACTAACTGGGCTCGCCGCAGCGACCGCGCTAACTGACTGAGCGCCTCGGCATGCAGTCGGCTAGCGCGGGATTTACTGATTCCAATGGTTTTGCCGGCCTCGGTCAGCGTCAGTCCGCCGAAGTAGCTTGCGCGGATCAACTTGCCCATGTTGTCCGGCAGTCCGTCGATCAGCTCATGCAGGCGCTCGGCCAACTCGCGTTTGGCGGCGTCGGCGCCGGGCATCGGCGTGGAGCGGTCTTCCGGTTCCTGGGGCCGGCGCTCATCGCCCCCTTGGCCGGACATGAGGTAGGCCATCGCAAGCATGGTGCTCGTCTCGGCGAACCATGACACCTGGTCTTCCGTTTTCGCGGCCGGAGCGGCGGCCTCTTCCGCGGCGGCCGCGCCCTCGCCTTCCAGCAACGAGTCCGCCATTCGCTCGTACTTGCCACTGTGGAAGTCGTAAGCGTTGAACCATTGCATCCGGGCCAGGCCGTCGAGGATCGCCCCGCGGATACGGTAATAAGCGTAGGTAGTAAACTGCCCGCCGCGGGCTTCGTCGAACCCCCGGGCCGCTTCCGCCAGTCCGACCTGGCCATACCCGATCAAATCGTCGAGCTCGACATGCTTGGGAAGCTTCTGGTGGATTTTCCAAGCGATTGATTTGACCAGCCCCTGGCACGAGGCGATCAACATGGCGTGGGAGGGGTCGGTCGGGTTCATGACCTTTCCTCCTGCAGTTGCTTCCACAGCGATTCCAGCCGCCCGCGCGACGTGGGATCGTCGTACATAGTTAATGCGACGCGGCGGCAGAGGGCATCCCAGGCAGGTCCTTCCGGCACCCAGGCCGAAAACGGTTCGCGAATGGCCGCCGAAACGAGGGCCACCAGGCATGGCTCGAACGAGAGCGAACCGCCCGGAAACTGTTCGGCCACGGCCTTCAGTCCGGATCGTAGCTCGACGCTGGCGCTTCTCATCTCCGCATAGGTGGCCATCGTCTGCTGCAGGACCAACTCCAAGAGCGCCTGGGCGGCCGGGTCTTCCGGCGGCGACGCCTGGCGCGGCGGCTCGGCGGCGTCGGCCCGATAGTGGGTTTCCACGCGGCGCGATCCGGAGTCGTTCGAAGGCTTCATGATCGAG
>CAZUBB010000169.1:0-2231 GCA_964618485.1 uncultured Pirellulales bacterium
AGATCGACACGTTCGAAGCGCTAGCGGTCGTGAAGCGGCACTACCGCATCGATGACGACCGCATCCTCGTGCGCGGTTTCTCGATGGGGGGCGCCGCCTGTTGGCAGTTCGCGGTGCATTATGCGGATCAATGGTGCGCCGCGGCCCCCGGGGCCGGCTTCGCCGAAACGCCCGATTTCCTCCGCGTGTTTCAACACGAAGACGTGCAAGGCGTGCCGGAGTACGAACGTAAGCTCTGGCACTGGTATGACTGCACCGACTACTCGCGCAATCTCTTTCAATGCCCCACCATCGCCTACAGCGGCGAACTCGACGTGCAACGCCAAGCGGCGGAGATCATGGCGACGGCGATGGCGAAAGAAGGGCTCCCGCTGCGGCACGTGATCGGTCCCGGCACGCAGCACTCGTATCATCCGTCGGCGAAGGAAACGATCGAGGCGGCGCTGGCGGAGATCGCGTCGCGCGGCCGCGAGCGCTTCCCGCGCGAACTGCACTTCGAAACCTACACGCTGCGTTACAATCGCATGTGCTGGCTGACCGTCGATGGCCTCGACGAACATTGGGCGCGCGCCAGGGTCGACGCGGTGATCGATCCGTCGGACCGCGTGGTGCTTACGACAGAAAACGTCAACGAACTGACGTTGTCGTTTCCCGCCGGTTGGTGCCCGATCGCGTTGGGCGCTCCTGTGACGGTGCTCATCGACGGCGGCGTCATCGCCTGTCCCGCGCCGCTCTCCGATTGCTCGTGGGAATGCCAGCTGCATCGCGCGGGAGGCAGCGATACTTGGACGCTGGGGCCGCGGCCAGACGCACAGGGGTCGCGCAAGCGCCCCGGTCTGCAAGGGCCGATCGACGATGCGTTTCTCGACGCCTTTCTGTTTGTACAGCCCACCGCCGAATTCGACAGCCCGCAGGTGAAGGAGTGGACGCTTCAGGAAATGACGCATGCCGTCGACGCCTGGCGCAAACAATTCCGCGGCGAAGCGCCGATCAAGAACGACGTGGACGTCACCGACGAAGACATTGCCTCGAAGAACCTCGTCCTGTGGGGCGATGTTCAGAGTAACAAGGTTCTGCAACGCATCGCCGCGCAACTGCCGATCCACGCTGACTCCGAGAATTACTCGATCACTGGAAGCGACTATTCCGCGTCATCGCACGCGTTACTGCTCATCGCACCGAATCCCTTGAACCCGCGCCATTACGTGGTGCTCAACAGCGGCCCGACGTTTCGCGAATACGACTATCTCAACAACGCGCGACAAGTCGCAAAACTGCCCGATTGGGCCATTATCGACATCCGGACTCCCGCCAACGCTCGCTATCCCGGACGCATCGCGGCGGCCGGGTTCTTCGACGAGCAATGGCGGCTCCCCGCGAAATAGCAGCATTCAACTGGTCGCATCTTGCTCACCCGTGAACTCTTCCCAGGGAATCCCTAGGTACTGCTAATCCGATTGCGCCGTGTGCGATTCGGCGAAAAACTGCCTGCGGTCGCCCGCAAACCAGGCGTTCGTCGACTATGTTTCACTTTAGCGGGGCGGTGCGACGCATCGCTCCGCCTTCCCGGCGCATCGCCATTCGTTTCACCATCAAGCGAGGGTCCAGACTTCTATGTCATCGTCGACCCGACGCTTTTGCACCGCGCTTTTGTTCGCCGAAGCTTTCGGCGACTAACCGCGACGGTTCGCGCGCAGCCGCGGTCTCGCGCCGGCTCGCGATACTCCGCCGCCTCGCGCGGTTTCTACGGCAAGAAGTCCGTTATTTCTGCGGCAGCGTGGACAACTCGCGCGTTCGCCGGACGTGGCAAAGGAGGTGCGCAATGAACCCTTCGCTGACGCTCGCATTCGCCGATTTATCCTTCCTCGATTCGTTCATTGATCAAACACGCTATGTCTCGGCACAACTGTTCGGCTGGCAGGTCAACGCCGGTCGCCCTTATGCCAAGGCCGAACGCTTGCCGAACTATCCCGTTACTGGCGCGATTCACCTTCGCGGCGACGTCGAAGGCATCGTCGCCCTCAGCTTGCAGCGCGAATTGGCCTGTTTGATCGCGTCACGGCTGTTGCGGAAGGACATTCTCTGCGTCGGCGATGACGTGGCCGACGCCGTCGGAGAGTTCGTCAACATGGTGGTCGGCCGCGCCTCGGCCGGCATTCGCGGCGGGCACGCGCGGTTGGGACTGCCGGAGATTCTCGTCGGCCGCCAACGCCCGCTCGCCTTTCCGGCGA
>CAZUBB010000169.1:2246-10304 GCA_964618485.1 uncultured Pirellulales bacterium
CCCGTTGGTCGTCGAGATGGACACCGCGGTCGGCAGCTTCACGCTCGAAGTCGGCCTCCGCGAGACGGCGAAGCAAGAGCCCGATGCCGGGCTCATCAGCGCGGCGGGCGATTCATCGCAGTCGACGAAAGACACGCTGTCGAATTCGCGTCCGTTGATTAAATCAGAGCGGATCTAATTACGAACTTTCTTTACCCAGGAGAATCTCCATGAAAGCAATCGTCGCCGACGACTCGTCAGTTATCCTGCACAAGGTGTGCCGTCTACTTGATCAGATGGGCTTTGAGACCGTGGCAGTTCGCAACGGAATCGCCGCGTACGAAGCGTTTCTGCTTGACTCGGCCGACTTGATCGTCACGGATCTCATTATGCCGGAGTACGACGGCATCGAATTGACGCGACGCATCCGTGAGCTCGACCGTTACGTGCCGATCGCCGTGTTGACTTCCGCCGCCGATCTGCGTTACGTCGAACGCGCCGAGGCAGCCGGCGCAAGCGCGTATCTGCTCAAACCGATCGACGATGAGCAGTTCCAACACCGCATCGAAGCGCTGCTCGATTCCGTCAGCGAAAAGGCCCTCAAATAGGCTGTTTCGGCGTCCCGGAGAGCCCCGGCGCGGCCGTACGGATGACCGTCATGCACTGGTTTTTCAAGCTAACCTTGAGAAACGGTATTCAGGCGCCTTACAGGACGAATCGTCATGTACGAACAAGAGGTCGAAGACAGCCTGCGGACGTTCGGCTCGCGCGAAGATCAATCGGGCGTCAATCGCTGGTTGGTGATCGCCCTCGGCGTCGCCCTCGGCGAGACGCTCTCGACGTTGATGCTCGCCGTGGCTCTGTTCACGATGGGGCGCGACTGGCCAGGGGCGATGCAGATCGTCGTGGGCGTGGCCTGGTACGCGCTCTCGGTCGGCATGGCGATCATGTTCTTCCGCCGGATGAAAGGCGACCTGGGGCGCGACCACGATCCGGCGCTTCCCTGGTGGCTGTTGAAGGGGTTTTGGCCGTTTCTCGCAGCGCCTTACTTGCTGATGATCCCGCTGTTGACCGCGAAGCAGCTGCCACACCCCGCGCTGTGGGTCGGCGGCGTGTTCTTGCTCAGCGCGCCGGCCTGGTACGGGGCGCTGGCGTTTTACGCAGCGTCGCTGTGGGTCCGCGGCTGCATGACGCGCAGCGTGGAAGTGATTTCCTTTACGCCCGTCAGTGAGGGCGCACTCCCCGACAGAGCCCGCGCCTACTTCGACGCGCGGCAAGCAGACTTCGAAGACGTTGGTTTCGAGCACGTCGGCGACTTCCTGCAGAAGCCGATCGAACAGCAGTACTCCCGCACCTATCTCGGCGCTGGCGGCAAGTTCGTCGGCGAAACGACGCGTTGTGAATCCGAGAACATGCAAGTCACGTCGATCTTCACGCTGCTGGCCGACGGCAAGTTCGTGGAGTCCGCGGATATCGCGCTCGGCGGGCCCACGCCGCGGTCGGCCTTGCTCTTCATGCAAGGCAAGGCCGGCAAAACGGTGCGCGAGATCTTGGCCCGGCACGGGGAATACGTCCAGCAGTTGTGCGCGGACGCAGATACCGCGCCGGTCAGCCTGTCCGAAGAACATATCGAGGCGGCGGCGCGTTATGGCGTCTGGCTCACGATGCAGGAACTCGTGCGGCAAGGCGTCCTCGAAAGCAATCCGTACGATGAGCTCGCCGAAGAGATTCGCGCGCAAATCCAGACGTTGTTGCCGGAACCCGTGGGCGCGGCATAACGCCAGTTCAAACGCCCAGCACCTTGGCGGTAACGAGCCAGCGCAACTCCCCTGCGCCGCGCTCCAGGCGGTCCTCGAAATCAATTGCCGCCACGGCACCTTTGCTGAACCGAAACGCGGACGGTGCACCGCCGAGGAGCCCGCCCGCCCAATGGCTGATATCCGGAGCGTGACCGACCCAGGCCACACTCCGACCGCGGGCGTGCTGATTCGTCCAAGCCATCAGACGATCGAGCTGCGAGCCGGGGGCTAACTCCTCAAGTTCGATCAGCTCCGGCTCCTCAGGAAGAAGCCTGACGATGACGTCAGCGGTCTGCCGCGCCCGGACGAGCGGGCTGGTGGCCACAAGTTCGGGAGCGAAGTCGCGGTCCGCGAGGCGTTTTACCACTTCGCTGAACCGCTTCACGCCATCTTTGGTCAAGGGGCGCAAATCGTCATCCGGCCAGCGAGGATCGCCGTGTTCGCCGGCCCAGGCGTGTCGCACCAAGTAAAGCATTTGTCGCCCCTCCACGCCAGGCAAGATGGTCCTGGCAGACGGCATTGAGCGTAGTCTGACCGCCGCCGGATGCAAGATGCCCGCGCCCGATCGACGCGAAGAAAAAGCACTTGTTTCGGCGCGTCGCGGCCGATATAGTTTCCTAGGAAATCACCATGAACGTCCAACGCGTCTGCTCATGGCCAAGAAACCCTCGCCGCCAATCGCCGGGCTAGAAGCGCATCTTGGCTTCTGGCTCCGTTATGTTTCGAACCACGTGTCGCAGGCCTTCGCGCGCCGCGTCGAAGCTGAAGGCGTGACCGTCGCCGAATGGGCCGCCCTGCGCACGCTTTGGGAGGCCGGCCGCGTTCACCCCAGCGTGTTGGCAGCGCAAATGGGTATGACGCGCGGCGCCATTTCCAAGCTTGTGGAGCGGCTCTGCGAAAAAAAACTGGCGCGGCGGATCGAAGGGACCGGAGATCGCCGCTTTCATGAAGTCGAGCTAACCGCCGCCGGGAAAAAGCTCACGCCCGTGCTGGCGGGGCTCGCCGATGACAACGACCGCGAGCACTTCAGTCACCTTTCCGCCGCGCAACGCGCCGACTTGACGCGCCTGCTACAAGAGCTCGTTGTCCGGCACGGATGGAAGGATGTTCCAGTTCAGTAGTCGAGAGACTTTGAGGAGAAGAATGAACACGCAACAAGCCTTAACGATCTACGAATGCGTGCGAGGGTCGCTCACGAATGAAATGACATTCCCGGAGATCGTTGGCCGCCTCGCGGCGCTGGGCGTGGAGCGCTATCACGCCGACTATAGCCGGCAGGAAAACACGTATTACCTCCGCAGCGGCGACTCCTTGGTCGTGGCCTCGCCGCATCCCGAGTGCACCACGGGCGAAGCGTTCTCAGCAACCGGCGTCGAAGCGGCGGTGCGGCAAAGCCAGCGTGGCGAACACACCTATCTCGACTTTGTGCGCAAGACCAAAGCGGCCGGCTGCGTCGGCTACTTCGTGCAGATCGCCGGCCGAAAGGCGCTTTACTTCGGCCGCAATGGAGAGACGCACATCGAGCTATTTCCATCGGCGCCGCCACAGGAGGCAACGCCATGACTACGCCGCGCATTCAAGGCCTGCTCGAAACGGCGCTCTACGTTGAAGACCTGACGCGGGCCGCCGCGTTCTATGAGCGCGTCTTCGGCTTCCAGAGACTGCTCGAATCAGACCGCCTCATCGCGCTCGACGTCGCGGGGCGCAACGTGCTGTTGCTCTTCTTGCGAGGCAGCACCGCGGAACCGTTTGCGACGCCGGGCGGCGTGATTCCCGGTCATTTCGGGAGCGGCCAGTCGCATTTCGCCTTTTCGATCGCGAGCGACGACGTAGGAGCCTGGCAACGTCGCTTGAACGACCTCGGAGTTGCGATCGAAAGTGAAGTCACATGGCCCGGCGGCGCGCACAGCATCTACTTCCGCGATGAAGACGGCCATCTGGCGGAATTAATCACGCCTGGTTTCTGGAAAACCTACTAACGGCGGCGCAATTGTTACGCGCCGGGCCAGGTCTCGGTCCAGATCGCGCCGGACCAGGAGAACCCTACGCCGAAGCCGACCAGCATCGATCGCGTGCCGGGACGCAAACGCCCGGCGCGGCGCAGGTCGTGGATCACGATCGGAATGGTGGAAGAGACCGTGTTGCCGTACTCGGCCAGGACGGTCGGGAGGCGATCCTCTGTGACTTGCAACTGCGCCCGCAGTCGATCGAGCATCAGCAGCGTCGCCTGGTGCATGAGATAATAGTCGATGTCGGCAGCGCTGAGCTTCGCGCGCGAAAGCAACTCCGCGACCATCGGCGGCACGCGTTCCAGCGTGGCAGTCACCAGGCTTGGGCCGTCCATATAGAGCTGACTGGCCCAACGGTGCCGTTTCCTAGGCTTGAGCGCCAGATGCGCCGGCCGCGCGCCCCCCTGATTGACCATCAGCGTGTCGGCCTCGCCGCCGTCAGTGCCGAACGAAAACGGCCCCAGCACCGGGCGATCTTGCGCCTCAATGAGCGTCGCCGCGGCCGCGTCGGAGAAAATCGTCCGCAGCGAGCGATCCTCGTCGTCGATGTACTTCGAATAGGTCTCCGCGGTAATCAACAGGATGCGGTTCGCCTGCCCCGAAGCGATCAACCCCTGCGCCATCGACAGACCGTACACGAAGCCAGAACAGCCCAGGTTAAAATCGAGCGCCCCGGTCGTATGCGGCAGCTTCAGCCGGTGCTGCAGCAGGCAGGCGGTCGTCGGCAGGGGGTAGTCCGGCGTCTGCGTGCAGAGGAGCACATAGTCGATCGACCGGCGGTCGATGTTGTGCGTGTGAAACAGCTTTTCTGCCGCGGCGAACGCCAGGTCCGAGGCGCACTCGTCCGGTTCAGCGATGTACCGCTGCCGGATGCCGGTCTTTTCATAGATCCGGTCCATATCCCAGCGGGGATAAGCCGCGGCCAGCTCGTCGTTGGTCTCCACTCGAGCCGGAAAATGGAGGGAGATCGGACCGATTGCCGCATGCTTCACAAGGTCGTCCTTCATGATCCGCCAGGGGCGGCCTCGGCACGCTTTCCGCCGCCTCGCCGGACCGCGCCGTGCAACCGTGAGGCTACCACAGGCCCGTTCCGGCGGTCAATCGGCGAGCGAGCGGCTGGGCCCTCACAGCCGGGCGACCGCGCGGCGCGAATATCACGGTGATGCCGTTATTTCCGGCGAATCCGATCGGCGCGCCGTCCAGCGCTCGCCTGGCATGAGGCCACGAGCGCGCCCCACGAGAGTTTGGTATTCCCGCCCCCACTTCGAGGTTATCATCGATCCTGGCGGCCCTCGCCGAGGCGCCGCCACGTATTTGGGTCGCGAGGCGCCTCTCGCCGGGGCAGGCAATCATGTTCCAACTCACCGCGCGGGCCCTATGCCGCGGAATCGCGCTGGCTGCGTGTGCGCTTCTGGGCATTCCTGTCGGCAACGCCGCGCCGCTCGGGCAGCCCTGGACCGACGGCGCGCTGGCGGCGCTCACTCCGCCGAGTGACGTAGAACTCATCGCCGCACGATCGCGCTTGAGAGCGGCTCTGGGTGCAGTCGATGAGCATTTGAAGCAACTGCCGGAAGGCGAGAGCCTGTCGCGCGCGCTCGAACTCGATTTACTGACCATGGAGTTGGAGCGTCCGCATGGCGATGCGCTCCTCCGAGAGCGCGTCCTCTCGGCATTGCGCGTGAAACGCCCTGGTGAGCTGGCAGCTCTGCTCGACGCGTTGCGTTCGGCGTGGGAGGACTGGACGGCGCTGAGAACCTTGGACGACGAAGCGCTGGCGGCGGCTCGATCGAGCGCGCATCGTCTCGGCGAATGGGATCCGGCGCAACCCCTTACGCTCGCCGCGGAACAAACGCTTCGCGCGGATTTCGCCGAACTGGCGCGGACGCGCCGCGTGGACCAGCAACTTGCTGAGTTCCGCGCCGCGGCGTCGCAACCGAATCAACGCGTCTTCGTCGACGCCAAGTACCTGCAGCAGATTGCGGCGCGCAAGTTCAGCGCGCCAATCGACATCCAGCAACGTCGCGACGGAACGCGAGTCACGGCCAGCGGCGCGCTCCCCATTCGCACGCGCCTGCAATTGCCGGAAAATCATCAATCCGCCACGTTGCGATTGCTGGTCGAAGCGGAAGGACCCATCGCGCTCGCCGCTCACAAGGACAGAATTCAACTCTGCGCAAGAAGCCAGCTTTGCCTCGACGGCTCGCAAGATTACTTCCTCGCCGGGGCTGGCGTAAGCCATGACGATCCACAATTGAAGCTCGGCAGCCGCACACGATTAACGGGCGTCAACGCCGACTTGCGGCTAGGCGAACGGCTGGCAGAACGCATCATCACACGCGCCGCGGCAAAACGTTTGCCCGAGGCCGATCGCCGCACAACTGCGGCCGCCAAGCCGGCGATCGCGGCCCGCGTGAACGAGGAATGCGACGATATCGCATTTCGCATCAATGGACTCTTCCAGGCGCTGTACCTCACGCCGTTCGCGGCGGAGGACATCGACCCGGCGAGTGCGTTTCAATCATCTCCGGCCGGCATCACCTGGAACGCCACCTACGCCCGGCACGATCAACTCGGGGCGCTCGCGCCGCCGCCCGAGTCGCGCGTACCGCTCGACGAGTTGAGCTATCTGATCTCGATTCACGAATCGGCGATCAACAACCTCGCGGAACAGCTCGCCGGCACGTGGCTCGACGAAGCGACGTACTGGATTTTGCTCAACGAGGAATTCAAGCTCCAGAGCCCGGAAATCGAGGCGATGCCGCCAGGCCGCCTCGCCACGGCGGTCCACTTCGCGGAACAATCGCCGCTCGTGATTCACGTCGACGATCGCACGATCCACATTGCCCTGACACTGGATCAGTGGACGCTCGACGGCCAGCCGCCTCCTTCGCCCAACAACGTCCAAGTCGAGGCGACGTATCGCGTCGAACCGGGCGGCCACGGCATGCGGCTGATTCGCAACGGCGAGGTCAAGACAACGCCGGCGGCGGACGACTCACTGAACACAGTCCTGTCCAAGTACTTGCCGAGCGAGTTACACCCGCGGCGGAAATTCCAAAATGCGGGCGTTCCGCGCCGACTCATGGTCCGCGAGTTGAACCTCGACGATGGCTGGCTCGTAATCGGTACGGGGCCCGTCCTGGAAAGCCACATTGCCCACGAAGCGCGCGAGGTGGCGCGATGAACGCTTTGCAGCGCATCCTCGTGGCGGTCATGCTGGCCGTGTGGACCAATCCCTGCCGCGCCGCGGAGCCCACGCTCGAAGCGACGTTCGCCGACAAACGATTGCTGTTTTGCTTCCAGGGCAAAGGTTCCTGCCTTCCTTACGATGCCGGCGTGCTGCACGCTGCTCACGCGCGCATTCCCGCCATCGGCGCGGGACAGGTCATCGCGGCGGGCAACAGCAGCGGGTCGATTCCCGCGGCGTATTTCGGCTGCTTCGGTTTTTCCGACGCCACGGTCCGCCACGCGGAAGCACGGCTGCTGACGGGAGACCGCCAGGCAGTCCGCGACATGGAGAACCCGAACTCCAAGCTCTCCAAGCTAGCGCAAGGGAAGCGCACCGAGATCCCGCACAGCGTGCTGCGCGAGTACATCGCCTTCGCCCTGGGCGTATATAGCTGGCGCGATGCAACGATCGACGAAATCATCGCCCGCAGCACCGCGCGGCCGCGTCATCCGGTGATGATCGTCGCCTGCAACAAGGAGGTGCTGGAAGACTCCCATCTGGCGGATCGCAACGCCGCGCGGCAGCTCAAGACGCTCGATCTCAATACGATGACCGTCTCCTGGGAACCAAACGCCTACGCCTTTTACCGCGAACACCCGGAACGCTTCCGCCGCGAGCACCCCGATCTGAAGCTCGGCGACACACCGCGCATCGGCCACGCGGTGACGTACTTTGTCGATCCATCGATGTACGAGCTGCTCCGGTGCATCCCGCCCGAGGAGCGACAGGCCGACTTGCGGTTGATGACCAATGCCCGCGACGTGGCGCTCGCCATCTTGGCATCGACTTCGGAACCAACGTACTTCGATCCCGTCGTCGATCGCGAACCGCGCAAGCTGCTGACGTGGCAGACGCCGGGCGACCTCGGCAACGTGCGCCAGCGGACGTACTACGGCGGCTACATCATCGCGGTCCCAGCCCAGGACGTGCGGCGCATGCTGCCGGGCATTCGGGTACTGGGGACCGGCTGGCGGCATAACCCCCTCATGGCCCGTCGGCTGCTGCGCAACTGGTTGCTGGCCGACGTGGAACCGGTCGCACA
>CAZUBB010000170.1:0-10283 GCA_964618485.1 uncultured Pirellulales bacterium
GGCGGCGGCATTGGCGAGGTGACCTGGGATAACCCCGAAATGTCAAAGGCCCGCGAATACTGGCTCGCCAAGGGGGGCGACCGGGAATCGTTTTGCGCGATCCTTGAGAAGATCGACCCAGCGAGATATGCCAAACCTGTGCCCGGCCGCCGAATCCTGATGCTCAACGCCCGGAACGACGAGGTCATCCCGCCAAAATGTACCGAGACGCTGTGGAAGGCGTTCGGCAAGCCGGAAATTCACTGGTACGACACCGGGCACTATAGCGCCCTGCGATATATCGACGACGGCGTCCGCCGGGTGACCGAGTTTTTTGCAGCACCGGGGGAAACGGCGGCGCGCTGACACCGCTTGTAAAGTCGGGCAAATGGCTTAGAATCCTGGGCTTGGAGTCGCGGGCTTCCGCGCCTTAAGGTCCGGCCACTACAACGGTTGAGTCCCTGCATGTCCCCCACGTCGATCGTCGCCTACCTGGCGCTCTTTGTCGGAGTCGGCGGCATCTTCCTGTTCGCCAATATGCTGGTCGGGAAGTTCCTGCGGCCGAACAATCCCTCGCCGGAAAAGCAGGATGTGTACGAGTGCGGCGAGCCGACCATCGGTTCCGCCTTTGTGCAGTTCGATCTGCGGTTCTACGTCGTGGCGTTGCTGTTCATCATCTTCGACGTCGAAGTCGCGTTTTTCTTCCCCTGGGGCGTGGTGTTCGGGAAGGCCACGCAACTGATGCACGGGGAACCCTCGCCTGCCGCGGTGACGCAGACCTTGACCGAGTTAGGCGTTCCGGCCGCTGCGCAAGGCGACGTCGCGCCGGAAGTCGCGGCCCAAACGGGCCAGTGGCTGGCGGTGATGTCGCTGGGCGATATCGTCGCGTTCTTCGCGATCCTGCTGGTCGGTTTCGCCTATGTTTGGCGTCGCGGGGATTTGGACTGGGTCCGAGCTGTCAGCAAAGAACGCGCCGCCGCCAGCCTGCCGCGTCTCGCCGAACTGGACGACGAGCCGGTCCTCGCCGCCTAGTCGTCACGGTTCAAACGCGAGCCGGAAGCTTCAGCGCCCGGAAATACGCGAGTTTCGCAACCCAACCGCTTACTTCTCATTTCGCACGGATCACGCATTCATGTCGGGCCAGGCGTTTGTCGATCGACTGAAGAAGAAGTTCGGAGACCTGATCGTCGGCGCGCAGCTCGAGGCGCTCGATCCGTGGATTGAGGTGGCGCCGGCCGGACTGGCGGCCGTCTGCACATTCCTTCGCGACGAGAAGGACCTGCGGTTCGACATGCTGAATTGCATCACCGCGGTCGATTACCTGGAAACCGATCCGAAAAAGGCCGCCAAGACGACCTGGCAGCCACACATCGAGGTGGTTTATCACCTGTGGAGCGTGCCGCACCGCCGCAGCCTGGTGTTGAAGGTGCACCTGCCGCGTTGGAAAGACGACGTCGAGGGGCAACTCCCGGAGATTGATTCCGTCGCGGGGATCTGGAGCACCGCCGATTGGCACGAGCGCGAGGTCTACGACCTCAGCGGCATTTACTTCGTGGGGCATCCGAATTTGCGACGGATTCTCTGCCCCGAGGATTGGGTCGGCCACCCGCTTCGCAAGGATTACGAGATGCCGCTGGAGTATCACGGCATTCGCGGGCGCTGACGCTTCCGGCTCGCTGAATTCCGGCTCCGTTGCGCCTAATCAGGCGATGGCGGCGGGGTTCCGCGCAAGACGCCGGTGGTGACCATCGCCATGAACCCGAAGAACGCCGTCCAGACGAGCAATATTCCTGTGAGCACGGCGCCGAAGTGATCCCGCAGGAGGATCGTGGCGGGAAGTTCGTCGGTCGTTGGCACGCGGCGCTGCACGGGTTGCGTGGCGGTTTCATTTCCGCGCCGCACGCTTTCACGCCAGGCTTCCCAGTCGGCTCGCGCTTGCGCTCCTTCGACTCCGTTGACTTGCCGGTCCCGCGCGTTGACGAGCCCCCACGCAATACCGGCGGTGAGCGCGAGATAGATCGCTCCCCAAATCACGATCGCTCGGCGAGTTGCGGTCATCGAGTTCGCGCCTCGGGGTTTGCATCGCGCACGTTCATGCTGCTCAACTTGCGCAGTCGCGTCACTGCAGAGGCGACCTGTTCGACGGCGAAATCGATGTCCGGTTCCGTGTTGAAGCGTCCCAGACCAAAGCGCAGGCTGGCGCGCGTGGCGTCGGCGCCGAGCCCGAGCGCGAGTAGCACGTGGCTAGGCTCCGGATTCGCCGAGGTGCAGGCGCTCCCGGAGCTCACCGCCAGCCGTCCGACGCTCATCATCAGCGCTTCGCCGTCGACGAGCGCGAAACCGCAGTTGAGGTTGCCCGCCAGGCGTAACGAAGGCTCGTCGAGCGCCGGCCCGTTGAGCGTCACCCCGTCGAGCGAGGTGTTCAGTCCAGAGAATAGGCGATCGCGCAAGGTGCGCAACCGCGATTGCTCCTCCGACATTCCAGAAACGCATAGCTCGAGCGCCTTTGCGAAGCCGACGATGCCGGGTACGTTCAGCGTGCCGCTGCGCAGGCCGTTTTCTTGCCCACCACCGTCGATTTGGGCCGCGAGGCGCACGGAGTTTTCTCCCTGGCGGCGAACGTAGAGCGCGCCGACGCCTTTCGGCCCGTAGATTTTATGCGCCGTGAAGCTCAGGAGGTCGACATTGAGCGCCGCCACGTCGACCGGCAGCTTTCCGACGGCTTGCGTGGCGTCGCAGTGCAGCCAAACGCCGCGTTGCCGACAGAGATGACCGATCTCGGCGATCGGCTGCAAATTGCCGATCTCGTTGTTGGCCAGCATCACCGAGACGAGCACGGTATCGTTGCGCAGCGCCTGCGCGACCTGTTCGGGATCGATCGTGCCGGCGCGGCGGTCCCCGTGTTGGCGCACCGGAAGCAATGTGACTTCGTGGTCTCGCCGCGCGAGTCGCGTCAGCGGATCGAGAACCGCCTTATGTTCCGTTGTGACGCTGATCAGGTGCGCGCCACGACGTCGCAGGCGTTCCGCAGCGCCGCGAATCGCGAGGTTGTTGCTCTCGGTGGCGCCGCTCGTGAAGACGATTTCATGTTCGCCGGCGCCGATCGCGCCGGCGATCGCGCGGCGCGCCGCATCGACGGCGTCGCGCGCTTCCCAGCCGAAGGCGTGGCTCGTACTACCGGCGTTGCCGTAACGTTCCGTGAAGTACGGCAGCATCGCCTCCACTACGCGCGGATCGACGCGCGTCGTGGCGTGGTTGTCCAGATACACCACCTCGTCCGGCATGAATCGTCCTTTAGCCGAGCGACGTCGGCCAGCCGCAGCAACACCAACGAGAGCCGGAAGCGTCAGCGCCCGGAGTCACGGCGCGCAGCCTGAGTGCGCCCTCAGCGCCGCGAGCACGCCAATTCTACGGCGTGGCGGCCGGAGCGTCATCCTTTACGGGCTCGGGCGCTTCGTCCTCGAGCGGAACGGGACGCAAGACAAAGACGGCGCGGACGAGGCCGTTATCCACGACGGCCTTCCCGGGGGCCGCCTCCGCTGGCGACGGTGCGCCGTCAACGACGATGTCGTGGTTCTTGAGCGTCTGCACGTTCACTTCGTCGAGCCCCAGCGGACGCGCCGGTGTCACTTCGGGCGTGATGTGAACCGCGCGAGAGCCATCCGCATCGGGATTTACCGAGCCGAGAACCTTGCTCCACTCCTCGGGGTTGCGAAACACCCCCATCGACTCCTGCATCAAGAAGGCGCGAAATTCGCTGCGCCGCTCGAACAGCACCATGATGACGTTGCTGAGCTCAACCATCGAGGCTTCGGCGTAGATGACGTCTGGCTCACTACGGTCGATCGCCGCTTGATCGACCTTGTTGGAGACGAGAATGCCTGTCGCCCCCAACAGACGGTCGAACTCTCCTCCGGAAATCAGCTTCGGGTCGACGTCGACCCAAACCACCATGCCAAAGGGAGGCTGACGGCGAGCCGCCACCGCGGGCTGCTCCTGTTCGGCGACCGGTTCGCGCGCCCCGTCGTTCGTGTCGGGACCGTCCGGGGTCGCCTCGACCGCAACGCGCGGAGCGTCGTCGGTGGAGGCGGAAGACGGCCTTTCCATTTCCGGGACGGGGATGACGTTTGAATCACCGACGCCTGGCGTGGCTTCGACGACGAGCGTGCGCTCCGGCGCCCGGCTCACATCCTCCGGCGGAACCGCATTTTCCTGCGAGGATTCGGCGATCGTGGGAGCATTGACGACGTTGGCGCCGTCCCCACCACGCCATGGACCCAAGGCGAACATCAAAAGCACCGCGGCGGCCGCACCGGCAACAAACCAGGCTGGCGAACTCCACAGATTCCGGACGGCCGCACGCGGTGCCGGGGCAGTCGAAACCGTGGCCTCAGCGGCCACGGGGATTGGCTCCGGTTCCTCGGGACCAAGCAACATGAGTCGCTCGGCGGCACGCATTACCTCGTCTGCAAAACCTTGTGGCAGCTTATGTTGCGGCAATCCACGCAAGCCGGATTGCAGTTGGCGCAGCTCGGCGAACAACTCGCGGGCCGCCGAATCCTCCACCAACAGTTTCTCCACCGCGGCGCGCTCGGCAGGTCCGAGTTCACCGTCGAGGTAGCTGCTAATGCGTTCGGCGTCGGGATGCATGGACCACATAGACGAAGGACATTTGCGCCGGCCGCCTGCGACGCATGACGAGATAATGTACCGACGCTTCCGACGCCGCGAATAGCCAGGAAGTTCCCCGAGTTCCCGCATCACGCCAAGATTTCTTCGAAAAAGTTCCGCGCAAAGCCTTACGGCGTTAATACTAAGGAACAGATATACTGATCCACGCCGGCCGAAATATGACCAAGCTGAGAACAAAGCAGCTTGCCTCGAACGTCGGCCTGCAGGATTTGCAAGCTTTCTGATCGGCAAGCGGAGCATGAATACGTCAACTACCGTTCATATCCCCGTTATGCTCCAGGAAGTGCTCCAGGCCTTCTCCCCAGCGGAGGGGGCCGTATTGCTGGATGGCACCCTCGGTGGCGGGGGGCATACTCGGGCGCTGGTGGAGCGCGTTGGGCCCACCGGCCGGATCGTCGCGCTGGATCGTGACCCGGGCGCCGTCGGCCGGGCCCAGGAGTCGTTAACGGGGCTGTCGGCGACCGTGGTTCACGCCAGTTACGAACAGGCTCGAGGGGTCCTGAATGAGCTCGGCATCGCGGCGGTCAACGGAGTTCTGCTCGACCTAGGGCTTTCCAGCGATCAACTCGCGGATGAATCGCGCGGCTTTAGTTTCTCGCTCGATGGCCCGCTCGACCTGCGGTTTGATCCCACGGAAGGATATCCGGCGAGCGACGTCATCAACCGGTGGGGCGAAAAGCAAATTGCCGACGCCATCTACCAGTTTGGCGAAGAGCGGCTCAGCCGGCGCATCGCCCGGGCGATTGTCGAGCGCCGGCGGACGCAGCCGATCGAGTCGGCCGCGGAACTAGCGGAACTGGTGCGTCGATCCGTTCCGCGTCCTCGGCACGGCGACCGCATTCATCCTGCCACGCGGACGTTCCAGGCGCTGCGAATTCTGGTCAACGACGAACTGGGAATTCTAGAGCGAGCTTTGCGCATTCTGCCAGATTGTCTACAACCTGGAGGCCGCGCGGCCGTAATCAGCTTCCATTCGCTGGAGGATCGTCTGGTGAAGAACGCTTTTCGCGACGACGCGCGATGGCGGATCGTCACCAAGAAGCCGCTCCGCGCGAGCGACGCCGAAGTGAATCGCAACCCCCGATCTCGAAGCGCGAAACTGCGCTTGGCGGAGCGAACATGAGCAAGCATCGATCCCACGACGACGAGCCGATTGATTCGGAACTCGATCACGAGGCCGACGAAGAAGACGTCGAGGTGGCGCCGGCGCGGCGTTTTCGTCCGCAGGAGTTGATGTTTGGCACGGCGGGCCGGCTGGCGCTCGGCGTCTTCGGCGTGCTGCTGCTGCTGGGGGCCGCCGCGATTGTCAACCAGATGATCAATCGCAAGACGCTGCCGACCGACAAGAAGTCGACGGCGCAGTTGACGACCAAATCGCAGCCGAAAGCCCCGGACACCTCGCCGGAAGCTCCCGCGGAGAACCCAGCGACCGACTCAGGCGCCGTCACGCCAGCCAGTGCGACGAAAAGAGTTTACGAACCGTACGTTCCGCCGGAATACGAGGCGCCGTTGCCCACGGAAACTGATGACAACCCCGCGGAATCGCCTGCCGCCACGCCGGATGACGCCCCGGCAGCGACCGAAGAGGTGGAATTCGTCGCTGGGGAATCGTTCGTCGCTGCCCCCCCTGCCGACGAGGTTGCGCAAGAGGCGGAGCCGGCGGCCGCACCGAAAGCCGCTCCGGCCGCAGCCCCGCCGAGCAAAGCGCCCGGTCCGATCGCCCACACCGCTACCGCGGCGCCGATCCAACCCCCGACGCGCGTCTACGTAGTCGGCGAAAACGAATCGGTCTTCGACGTCGCCCGACACGAACTCCATGATGCAGCGCGTTGGTCCGAGATCTATCGACTCAACGCCGCGGCGATCGGCGATCAACTCGCCGAGATTCCGCCGGGCACCAAGCTGCGAGTACCGCAACGCTGAGTAGTGCTGCGTCAAAGCCAGGATTTCGGGACAGCGATACGGCGGCCTATGCCAATATCCAGAAACCTTGCGCGCCGTGTGACGAGCATTGCACGTCCCACGAACGAGCGGATTGGCGGCGGTTGAGGCGCGACGGAACGAAACCGCCGTGAACGGCGCGGAATGACGAACTTACGTGCCGTCCGCAGGGGAATGTGCAACGATGTCTGTTGCGTTGGTCCCCCCCCACGCCGCAGACCCAGCGTGTAGGCCTGGCGACCGCCGCCGAGAACGACCTAGAATCTCAACATGGCGGAGTCGGTAAGAGCGAGGGCTACTGATTCAGTGGCGCCGGTTGAATCAGCCTTGCCGCGCAGATAGTCTTTTCTTCCGAATTCCGTTAGCTTGGCGGAAGCACGGTCATGCACAGGCACAAAGGGGCCTCGTCTTATGTCGAACGGTGATGATGATTCCGGCGATGATCTCAAGGTAAACCTTCGCCGCGCCCGCATGGCGAAAGTCGAAAAACCCTTTCAATACGCGTTGATCGCCAAAGGCGGCTCGGACGGCGTTCTGCTGATCTCGAAGAAAAAGATCTCGCCGCAGCAAATCGGGGTCGCCAAGAAGAAATGCTCCGGCAAGCTCGTGGCGCGCGGCAGCGTTTTCGGCGACGACGGCCGGCTCGTCTTTCAGACGCCCAAGCCGCCGGCCGCCACGCTTCCGAAGCTGGTCAAGTTGCTCGCCAAGCGCGAGGCGCAACTGGCCGTCAAGCCGGAGTTTCGCGTCGCCGCAGGCGAACAGGACGACGAGCTCGAAGAGGCGGACGTCGTCAAGGATTCCGCGCTCTCGCAAGTCGCCCTCAGGAAGAAGTTGGTTGAACTCGATGCGGAGTTCCGCAGCGCATCGGCACTGAAGGGCGCGCCGGCCAAGGAATTAAAGGCGCTTCGCGAAAAGGCGTCGGACGCGATCGACGCCGGCGATCTGGGCGCCGCCGCCAAGCTGCTCGAGCAGTTGGAAGATCAAATCGACGACATCCTGTACACCGATAAAGACGCGCCGACCGCGACCGGCGCCGCCGAGCTGGCCAAACGGCTCAAGGCAATTGAAGCCGACTTCCAGCAGGCCGTCGCGCTCAAGGGAGACTCCGTCGGCAAGATGCGCACGCTGCGCGAAACCGTAACGAAAGCCATCGAGTCCGGCGAGGGAACGCCCACAGAAGCGGCGAAATCGATGACCACGCTGGAAGAGCTCGTCGGCGCCGCGCTCAAGAATGCCAACGCGAAGAAGCCCACCGCGGATCCAACATCCGACGGCAAGGCGGGCGTCGTGCGCCGTATCAGCGCCCTCAAGGCGAATCTGGAAACGGCCATCGCGGCCAAGGGGCCCGATGTTTGGCAGATCAAGGCGTTGGGAGACCAGTTGAAGACCTTGGTCGACAAGGCGGACTACTGGTCCGCCGCCAAGGTCCTCGACCAGTTGGAGCCGCTGGTGAAGAAGGGCATGAACCCGGGCACGCCCAACCAGATTCTCGACAAAGTCCTCAAGGCCACGGACGAGCACTGCAAGCGCTGGGCGACGACGCTGTCGAAAAACGACAAGCAACCCCGGGACTACCTTTACCACCTCGACCTGATGGACAAGGAAGTCGCGGCAGACGCGAAAACCTTAGCTGGCGTCAGGAAGCATCAGCTTCCCAGCGCGCTTCCGGCGCAGCGCGAGAAGTATACGCAGATCGTCGAGAGACTCTGGAAATTGATCGAATCGTACCCCGACGCGATTGAAGAGGCGCGGAAAGGAACGATCGCTCATGCAGTGGAGACGGCGCAAGGCCATCTGCGTCAGTGGGAGCAAAAGATAAACGGTGCCGGTGCGCTCGTCGGCAAGCCGTTGCTGCATTTGATCGAAGAGATCGAATCCGGGTTGGCGGCCGACCTGGCGAATCTCGCGGCCTGCAAGGCCGCGGATCGGATCGACGCCAAGGGAGTCAAGTCCGGCGTCGCCAAACTCAAGGTTCGTTACTCCGAGGGACTTCCCAAGCGAAAGACGGCCGAGCCGCCGAAACCAAAAAAGGTCGCGGACGGCGATGCGCCGCCTGAGCCCAATGAAGAGGAAGAGACCAACATCCTCAAGGTCTACAAAGACAACAACAATAACTGGTTCGACATCAAGAAGAAGTTCCAGGAAGGCGCGATCTCCGAAGCGGTGATGAAGCGGCTGTGGGCGTTTCGTCAAAAGGTCGTCTTCAACTACATGGCGAAGTTGAAGGGGCTGTACGGCTTCGAGCGCAAGAACGGCTGGGACGCCGTCGGCAGCACGAATCTCGAGTCGGACATCGATATCAGCATCAACAAGCACTACATCCCCAAAGGCCAAAAGAAGATCGAGAAGTACGACTACCAGATCGTGAAGGACTTCAACGATTATTTCTTCTCCAAGTTCGGCGCGCAGCCTGGCATCATGTTCGACACGAACTTGTACGCCTCGGCGAAGCCCCTGCGCGACCTCGAGGATCGCCCCGATTCGCCGGCCAAGAAGGCGATGAGCAACATGACGCAAGCGGGGCAGGACGTCGGCGCGCTCATGAAGCAGCGTCGCTATATGACCTGGGAAGAGTACGACGAGTACACGGAAGAAGTCTTGGCCCAAATGAGGAAGGACGGCGCGGACGAACGCGCGATTGACGTCACGCGCAAGCAGTTCGAGGAGGCCGACTCGCTATACCAGGTCGCCACGCAGAAGATGCTGGAGAACGCGCAAAAGCTCATCGCCAGCGTCCCGGAGGGTAAACGCACGGAAGAGCAGAAGAAGGCGATCAAGATGATCGAGGAGAACATCGCCCTCGCCGCCCAGGCCAGTCCCGTCGAGGGGCAGAAGATCCTGCTCAAGGCCATCACCGAGCTGTCCCACTTCCAGGATGTGACGATGTGGGCCAATAACGAAATGTACACGGCCGCGATCGAGGAAGTACGGACGATCGAAACCGAGGCCGACGACCTGGCGAAGAAAATCGAAAAGCAAGGCCTGGGCCCCGATTCGCCGGAGGCCAAGAAACTCGCCTCGCTGCTGGCCCGCGCCAAGGATCTGGGCGCGGACGCCGTCTTCTTCGCCAATGAGGCCTATCACAGCGAAGGACCGTTCAAACACATCGTCGAAGCGACGCAAGGCGCTGAGTCTGACGTTGAAGCGGCCTACGATAAGAAAAACGCGCCCCAGCAGGGGAGCCCCGGAAAGAAATTCAAGGAACTGCCGGAGCCGGAGCGCAAGCAGATGATCGCGGCCGAGCAGGCCAAGCGCCGCGACGCGCTCTCGCTGCATCAGTGCCTGCAGTCGTTCAACGAACAGCTTGGCGACTTCCTCAAGGACTTGGAGCACTACGAGAAGGAAGAATTCCCCGGCATGGGCTTCTATCGCTCGTCGAAGTACTTGCTTCGGCTCTTCGACGCGGCCTCTCTGTTGAAGGCCAAGGCGCCGAGCCTCGTGATCGACCTCGATCCGGCGTACGCCAAGCAGATCAACGAGGGCATTCTCGCCTCGCGCAAGGGGGCGCTCGAGTTCACCGACGGACCGAACGGCGCCCCGCTGCAAGGCAAGGCGCTGCAGGAGGAAGTCGAGGCGTTCGCCATCGCCGAAATCCGGCGCATGTTCGGCGTGACTTCGTTGAAAGACCTGGGGGCCAAATTCAAGAAGGTCGGCACGAGCATCAATTCGCA
>CAZUBB010000171.1:0-10265 GCA_964618485.1 uncultured Pirellulales bacterium
GGCACCTAGGGTTGACCAGGAACCGAGCCTTTCCGGAGGTGTTCCATGAGTGTCGGACCGCTAGTTCCGTTGGCGGCGTCGTTGGCCGGCGCGCCTCTCGCCCAAACGCGCGGCAGCGAAGTGGAACGGGGCGCCCAAGAGAGCGTCCGTAACGAGCGCCAGGTGTCCAGCGAACGCCAGGCCGAGGCCGCGGCGGGCGTGGGAGTGACCGACCGGGAGCACGAAGCCTCGGAGCGCGACGCCGACGGCCGGCGACTCTGGGAGGAAACCGGTGCAACGAATCCGCCCACGGAGGCGGCTGTACCGATCGCAGAGCGAAAAGCGCTCGACCCGACGGGCCAAAGCGGGACGCGGCTCGATTTGAGCGGCTGAGACGCCGTGCAATGGGCGTTCGCCGGGTTAGAATGATAAGAATCGCCGCCCCTGCTTTTCTTGCGGCGATGGCGCAACCCGTCATCTGCTCATGTCCGCCGTTTCGCCAGCTTCGACGCCGCTGCGACACAATGTGTTGGTGCGCGCGTTGGGATTGTTTTTGTTGTTGGCGATTCCCATTGCCGGCGCGGCGACCGCGGTGCTGGTGTCGCAGATGCGGGCCGCGCGAACCGTCGCCGAAAGCAATGAGCGGAACCACGTCGGTCTGCAAGCCGGCGTCATCGCGGCGGACTTCGCCGCCGTGTTCGCCGATCTGCAATACGTGACGGAAGGCATCCTGCGGGACAGCCTGAAGTCGCCGACGAACGTGCGCGATCAATCGCAGGTCGCCGCCGACTTGCAGCGGTTCCTGGAAGAACGGCCGCAATACTTGCAGGTGCGTTATCTCGACGCGCTGGGTAAGGAAATCGTACGGGTGCGCACTGTAGGCGATCGCGCGGAGCTCGTCCCGAAAGCGCTGTGGCGAAATCACGCTGGTCCGCAATACCTGGAGCGCGCGTATGCGCTGGCGCCGGGACAGGTCTTCGTTTCGCCGTTTGACCTCGACCTGGAAGGTGCGGCGGACGGCGGCCCGACGCCGACCATCCGCTTCTGCGCGCCGGTGATCGATTCATTCGGCGAAAAGGCAGGCATCGTCGTGCTCAACTATGCGGGCCAGGCGTTACTGCAGCATTTCCAGCAGGCGGCCAGTAGTTCCGGCGGCCAGACGATGCTCGTCAACGCCGATGGTTACTGGCTCTTCGGCGGAGGAAAACGCGACTGGGCCTTTATGTATCCCGAGCGCTCTGAAGAAAGCTTTGCCACAGCGTACCCCGAGGCCTGGCGCACGATCTATTCCGGCGACGCGGGGCAGTTCGTCACGGAACGCGGCATGTTTACGTTTCGCACCGTGCATCCGTTTCAGGTCGATGGTACGACGGTCCGGTTGCTGGGCGCCCATGACCTAAGAACCGTTCCGCTGCGCACCGGTTACGCCTGGAAGGTGATGACGTTCATCCCGATCGACCAGCTCGCAGGCGGGCGCCGACAGATTTGGGCGCGGCTGGGCCCGCTCTACGCGGCGCTGTTGCCGATTCTCGCCGGGCTGGCGCTCGTGATTTCCCGGCATCGGCAGGATCGCGAACGATCGGCGCAGGCCTTGCGTGAAAATGAACAGCGCTTCCGCCAAATCGCGGAAGGCATTGAAGAAGTGTTTTGGATGGTAGACCTCGCCAGTGGACGATTGAGCTATGTGAGCAGCGCGTTTGCCCGCGTCTGGGGAGACTCCGACTCGAAGGAAATCGCCTGGCCGCCGAGACTGCATCCGGAGGACGAGGCGCGGGTGCGCGCGGCGCTCGACTGCGTTGGCGCCGCGGGGAGCGTGGAGTTGGAATACCGCATCTTGCGGCCCGACGGTCAAGAGCGTTGGATTCGCGATCGCGCCACGGCGGTGTATGACGCGGAGGGGCGACCGTACCGTGTGGCGGGATTGGCCGAAGATGTCACGGAGACGCGCCTCCAACAACAGCGCGAGCTGCAGACGCAACGGCTGGCCGCCATCGGCGAGGCGATGACGGGACTGGCCCATGAGAGTCGTAACGCGCTGCAACGAAGCCAGGCGGGACTGGAAATGCTCGGGCGACGCGTGAAAGATCGGCCGGAGATCGCGCCGATCCTGGCGGAGATTCAGGAATCGCAGCGCCATCTGCACCGGCTGTACGAAGAAGTGCGCGGTTACGCCGCGCCGATCCGGCCGCAGCGGGAGTCATGCGACATCGGCAAGTTGATCGGCGAAGTGTGGGGACAATTGGCGGTCGCGCGCGAGGGGCGCGACGATCAACTGATCGATCATCGCAACGGCGAACCGCTCGATTGCCTCGTGGACCGGCTGTCGCTGGGCCAGGTGTTTCGCAACGTGCTGGAAAACAGTCTCGCGGCGACCGATCCGGCGATCGTGAATGTCGAGTATCATTGTGTCGAGCGGCAGGGGCGGCCGGCGCTGCGGATTGAGTTTCACGACAACGGGCCGGGGCTCGATCCCCAGCAGGCGGCGCGGATGTTCGAGCCGTTTTTTACGACGAAGTCGCGCGGCACCGGGTTGGGGATGGCGATCTCCAAGCGGATCGTCGAGGCGCACGGCGGACGGATCGACGTACGAAATCATCCCGCCGGCGGAGCGGCGGTGAGCATTTTACTTCCACGAGGTGGCGAATGAGCGCGGCGTTACGCATCGCGGTGGCCGACGACGAGCCGTTTCTGCGAACTTATTTTCAGGACGTCCTGCCGGATATGGGGCACCAGGTGGTCGGCGCCGCCGCGACCGGCAAAGAGCTGGTGACGCTCTGCCGCGCCACGAATCCCGACCTCGTGATCAGCGATATCCGCATGCCGGACATGGACGGCATCGACGCCGCCGCGGAGATTTCCAAAGAACGCCCCACGCCGATCATCCTCGTCTCCGCGTTTCACGATCAGGAGTACATCGAACGGGCGGAACAGACGCACATCCTGGCGTATCTGATCAAGCCGGTCGAGCGAGCCCAACTCGAGGCGGCAATCGCCATCGTGCGGCGGCGCTTTACAGAGTTTCAAGCGCTGCAGGGCGAAGCGAAGGATCTCAAACAGGCCCTCGAGGACCGGAAGGTCATCGAGAAGGCCAAGGGGATCATGATGAAGAAGACCAAGCTCAGCGAGCCGGAGGCCTTCCGCACGATGCAAAAGATCGCCCGAGATCAGAATCTCAAACTAATCGAAGTGGCACGTCGCATCCTGGAAGCGGAACCGCCGACGACGCGGTAGCCACGCTCAAACGTCGCGGAGGCGGCCGTCGTCCATTTCTTGGCGGCGCTGGCAACGGGCGGCGAGTTCCGCGCTGTGCGTGACGACGATCAGCATGGTCTCTTCGGCGCGTTGCACGTCGAGGAGCAGGTTCATGATCGTCGCGGCGGTCGTGCGGTCGAGATTGCCGGTCGGTTCGTCGGCCAAGAGGAGCAACGGTCGCATCACCAGCGCGCGGGCGATCGCCACGCGTTGGCGTTCGCCGCCGGAGAGCTCCGCGGGGCGATGTTCCAGCCGCGCGGAAAGGCCCACCTGTTCGAGTAACTGTTTGGCACGAGTGGTAGTCGACGTCGGAACGTTTCCCTGCGCTAAGGCGGGGACGAGCGTGTTTTCCAGCACCGAGCATTGCGGCAACAGGTGATGTTCCTGAAACACGAAGCCGATTCGCCGGTTGCGAAACTCCGCGAGTTGCGGTTCCGCAAGCGCAAAGGGATCGACGCCGTCCAGGCTCACTTTCCCCGCCGTGGGACGGTCGAGCGTGCCGACGATGTGCAAGAGCGTGCTCTTGCCGGAACCGCTGGGGCCGACGATCGCTAGGTTGTCACCCACCGCGAGCCGCAACGAGATGCCGCGCAACACCACGAGCGGCTCGGCTCGTGTTGGAAAGGACTTTTCGATGTTCTCGACGGCAAGAACGGACATGACTCATCGCAAGCTGGCGGAGTGGTATGAGGTTCGCCGCCATAGTCTACCAACAAGACGAGCCCAGGGGATGGCGGCCCTGGGCTCGTGAAAATCCCTACCGTCGACGAATTAGAAGATTCCCAGTGCGAAAAGGCTGTAACGGACGACGAGACCGGCCACAACGACGCTGACCATGCTCATCAACTTGATGAGGATGTTGAGGCTCGGTCCGCTGGTATCCTTGAAGGGATCGCCGACCGTGTCGCCGATGACGCCCGCCGCATGCGCCGGGCTGCCTTTCCCGCCGAAGTTGCCTGCTTCGATATGCTTCTTGGCGTTGTCCCATGAACCGCCGGAATTGGCCATAAAGATCGCCACGCAGAAGCCGGTGGTGAGGCCGGCGACGAGCATTCCCATCACTCCGGCAACGCCGAGCACCAGACCGCCGACGACCGGCGTGACCAGGCCCAGCAGCGAGGGGAGAATCATCTCCCGCTGCGCCGCTTTCGTACTAATGGCAACGGGCGACGCATAGTCCGGCTTCGAGGTCCCTTGCATGATGCCCGGGTTCTCGCGGAATTGGCGTCGGACCTCTTCGACCATTCCCTTGGCCGCGCGGCCGACGGCCTTCATGGTCATGGCGCAGAAGACGAAGACCGCCATTGCCCCGATAAACATGCCGACCAGAACTTTCGGGTTCATCAACGAGGCGTCGTAGTAGGTAGCAAACTCCGGCAAGGTGGCGCGATGGACTTCGATCAATTCGTTGCCCGTGGCGACGAATCGGGCCTCCTGGGCGCCGTCTTCCTCGAACAATTCGATAATGCCATCCGGAACGCGCGCCGGTCCCTGGCGGAAATCGATTTTATCCCATTCGGCTTTCACTTTGGGGTGACGCACGTATGCCGGGATCGCGAGAAACTTCTCGAATTTGCTGAGCTCTGAAGCATCATCGCCCTCCCTGACGCGGACGATGAATTGATTTGAGACCTTGTAGAAACCGGGTTCGGCGTCTGCAGCCAGGACGCTATCGCCCCAGCGTTCAAATCCGATGCGGACTTCCTCGACGTAGGCGGCCAACAGAGCCAATGCCGTGAGTGCCGCGGACCCGATGGCAAATCCTTTGCCGGTCGCGGCAGTGGTGTTTCCGAGGCTGTCCAGGGCGTCGGTGCGCTCACGCACTTGCTCCTCGAGCCCCGCCATTTGCGCGTTACCGCCCGCGTTGTCGGCGATCGGTCCGTAGGCATCCGTGGCCAGCGTGATGCCGAGCGTGCTGAGCATTCCGACGGCCGAAATGCCGACGCCGTAGAGTCCCAAGGCGAAGTATTCGAGATCGGTAAAGTTCCAGCCATTCGTGAAGCCGAAAGAAAGAATCGTCGCCAGCGACACGATCATCACCGGAAACCAGGTGCTCATCATGCCCTCGGCGATGCCGCCGATGATGACGGTGGCCGGACCGGTCAGCGCCTGGGCCGCCAGTTCCTTGGTCGGCTTGTACTCGTCGCTCGTGCAGTACTCCGTCCATTTGCCGATCAGCCAGCCGGCCAGCAGGCCCACGATCACGCTAAACGAAACGCCAGGCACGCCGAAGACGACGGCGTCCGGAATGGGCGGCATCAGCCACCAGGAGAGCGCAACCGAAGTAACGATCACCAGGATGGTAGAGAGATTGATGCCCCGTCCCAGGGCTTGCAACAGCACGCGTTGCGTGGCCGATTCCTCGGTCCGCACGGCGTAGATGCCCGCAATCGAAAGGAAAATGCCGCTGGCTGCGATGGCCAGGGGCAGGAACAAGGTGCGCAACTGCGCGTCGACCATCGACATCCCGCCGGTCTGGGCGAGTAATTCGCCGCTGGCGAACGCCGCCACGCCGAGGGCCGCGGTCGCCAGAATCGAACCGCAATACGATTCGTACAAGTCAGCGCCCATGCCGGCGACGTCGCCGACGTTGTCGCCGACATTGTCCGCGATCGTGGCGGGATTTCGCGGATCGTCCTCAGGAATTCCCTGCTCGACTTTACCCACCAGATCGGCGCCGACATCGGCGGCTTTGGTGAAAATACCTCCGCCGACGCGTGCAAACAGCGCCTGACTGCTGGCGCCCATGCCGAAGCAAAGCATCGTCACGGTGATTTCCGTGAGCGAGATCGTCTGTCCCGTCATCGACGGCCAGAGCCAATATAAAATGCCGAACCAGAGACAGATATCCAGCAACCCGAGTCCCACGACGGTAAGCCCCATCACGGCGCCGGATCGAAAGGCGACTTGAAGCCCCTGATTCAGCGACTTCCGTGCGCCGGCGGCGGTCCGGCTGCTTGCCCACGTGGCCGTCTTCATGCCAAACCAGCCGGCAAGGCCGGAAAAGAATCCGCCGGTTAAGAAGGCGAACGGAACGAATTCGCTTTGCACGCCCAGTCCGAACGAGGCATAGGCCAGCAGCGCGCAGATGACCACAAAGAAGATCGCCACGATCTTGTACTGCTGTCGCAGATAAGCATTCGCGCCTTCACGCACGTAACCGGCGATTTCGACCATCAACGGCGTACCGGCGTCCGACGCCATCATCTGGCGATAGAAGGCGTAGGCCTGAATCAGCGCGATCAGCGAGGCCACGAGACACAAGGCCCAGACCAGCACGAATAGCTGGCCACCGGAACTCGCCGCCGTCGCCTGAGCAAGCAGCCCAAGTCCATGGCTTAAGCCGAGACTGCTGGAGTCCATTTCCGGCGCGGCACTGGCGATGGTTGGCATCAAGAACATCGCCGCCCCTCCTGCCGTCCCTTTCGCCCAGAGCGTCCGTGTCCGTCTCGTCATCGTGATGACTCCCCCCGAAACTTTGAGAATGGAACCGAATGGTCATTCGAGCGCGTCCGCCACGCGACGACGCTTCGCTGAGGCCCCCAGAGTGTAACAATCTCGACCGGAAACGCCAGACCGTTCACAAGTTACGTGGATTCGACGGACTCTGAAACAGAGGCCGTATCCGCCTCTCGTCGTGGCCGAACACGCCCCCGGCGAGTTGACAAACGTACCTCGGCGGTAGACAAAATGCGGATGCACGATTTCCTCTCACTGCACGAGCGGCCGGCCTATTCGCTGCGCGCGCGGTGGGTGTTTCCCGGGACGTCGCCGCCAGGTTCGGGCGCCTTCGTCAACGTGTTGCATGGCCGGGTCGTTTCCGTGTCGCCGATCGCGGAGACGGGCGATCGACTCGACCTGGGCGACTTGGCGATCCTGCCGGGCTTGGTGAACGCCCATACGCACCTGGAGTTCAGCGACCTCACGACGCGGATCGGCGAACCGGGAATGCGGCTCCCGGACTGGATTCGGCGCGTGATTGATTATCGACGCGGTCGCACCGCCAGTCCAGGAGCGGCGATTGTTCAAGGACTCGCTGAGTCCGCGGCAGCGGGCGTCACGACGGTCGGGGAGATTGCGACGACGGGTTGGCGGTTGAACCACGACGCCTTGCCTTTGGGCATCGTTGCATTTCATGAGTGGATTGCACTTGCGCAGGAGCGGATTTATGAACGATTGGCGGACGCTCGCCATTTCTTCCGAACTGCGTCGGACGACGCACGCTACACGGTTGGCCTGAGTCCGCACGCACCTTACACAGTCCATCCCATACTGTGCGACCTTATCGTGAACATGGCGTCCGAGGACGCGCCTTGTCCAGTGGCGATGCACGTTGCCGAATCGCCGGAGGAAATAGAGTTGCTCGCCGACGGCCGCGGGGCGCTCGTCGAAATGCTCACCGAGCTGGGGTTTTGGCGCGCGGATGCCATTCCGCCAGGGACGCGACCGATCGACTACTTGCGGATGCTGAGTGTGGCCCCGCGAGCGCTCGTGGTTCACGGCAACTACCTCGACAGCGACGAGTTGGATTTTCTCGCGCAGCGCGCGGACCGGATGTCGCTCGTGTATTGCCCGCGCACGCATGCATACTTCGGCCATGCGCCGTACCATTCGATCGCGGATTTGCAGCGCCGCGGCGTCAATGTCTGCCTCGGGACTGATAGCCGCGCGTCGAATCCGGACCTATCGCTGTGGAATGAGCTCAAGTATGTCGCGCGGCGATTTCCGGAACTCAGTGGCGCGGCCATCTTAACGCTCGGTACGACGGCCGGCGCGAAAGCGCTCGGCATGGATTCGGTATGCGGCCAGCTTCTGCCGGGCATGCGCGCCGATTATTGCCTCGCGAAAGTGCCGAACGCTGCGTCAACCGATCCCTACGATTCGCTTTGGAGCGACGAATCGGAAATCGTTGCGAGCGTCGCCGCCGGAAAAGTCCTCCATTGCGCCCCAGGCTTCGCAGACTTCGCTACTTGACTCAAAAAAAGGCCGCATTACAATCGCAGCCTCAGCGTCACGCGACTGCGCGCGACGCGAAACGCCGCTGCGATGGCCTGCGGATACACTTTGTGCATACGCGCCGCCGCATGGCGTTGATGGAAACATGAAATAGCCCACCGTTCGCCGGCGCCGCGGCTTCTCTGCGGCATTCGGCGTGAGAAGGAACTACAGACTTTCTTTCGTAGGAGTCGTTCCAAGACGTTGGAAACGGATGACCGTGCGCTGGTAGTGCGCGCTGAGGCACGGATGCGGCGATACGCGGGAGTCACATGACGTTGGCGCCGGGCAATCGCTCGGTCGCCCTCTCAGGGAATGGCACATGGTGCCGTACGCATTCATTGAAATTGCCGTGGTTGGCACAAAGGAGTTTTCGCGATGACAGGAATTACGCTCGCGGCGCTGTTGCAATTTTCGGTCGTTTCGGCGGACGCTTCCTATGCGGAAGCCCATCGGGCGATGATGGAAACCGGTCGGCCGATGGTCATTCTGATCGGCGCCGAGTGGTGCCCCGCCTGCCGTACGATGAAGCACAGCGTGACGCCGGAAGTGGCCCGCGACGGCGGTTTTGAAGATGCGACGTTCGCGGTCATCGATACCGATCAACAGCCGGAGTTGGCGCACAAGTTGATGAAGGGGAATTCGATTCCCCAGCTCGTGGTCTACCGCAAGACTGCTAAGGGCTGGCGAATTAATCGGCTCGTCGGCGCCCAGAGCGCGGCGACCGTCGAACAAGTGGTAGCTCGGGCGGTCTCCGACGCTATCGAAGGACCGCTCGACGCACAGCCGGCCGCGCAAGGCACCGTGAAGCTTACCGCCGCCGCCACGGAAAAGGAAGAGAAAGAGGTCCCCGCCGTGCTGCAACACAAGATGAAGGCGCTGGATGGCGAAGAGGTCGATCTGGCGAAGTATGCCGGCCGCGTGCTGCTGGTCGTCAACACCGCCAGCGAATGCGGCTATACGCCGCAATACGAGGGCCTGCAGAAGCTCCACGAACAGTACGAAGAAAAAGGATTGAGCGTCGTCGGCGTGCCCTGCAACCAGTTCGGCCAGCAGGAGCCGGGCGATGAATTGGCAATCGCCAAGTTCTGCACGGACAACTACCACGTCACCTTCGATATGCTCGCCAAGGTTGAAGTGAACGGCGACGGCCGATGCGACCTTTATAAGGAGCTCACCGCCGCCGACGTGAAGCCGGCCGGCAAGGGGGACGTGAAGTGGAATTTCGAGAAATTCCTCATCGATCGCGAAGGCAACATCATCGCCCACTTCCCCTCCAAGGTGGAGCCGGAATCCGAAGAGTTGAAGCAAGCGATCGAGGCGGCGCTCGAAGAAAAGTAAACGCATCGGCGGGTTTTCCCTCTCCCTCGCAGGGAGAGGGCCGGGGTGAGCGAGGCACGGCCGATTATCAATTCGTCTTTCCGATTTTGAGCGGGCGGCATGGGGCACGCGTCGTGTTCGTTGGCCGCCATCATTGGGTCGACGTCGGCAATCCGGTTTTCTTCGTCGGCCGATCTTGCGTGGCGTTCAGGATCGGATGGTAGGTTTTCCACGCTTCAGCGCTGTTGGGTATCGCGGCGCCTACTTCACCAGCCAGCAGGATGAGGATCCCTGCAAGCTCGTTCTTTTCCTGTGGCGTTAGGGGTGGGCCGGTCGCGGTCAACGTGAGTTCCCCCGCCCCCAATCGCCCGCGATCCGCTCGGCGAATCAACGGCGGGAAGTCCTCACGCGGTTTGGCTGGCTTCACCGTTTTGCTATCATTTGGGATATCGCTCTGACATGTCGATTCCCTGCCAAAGTGTCTCACAAGCGGTGTCGAAAGCCCACAATCGTTGGCCGCTTGCTTGCCATAAGTTCTTTCCAAACAACAACTTCGCTCCCGTAGCTCAGGGGATAGAGCACTGGTTTCCTAAACCAGGGGTCGCTGGTTCGAATCCAGCCGGGGGTAACTTATTTATTCTTGGGAACTAAGAGCGACACGGATGTTAGCTCTCGCGTGGGGAAGTACGTTTTCCTCTGGTCGCGAGTTATCCTCAGTC
>CAZUBB010000172.1:0-10183 GCA_964618485.1 uncultured Pirellulales bacterium
ACCCCCTTCTTCGCGGCAGAACTTGAACATCGCTTCCAGTTCTTTGTCGAGAGCCGCCAGCGTTTTATCCTTTAGGGCGACATCTTTATCGGTCGCGCCCTTCTGGAACCAGTCCGGGTTGTCTTTCAACGTCGTTGCCAGCGTGGAGACATTGGCGTGATGCTTGCCCAGCTGCTGCACCAGCCGGGTGTAGAACTTGGCGGTCGGTCCGGTGGCCTTTGGCTTCACTTTGGGAGCGTTGGCGGCCGCTTCGTCGCGGGCGGCGATCTCCGAGTTGAGCGACATCGTCAGGTAGTCGGCGGCCTTGGGCAGTTTGGCCGCTTTTGCCGCAGCGGCGTAGGTCTTGATCGCGGTTTCGAGCTTGTCGAAATCGGCCTCGGTCTTCTTGCTCTTGTCGTACTTCTCCAGCGCGTCTCCGAGCGAAACCTTCTTGCAAACGCCGTCCGGGATTTCGTGTTTCTTCTTGTAGGCCTGCCAGTCTTTCCGCTTGATCATTCGCTAGCCCCTGTTTTCGAGCGGTTCAGCTTGCGCACTGCGCTGGCGCGCAGCGCGTTAGGCAAAGATGTATCCTTGCTCCGCGGCCGTCAAGCTGCCAACACTGGCCCGTAGCGACAGCGAGGGAGAGAGGAGGTCGAATTCACGTTCTTCATCGAACATAGTTCCACGTAAACTCTCCCTCGCTAGCCCTGCGGGCTAGTAAAGCCGGACGATAGCTGCTTCGCAACCTAATAACCTGAAAGCACTTGCGGCGAATCAACCGCCGGCGTTTCGATGCTTCGGGCAGCGGGGCGGGTCACTCATACGCCCGGACGAGCTTGTTTTTTGGGGGCTGTGCCTTATTCTTAACGATTGCGCCAGGCCGTAACTTGGGCAGGACAGGTTGTGCTTGTCCTGCGTCTGCGGTGGGTGCGGCGCGCGGCGGCGCATGGCGGGCGCGGCTGTTCGAGGAAAAGACACGATGCACGAGATCCTCACCGGCTGGGTGATGCATCCCACGACGTGGGTTTATCTCTCGTCCTTGATGATCATCACGGTGTTCTTCAAGTTCGGGCGCTTCTGGAGCGTCCGGAACCTGGACCTGGTCGCGCTGATCACGTTCGGACCTGGTCTCCTCCTGGCTCAATCGGGCGACGCCGACCTGGTCCGCATTGGCTTCCTGATGCTGCTGGTCACCGGAGGATTCTTCCTGGTGCGGCTGCTGATCGATCCGCACATGGTGCGGCGGCCGTTGCTGGAGCCGAACCTTTCGACCGGCGGCCTGACCTTCATGGGCGTTTCGTTGCTCGTTTTCTTGATGGCCAACGTCGTCACCGAAAAGCTCACCGACACCGACCTGGACGGCGCCAGACGCGCCGATCAGTTAGTCCAGCGGCAAGAGGGCGATCCGCACGACCCGCAACTGGCGGCGCACGGCCCGGGCTTTCCCCTCCTGCACCTGTTGCCGAGCATGCCCAGCCGGGCGCTGATTCGCCCCGCGGCGGGCGATCCCGACCCCGTCCAGCGGAACATGCTCTATACGGCTACGGCCAGGACGATGGCGATTCTTTCGCACCTGGCGGTGGTGATTGGCATGGTGCTCGTCGGGCATCGGCACTTCGATAACATTCGCACCGGCGTCGCGGCGGCGACGCTGTACCTGGTGCTGCCGTACACCTCGCAGATGACCGGGCGGGTCGACCACGTATTGCCGGCGGCGCTGATGGTCTGGGCGCTCCTCTGCTACCGTCGTCCGGCGGTGGCGGGGATGCTCATGGGCCTGGCGGCCGGGGCGATTTATTACCCGTTGTTCTTGCTGCCGCTCTGGGCCGGTTTCTACTGGCAACGCGGGTTGTGGCGATTCTTAACCGGCGCGACGGCCATGATCGCCATCCTCGTCGCCAGCCTGGCGTGGACTTCGAGCAGCATGGATTCGTTCGTCGCCCAGGTGCAGTCGATGTTCGGCTGGACGAACTTTCAGACGCCCGACGTCGGTGGTTTCTGGGACGCCGAACTGTCGGCTTACCGGCTGACCGTGATGACGATTTTCCTCGTCCTCTCATTGAGCCTGGCGCTGTGGCCGCAGCCGAAAAACCTCGGCACGCTGATGAGCTGCTCCGCGGCGCTGATGCTTGGCACGCAGTTCTGGATCGCCAAGGACGGCGGCCTGTTCATGGCTTGGTACTTGCCGCTGCTCGTGTTGACGGTTTTCCGCCCGAACCTCGAGGACCGCATCGCGCTCACCACGCTCGGCGACGGCTGGTTGATTAAGTTCAAGACCTACCGCCGGCAGCTTGGCAAAGCGGCGTAACGTGTCAATGAACGGGCTATCGCCCGGCGAGCGATAGCAGAAACACCGCGCCCAGGCTCCAGAGCGCGAAGGCGATCCAGACGCTGGTGAGGCGACGCCGCAGCGCCGCATCGATCATCGCGCCCACGCCGCCGCCGATGAGCATTCCGGCGGCCAGCAGCGGATTCATCCCGCGCGCGATCGCCAACACGACAGCCAGGACGGCAAAGCAGACCAACGCGGCGCGCAGCGAAAATCGCCATTCTCGTTGCGGCATATGGTCTTCGGCTGATTCCAGCCGCGCGAAGTCGTTTGATTGCCAGCGCTAAGCCCAGTGATGGCCACCACGGACTCCCTGCGCTTCAGTGACTCGGTGCGGCCTTCCCTGGGATGGTGTGAGGCGCGATCCCAGGGAAGGCCGCACTGAGTCGAGCGTGCATGCGGAGTCCGTGGCGGCCATCCCTGGGCTTGGAGTTCTATCCTCGCAACTCCGTTCTCCGAACTCCGTGCTCCTCTCCTACTTCCGATACAGCTCGCCACGGCGCAGCTGGCGGTACATGCCGAGCGATTCGCGCAGCACGCGGGCGGCGTCGACCGGGCCCATGAAGTCGTCGACGACGACCTGCTTGTTTTCCAGGGCCTTGTAGTCCTCGAAGAATCGCTTGATCTGTTTGAGCGTATGGTCGGGCAATTCGGTGTGGATCTGGTAACCGTTGAACGCCGGATCGTGGATGCTTACCGCGATAATCTTGTCGTCGATCCCCTTCTCATCGCGCATCCGCATCAGGCCGATCGCCCGGGCTTCGACGATCGTCAGCGGTACGACCGCCTCTTGGCTGAGCACCAGCGCATCGAGTGGATCGCCGTCGTCGCAGAAGGTGCGAGGGATGAAACCGTAGTCGGCCGGGTAGTACATCGCGCTATACAGCGTGCGATCGAGACGCAGGAAACCGGTTTCCTTGTCGAGCTCGTATTTGTTCTTGCTCCCCTTGGGAACCTCGATCACGACCGGGAAACTGCTCTCGATCATGTTGTCGTCGATGTAGATGTCGTGCCAGGCGTGCATGTTGGAAGGGGTGGGTGGAATGGCGGGGATTTGGAACTTACCGTCGATGGTGCTCAAGTTGGCCCTGCAAGCGGTGGGATACGGACAGGCAAGCGCCCGGCTCTGCGACGGCCTGCTGGTGGGGGCGGGAGAGAGCAGGGTCGCCAAGAGCGGCCCTCTAAGCATAGCCGCGCGATGGGGCGTTGCGGACGGGGCGGCGCGAAGAATCGTCGAGCGTCCGTTACGGCTTGCTCGACTTGCGGAGCGTGAGGCGCACGAGACCTCGATTATCCGCTAACTCGCCCCAGGCGTCGCGGCAGCGGACGTAAAGTTTGCCGCTGGCGGGGCTCATGAGCTTGCCCTGCCGCCCCAGATCGAAGGGTTCCGACAGCGTGTAACCGTCGAGGAGCACGCCCTCCAGGCGGCCGGCGCCGTCGCTGTCGCCGTCGGCATCGACCGGCGTGGCGTCTTTGGCGAAGCGCCATTCACCCTGGGCATCGTAGCCAAGACAGTCCCCCTCGTGGAGCTCCATGCCGGTCGATTGATACCCTCGCCCCGAGATGATTTTCAGGCTGGGCGCGCGCTTCCCGGGGCGTCCTTCGCTCGGATCGCGCCATTCCCAGGCGCACAAATCGACGCGGTAGCCTGGCTCGAGGCGTTCCAGAAAAAACCGGTACTCAAACTCCAGGCGGTCACGGACGGGAGCGTACATGGCGTCGAACTCGACCGGCTGACCGGCGACATAGCCGCGGGCGAGCATCTTGAATCGACAGTTGTATTCCGGGTGCTGGTGGAGGAAATGGCACGCGGACCAGCACCAGTGGTATTCCAGTCGAGCGGCGCGGACGACCTCGGAGTGTTCGTCGCGCCAGTCGTCCATTGAAGCCACGGCGTCTTGGCCATGACTCGCATGATGCTCGTCGAGCATCGCCACCAGCGACGCGGCCAGCGGCGCAGTGAATTCCCCGTTCGCCGAGGTCACCTCGGAGAGCGTACGCGGCTCGGCCTCCTGCAAGTAGGCGACCACGTCGGCGGGGCAATCGACCGCAGCATGTTCCCGGACGCCGGCCGAAAGCATTTCGGCGATCCCTTCCTTGAACCACGTCGGGCCGCTGATGCCGAACGTCTGCACGCAATAGGCGTGAATGACCTCGTGTTCGGGAATCCCCGGCAGCGCCGCGGCGAAAACGATTACTTTGCGCGGCGCCGTGGCGCCGTCGCTGAACTCCTTGGCCACCACGCCGCCGCCAACACCGCCGATCAGCAGCCGTGCCGCGGGATGGGTAAAGTTCTCCGCCGGCCATTGTTCCAAGCGGTCGACGACAAACATCTCGATCGAGTCGCGCGGGGTGGCGCCAAAGAAGCGGGCAGCGCCTTTGAGCGTGCAATCGAGGCGCTTGAGCAGCGCTTCCGCGTCGGGTTTCGGCAGGTCAGTGTGAACGCACAGGCGCGCGTTGCAATAATCCATGCGCTCGTCCGCCGATTCTTCGGCTCGCAACATGCGCGGACCGCCAGCCAGCAAACACAGTCCAATGAGTGAGACCCAGATCCCGCCTGGGGCGCGCAACGGGTGCGCCGCCTCGCCGCTGTCGATCAAACTCTGTTCCTTTCAGCAGCCGCCGCGTAGCATCCTGCCCGGCCACGACGCGAATCCGGCGCTCGAAAAAGCCTCTCTGGCGCCGCCCAGGAATGCCAAGCGGCGCGACAATACCACTCTAAGCAGTGGGTCGCGCGGCGAAAAGCCCCATTTTGCGCATTTTTTGGCTAAACAGCTACCGCCGCGCTTCGCGCACCAGGTGCGCTAACTCCGGGCCGATTAACCGTTGAATCGCCAGTCGGACGCCTGCCGGCGAGCCGGGCATCGTGAGTACCACCTGGCGATCGATCAGCCCGCCGACGGCGCGGCTGAGCATGGCCGCGGGGCCGATTTCCTCGAAGCTCAGCACGCGGAAGATCTCGCCGTAACCCGGCAACACTTTCGTGATCAGCGCGGAGATCGTCTCGAAGGTCATGTCGCGCGATCCGAGCCCGGTGCCGCCGGTCAACAAGATGGCGTCGACCTCCGTTCGCTCGCGGAGTTGTGCGATCACGGCCCGCATGGCGTCCGGTTCATCGCGGACAATCTCCCGCGCGACGACCTCGTGCCCAAAGCCGGTCAACAACTCGATCGCCAGCGCGCCGCCGGTGTCGGTCTCAAGGGTGCGCGTATCGCTGACGGTGATGACCGCGCAGCGCACTTGCTGCGGCGAATTCGCGCGATGTTCGGCCACGGTCGGCGCAGTAGGTTCGGACATCGACAATCCCTGGGACTTCTAGCTCAAATCCACCGCGCCGGTGCTGTCCCCGCGGGCGGCGGCGATTTCCTCCAGGAGTTGGCCGACGTCTTTGTAGCTGAAGTCGAGTCCGGCCAGTTCGGAGAGATACTTTTCCGCCTTGTCGAGGTCTTTGAACGCCTTGAGCGCGACCTTGCCGGACCAGTACATCGCCAGCTTCCGCTGCTCCATGTCGCGAGTGGAAATGGCCTCCAGCGAAGCCTCGTAGTTTTGCAGGCCGAGCTTGTACTGCTTGATCTGCGTGAAGCACTCGCCGAGCGCGAAGAGGACTTCTCCCTTGCGCTTGGGATCCTGCTGGGCCTCTTGCAAAAGCGGAATCGCCTCGCGGTGCATGCCGGCCTTCATCATCCGCGCGGCCAACTCGTACTTATAGCCATGTTGCGTGGGATAGCGCTGCACGTGCCCGCGGTAGAATTCCAGTTCCCGCGTGTTGAGCTCCGACTTCATCTTCTTGTAGAGCTCGATCGCCTGCGGCGTGCGCTCCGCTTCGGCCTGCTTGCGGGCCAGGTCGACCGCCTCACGGGCGCGGCGCATCTGCAGGTCTTCCAGCCGCTCGCGGATTTGCAGGTCTCCGCCCGAAGCCTCCAGTGCTCGGGTGAGCACCTTCTCCGCTTGTTCGAGCTTCTGATTGCCGGTGTGGAGGTTGGCCAGCTCCAGATATTTCGGGATATCCGCCGGGTTCTTCGTCAGATGGCGCTCGATCTGCTGTTCGGGGGTGAGTTGCACGCCACCTCCCTCACGGCGTTCCTTCTGCAACTGCTTGTCCGCCATCACGTCGGTGCTCGACTGGGCGTCCTCGAAGCCCCCCTTCTTAATGGCGCGCTCGGCATCGATCGCTCGCAGCGCCTGCATGGCCTCTTCGTCGCCAGGCTTCACTTGCACGACGCGACGGAAGTGTGCCATCGCTTCGTCAAAGCGACCGTTTTCGCGCAGCGCCCGGCCGAGCAGGCGGTTCACTTCGGGATCGGTCGGATTTCCCTTCCAGGCGCCTTGTAGCAGGATAATGCGATTGTCATCGAACTCGAGCTTCTCGCACGCGGCGGCCATCGAAGTAAGCGCGCCGGCGTCCCAGGGGTTCAGTTTGAGCGCTTCGAGCCCGGTCTTGATGACGCCGAGCCAGTCTTTCTGCATCTCCGATTTCTTGATGGAGCCCTTGATGCCGACTCCTTTGACCCCGGCCAGCGCGGCGCCCTTTTTGTTGTCTCCGTACTTCTTGTAGAGGTTTCCCAGGAAGCTCTGCAGGTAGATCTGGTTCCCCGGGTCCCCTTCCACGCAGGCGGCGAACATCGTCGTGGCGTAGTCGTACTCGCCGCGGTTCGACTTCTGGCTGCCCGCCTCGAACTGTTGCTGAAGCCGGCGCCGCAACGCGGGGGAAATCCCTGGTTGCTCGCCGGGATTGGGGGAATTCGCTGACGCCATACCTGCTCCCAAGTCGCTCGCCGCCTGATCGCCCAACTGGCGATCCGGATCCTCGGTCGCCTCTCGACATGTCATTCTAACCGGTCCGGATCGCAATACCAACGACGCGGCGCTTCCCGGCGCAGTTGCATGCGCGGAGCGAGGTTAGCGGCGCCGGATGCGAAAGCGGCCGTGACTCCGGGCGCTAACGCTTCCGGCTCGCTGTTTTGATCTGCCGCCTCCGGCCTAGCGCCTCCCGCCTGCGTTAACCCTCGATCTCGTACGGCGAACGTTGCGGCCGCGACAGCATGCCGTTGGCCTCGTCGTCGCCGACGAATTGCTCCGCGGCGGCGTCCCAGGTCAGTTTGCGGCCGAGGCGGGCGGAGATATTGGCCAGATGGCAGGCGCTCACCGAGCGGTACTGGCTGACGACGTCCGACATCGGCTTCGAGCGGTCGGCCACGGAGTTGAAGAAGTCGGCCATGTGGTCGCCCACTTTGCGGCCGCGGTAGACCTCCTCGGCGAGGACTTTTTGCACCTTGTCGCGCAGGCCTTGATCGGCGTCTTGCTCTTCGATCGGCTTGCCGGTGATGCGGCCGCGATTGACGTACAGCCGACCGTCTTCGCCTTCGAACAAGACTCCTTCACCCCCCGTCGTCATCTGCACTTCGATGTCGCCCGGATACTGATAGGTGCAGCGCATCTGCTTGGGCGTGTTGTAACCGCCGGGAATCTGCGGCATCTTGGTCGCCGTGCTGTCGATTGTCTGCGGGCCCGACTCCTGCACGTCCATGCCCCATTGGGCGATGTCCATATGATGCGCGCCCCAATCGGTGGCAATGCCGCCGGAGTATTCGTACCACCAGCGAAACTGAAAGTGGCAACGTTCCGGGCAGTAATCCGCCAACGGCGCCTGGCCGAGCCACATTTCCCAATCGAGTCCCTCGGGGACTTCCTGTTTCGGGAACGGTCCCCCTTCGTCGGTCGAGAGCGGCAGGCTGACGATCACCTTCTTCAGCTTGCCGAGCTGTCCCGCACGGATCGTCGCCACGGCGCGGCCGAACAGTCCGACGTCATTGCGCTGCTGCGTGCCGACTTGCAGGACGCGGCCGGTTTCCTTGACCGCGTTGGCAATCTGCTGCCCTTCGTGAATCGTCAGCGTGAGGGGCTTCTCGCAGTAGACGTCCTTGCCGGCCTTGAGCGCCGCGATGCAAATCTTCGTGTGCCAGTGATCCGGCGTGCCGATCGTCACCACGTCGATGTCGTCGCGATCGAGCAGTTTGCGATAGTCGCTGTAGATCTCGGCTTCGGTCCCTTCCTTCGCGCGTTCGGCATGCCCGCGATCGACATCGCAGACCGCGACCTGATCGGCAAAGCGCCGCGCCGAATGCATGATGCCGGTCCCCTGGCCGCCGACGCCAATCGAGCCCAGCCGCAGCCGATCGGCCTTGGCGCGATAGCGGAGCTTCATGCCGTAGGACAGGTCGGCCAGCCAGTCTGGAAGGAGCATGCCCGACGCGGCCAAGCCGGCAGTGGATTGCAGGAATTTGCGGCGACCGGAGGAGAAACGACTCATGACAAGAACTCCCTAGCTCAGAGTGTGGGCGAAACGCGGCGATGTTCGAGAAGACTCGCTCAATGGTAACCTCGGCGATCCGCGTCCGCCAAGCAGGTTCGCAGAGCCCGGTTGGATTTCCCACCGCCGCCGGGGATAATCTGCGCACCGGACACTATCCGCGCGCCGGATGTTTCAACGCCCGGGGTAAACGCCCATCGCGGTCACCGCCATGTTGTGCTCATCACGCCGGCGAACATGAAGCTACGTTTCTCCATCCTGTCGCTGCTCGTCGTCACGCTGTACGTGGCGGTGGCGGTGGTCGGCGCGGCGAACCCGTTGTCGCCGTGGGGCTTCGCGGTGTTTCCGATGTGGGTCGTCGCGGCGATCTGCTTGGTGAATCGCGTCGCGCAGAGCGGCGGCGCGCGGAGCGTTTTCGCCGAGGGGTTCGTCGTCGCGTCAACGGCGTTCGTCGCGCTGGAGATGCTAGGCGGCGTGCCCAGTACGATTTCGCATCAAGCGCTTGAGACCCTGGGCGTGACTGATCCCTTCGAGGGAAACGAAGTGGCGACGCGCTACCGCGTGCTGTTCATGGCCCACGGCGGGCTGTGGTTCGCCACTTTGGCAGGTTTTGTCGCAGCCTGGCAATACGGGCGGCGAACGATTGGAGAGGTGGCGGAGGAACCGGCGGCGTGAGCGAGAACCCTTACCAAGCGCCGCGAACTGAACTGGCGCCGCCGACCGGTTGGACGACGGGCAGGGCCTGGCGAAAGGATCGCGTCAGGCTTCTGGCCCTCGGCCTACTGCTGAGCTTCGTCGGGCTAGCTTTGGTCTCGATGCTCATCTGGTGGGGATTCTCGCTGGAATGGGCGTTTCTGACGATGTTTGTCATCCTGGTGCTGATCGTCGTACCTTATTCGTTGCGGGAAGCTGGCCAGCGCGCGAACATCAAGACCGCGATTCCTGCCGACGACGTGAATCATGAGCAGATCGAGTCTTGATGCGCGACGCGCGGCCTGTTTCAATATCAACAGGTAGGCGGCGTTGTCACGTAGCAAATGGGTTGGGGATAGGATGAACGCACCGCGGCCGGAGATCTTCACGATAGGCCACTCCAATCATGCGTTGGACGCGTTCCTAGCGCTCTTGGCCTCGCAACGGATCGACGTGCTGGTTGATACGCGGACGCAGCCCCACTCGGCCTACTCGCCGCAGTTCAATCGCGCCGAACTGACCACCGCGGTCACGTCTGCAGGGATGAAGTATTTGTTCCTGGGCAAAGAACTCGGCGGTCGGCCGACGGGAAGCGAATTCTATGATGCCGACGGCCGCGTGCTGTATTATCGGCTCGCGGAGAGTGAGCTGTTTCTCTCCGGGATTGCGCGGCTGGAGCGAGGGATTCAGGAATTCCGCGTGGCGCTCGTCTGCAGCGAGGAAGACCCGCAGGTCTGCCACCGCCAGTTGCTAGTGGGACGCGTGCTTTCCGAGCGCGGCGTCACGCTGCACCACATCCGCGGCGACGGCCGCGTGGAAACGCAACCGCCTGTCGCCGCGCACGCGCGGCGGAAGCAAACGTTTTTTATCTT